>NZ_JBIWEX010000006.1:0-200730 GCF_044762745.1 Psychrobacillus sp. NPDC096426 | reverse complement strand
TTTCCTCTTTGATTCTAATAAAACTTTTGGTTTATAAAGCGAGAAACTAATTGGTCAGCAAGCTCCTTTGATTTTCGCGGAAGGGCGGCGACTCCAGCGGAGGCCAACAGGATGTTGGTCACGAAGGCGTTGCCACACGATGTGGCGCTCTTAGCCTTCGTTCCTCTGGTGAGACAGATGAAACTTCACAACGCACGCGTAGCGTCGGTGAAGGTTCATCGCTCACCCCGCGGAAAGCGTCCGCCCTGCAGCGAAAATCATTGCGGACACTTTATTCAACTTACTAAGACGCAGTATCACTAATAAGCGATACATATTAGGAACCGGCTTTCGCGTAATGTAATAAAAGGATGACCTCGTTAAAGATCATCCTTTTCCTTCTATTAATATGTTTTGATTACGAAAAGAACATAATCGTAACCCATCCAAAAACAATCAGTGGAATATTAAATATAAAAAACGTTGGAACACAAGTATCTCGAATATGATTATGTTGACCATCTACATTTAATCCTGCTGTTGGGCCTAACGTAGAATCCGAAGCAGGAGAGCCAGCATCACCTAATGCACCCGCTGTTCCGATTAGCGTAATAATCGCGGCAGGACTTAAACCAAATTCTTGAGCAATCGGTACAAAAATAACTGCAATAATTGGAATCGTTGCAAACGAGGAACCAATACCCATATCAATGACCAATCCTATCAGTAACATGATGAGTACCGCAAGACCTTTATTGTCCCCCATTATAGAAGTAGAAGCAGTTACTAGCTTTTCCACATCACCTGAGTCTGTCACTACTGCTGCAAATCCGCTAGCAGCTATCATAACCAACCCTATGAACGCCATCATACGCATACCATCTGTTAATAACTGATCCGCTTCTCTCCACTTAAGCGCCCCTGTTATATATAATATAACAACTCCTGCTAGCGCTCCTAAAATCATGGATCCTGTAGGTATTTGTACAACAACAGCAGCTAAAAGCGCAATTATAGTAAAAACAACATTTTTCTTTTTAATTGTTACTTCTACCTCTGCTGCCTCATTCGTTTCTAGATCTTTATATTGGCGTGGTTTTCGGAACATGATAAACGCGATGATCAAACCTACGACCATCCCTATAGCCGGAATTAACATTGGTCCATATACATCTGATGTTGAAATCGCTTCTCCTGCGGCAGTTATCTGTTTAGCTACAATCTCTTGATAAATTAACCCAAAGCCAAATGGCAAACTCATATAAGGTGTTATTAATCCAAACGCTAAAATACACGCGATCAATCGACGATCGACATTCATTAAGTTTAATATTTTTAAAATTGGAGGGATTAATAACGGGATAAAAGCAATATGAATTGGTATTAAATTTTGGGAGAAAATAGCCATCAACAGTAGAACAAAGAAAACTAATGCTTTTGCTAGACCAACTTTTTGTGTATCTCCATTGCGTTTTACTAATTTCAAAATTGTCATAACTAGTAACTCAGGAATTCCTGTTTTAGAGATGGCGATTGCAAAACCACCTAACATCCCATAACTTAAAGCAATTGCTGCACCATCACCTAATCCATCTGTAAATGAATCAATCGTCTCTGTAATAGATAAACCAGCTGTAAGACCACCTACAATTGCACCTATTGTCAACGAGAATACAACATTTATTCGAAGTAAACTCAAAACTAACATAACTATTACCGCTATTAAAACAGCATTCATATAAACACTCACTTTCACACACTAGATTACTAATATGAGAAAGTTTATATGTTATGAGTCTTAATGTCAATGGAAAAATGCCCCTTTGCTTTCCAAACAAAGAGGCATTTCCCTTATTAATCATTACAATGATTCATTTACAACTTTTCGATAGTAACCAATAGAGAGAAATGCAAAGATCGAATATAAAATCACATAAATACCCATCGTGATTAGTAAAGGCGCTACTAGTTCTGTACCAAATAGCATCCATCCAGATTTTACAGCGAAGTAACTATGTGCTAAACCTATAACTAAAGGAACGCCGAAGTTAAACAACTGCTTTTTATAAATTCCTTTCATCAGCTCATTAGTAGTGAAACCAATTTTCCTAAGCACTGTATAGGAAGCTTTCTCTTCTTCCGCTTCCGTCATTTGTTTAAAGTATAAGATACTACCAGTAGTCATTAAAAACGCTAAGCCTAAGAAGCCTGTTACAAAGATAATTAGTCCAAATATATCTAGCATCGACAATCTATATTCTTCTTTAGAATCCATGTTCACGCTGATAATTACACCATCATCTTTTGTAACTTCAAAATGACCATTATTTGTTGTTTCCTCGTATATCGCTTGAACCTCTTTTAGCTGCGCCTTATCTGCTAAATCGATACCAACTTGTTTTTCCCATGTCGTTTGTTGTTTGATCTTAGCGTCAGCTGTAAGTTTTTCAAATTGATCATCCGTTACAACTATTGTCATGCCGGCACCTGTTAGGTAATACGCAAGTAATGAATCCGATTTGATTTCTTTAATTGTAATAGCTTCTTCTCCATCCGATGTTGTTAGCTGTACCGGATTATTTTCCTTCAGTTCCACTATTTCTGACATCATACTGCTATAGCCAGTGATATACCCTTCCCCTGCTTTTAACGAAAGCTCTGGGATTACCTGTTGTGCATCACTAAGCTTTGAGATTGTCATGGGTCCTTTAGTTATCATACTTATCCCGGCCGGCATGTCACTAGCATATAAATCCGTGGTATTGACTTCCACATCCAACAATTCAATATCCGTTTGTGTAAATTCTATTTTTTCCTCATTTAATCTCTCTATAAATGCCTTGCCTTGGTCATTCATGACAATATAATCAAACGGTATGCTCTGTTTTGCCGATGAACCTGCTGAGTAATACGAGATATACGACAAACAAAGAATTCCTAATGCTGTAGCGGATATCACTGTAATTACAGTTAACGACATAGCATTCGATTTCATTCGATGCATAATTGGCGATAGCGACAATACATCCTGAATAGACAAATGTCCTTTTTTCTGTGTTCGAATTAAATTCAATAAGAATGCTACTGAAAATCGAAAAACAAAAAATGTTCCTCCAATTGTTGAACCTAAAATAGCGAGCATTTTGTATAGAAGCATATTAGGATTATTACTATCTAGTTCGAATAAAGTAGTAGACAAATAATACCCATAACCGATTAATAAAAGGCCTATGAAGCCAAGTAACATTTGAAACCTATTAAATTTCTTCACTTTTACATCGGATGTTGCGTTTGCCGTAAACAACGCAAGTAATGAGACTCGTCGGATACCAATTGCTGTCTGGATCAACACTACAATCAATAACACCAGAAACACGAAAATTGTCATTTGCAGAGCTTCAACTGAAAATACTAACTGAACCAACACATCTTTTTCTAGAATGCGCAGTAAAACCATCGCGAAAATTCTAGAAGTTAAAAATCCTAGTCCTACACCTAACGCAAGTGCACTAACCCATAGAATCGTATTCTCTAACACTAATAGCCTTGTCACAAGCCCTTTAGACATCCCTATTAGCTGGTAGAGCCCAATTTCTTTACTTCTTCTTTTCATAAACAAAAGATTGGCATACAGAACAAAGAACACTACTACAAATAACAATATATACGATGCGGCCTTCAACCCAGCGGTAACCTTTACCCCTTGAGATACATCCACTATACTAGGATTGTATTGCAAAGTAACAAAAGAAAAGTAAAGTGTCACACTGAATATAAGTGCAAAGAAATATAAATAATAGTGCTTAATATTTTTCTTCATGCTTCGGAAAACCAATTGACTAAGCGTCATAGCCATCACCGCCAAGTACACTTTGCGTACTCATAATCTCTTGGTAAAATCGCATCCGGTCTTTCTCGCCTTTATATAGTTCCGTATATAATTGCCCATCCTTTAGAAATAACACGCGTGAACAGAAACTTGCGGCAACCGCATCATGAGTGACCATCATAATCGTCACTTTTTTATCAAGATTAATTTTCTCTAGATTACTGAGCAGTGCAGTAGCTGCTTTAGAATCTAGAGCCCCTGTTGGCTCATCAGCAAAGACTACAGTGGGATTACTGATCAAAGCACGTGCTGCGGATGTTCTTTGCTTTTGTCCTCCAGATATTTCGTTTGGATATTTATTCGCGAGATCACCAATTCCTAATGTTTTAGCAAGGTCTTGAAAACGTGCTTCCGCTTCTTTTTTGGAAATATTACTAATGGAAAGTGGTAATAATATATTTTCCTTCACTGTCAATGTATCTAACAGATTATAGTCTTGAAAGATAAACCCTAATTGTTCACGACGGAAATTAGAAAGCTCCCTTTCTTTCATCGTACGTAAATTATGACCACTTATTTCAATAACGCCTTCTGTTACTTTATCAATAGATGCTAGTACATTTAGCAATGTTGTTTTTCCAGAACCCGATGGTCCCATAATCCCAACAAATTCCCCTTCCTGTACTTCCATATCTATCCCTTTCAATACTTCTTGTGCAGTTGACTTTTTCCCATAAACTTTTCTAATCTTACGTCCGCTTAAAATAGTCATGCATGTACCTCCTACATCGTATTAACTCTAGTGTAAGGCTTTTTGTTTTGTTAATCGTTCGATTTACATGACAAACGAATAAAGTAGGTGACAATTTTGTCACCTACTAGCTATTCTACTCATTTCGTTTTTTAGAGGGAATCGTAATGAAAACGCAGAGCCTTCACCAATTTTAGAATCCACATCTATTCGTATCCCCAATTTATCTGCTGCATTTTTTGCTAAATATAGGCCCATTCCAGTGGAAGCAACCGTATTCCTTCCCATTGTACCAGTAAATGACTTTTCAAAAATACGAGGTAGGTCTGCCTTCGTTATCCCACTTCCAAAGTCTTTTACAGTCAAAACGGTATGACCTGCTTCGTCTTTTCTAGAAAAAATGTGAATTTCCTTATCTGCATCGCTGTACTTAACTGCATTCGATAATACTTGCCTGAGGATAAATGCTAACCATTTTTGGTCAGTCAGCACTTCTTCCTGCAGGAGGTCAATTTCAAAACCAATTCCTTTTTGCATGCACCATGCTTGCAGTTCTTTAATTTCTGTATATGTTATTTTTTGAAGTGGAACGTTCTCCACTAAGTAATCCTTTTCCAAGGAAGGTAATCTTGTATGATGGAGCTGCTGGTCTAATAATAAGTGAATTCTTAACCACTCGACCTCCAGTTTCTCCTGCAATGGCCGTTCCTGTACAGCATCGATAATAAGACGCATACCAGTCAAAGGAGTCTTCACTTCATGAATCCATGATAAAATGCGATCATTCTCTTCTAAATGCTGCACTTTTAACTGATTCAATTCCTCTGTATTTACTAATATCAATTCTTCCATAATACTCGTCATTTTCTTCTCAAAGCAGGACTCACCTTCTGGAAGGGAAGCTAACATTGCACTTTCTTTTAATGCTTTATAATAAGCTGTTTCTTTCCTATACCTCCACCAAATGAATAGAAGAAAGGCTATTATATCTACAAGGTTAATATAAAGAATAGAAACATCTTGAAATGCAATATCTAAAGTTAGTATGATGTTCAACCAAATTTGCAAGCCAACGAAAAAGAGAATCCACGCTCTTCTTTCTTTTATGTACGAGATGAACAATTAACTTTACCCCTCTTTCGTGATTGCCATATAGCCTAATCCTTTTTTCGTTACAATAACCTCTGTTAATCCAATTTCCTCTAGCTTTAATCGCAATCTATTTACATTTACAGATAAAGTATTATCATTTACAAATCGCTCATCATCCCAAAGTTCCCGCATTAATTCATCCCGGGAAACGATCGCATCCACAGATTTTAAGAGAATACGCAGTATAAAAAGCTCATTTTTAGTGAGTTCAATCGATTTTTCTAGCTTTCTCACTTCGCTTTTTGCGAAGTCAATGATTGCACCATTCCAATTACTAACGTCCAGTTTCTCTTCCTGATAATCATATGTTCTTCGCAATAATGCTTGCACCTTTGCAAGTAGCACATCCATATTGAATGGCTTTTGTACAAAGTCATCTGCACCCATCTGCATCGCCATAATCATATCCATTGGATGATCTCGGGAAGATAAGAAAATAATTGGCACTTTAGAAATATGACGAATTTCTCTACACCAATGAAAGCCATCATAAGACGGCAATTGTATATCAATAATGACTAATTGTGGCTTTTGCTCAATAAATACATGCATCACTTTTTGAAAGTCATTCGGTCGGATTACATCAAGCGACCATTGTAGAAATCGCTCTTTAATCATTTCAAATATCAGTTGATCGTCTTCAATTAATAAAATTTGTGCATTCATTAGACATCACCTCTTATAACCAGTTTACACTATTTTTAAGCACAAAAAAGTATAGTTCACAATATAGGGATACTGCGTCTTACGGATAGAATCTTCGGGTTTGTCGTGTTGAGCGGTCTTTTTATCACGCTCGGGGTAGTCTGTGTCGTGCTCGAAGGCTAGTTTGTTGCGTTCGTAGTGGATTTTGTCTAGTTCAACCATATACTGTATGAGTTGAAGCTGATTAGCTAGCAATTTTCTTTGATTTTCGCTGCAGGCGGGGACTCCAGCGGATGAGTGGGCAAATGAGACATCACAACGTACGCGCAAGCGGCGGTGATGGCTCATCGCTCACCCGGCGGAAAGCGTCCGACTGCAGTGAAAATCGCAGCGGTCACCGAAAAAGCTATTTCCGACGCATTATCCCTATATTACGTTCAATTACGTACTATTTAAAAGTGGAATGCTCTATATTTATGGTATAAAATTAAAAAATTCCTAAGCACAAAAAAATCCATCTCGTCGTCACGAGATGGATTCTAAAAATTATATCATTAATTACTTAGTGATAGTAGCAACTACACCAGCGCCTACAGTACGTCCACCCTCACGGATAGAGAATTTAGTACCTTCTTCAAGAGCGATTGGAGAGATTAGAGAAACAGTCATTTCGATGTTGTCTCCAGGCATAACCATTTCTACGCCTTCTGGTAAGTTACAAACGCCTGTTACGTCAGTTGTACGGAAGTAGAACTGTGGGCGGTAGTTAGAGAAGAATGGAGTATGACGTCCACCCTCTTCTTTTGAAAGAACATAAACTTCAGCTTTGAAGTCAGTGTGTGGAGTGATTGAGCCTGGTTTAGCTAATACTTGTCCACGTTGGATTTCTTCACGAGCTACCCCACGAAGAAGAGCACCGATGTTATCCCCAGCTTCAGCATAGTCAAGAAGTTTACGGAACATTTCTACTCCAGTTACAGTAGTAGATTTTGCTTCTTCAGTAATACCGATGATGTCTACAACGTCTCCTACTTTAACTTGTCCACGTTCAACACGTCCAGTAGCAACAGTACCACGACCAGTGATTGAGAATACGTCCTCAACTGGCATCATGAATGGTTTGTCAGTTTGACGTTCTGGAGTTGGGATATAGCTATCAACAGCGTCCATTAGTTCAACGATTTTTTCTTCCCATTCTGGTTCACCTTCAAGAGCTTTAAGAGCAGAACCTTTAATTACTGGAATATCGTCGCCTGGGAATTCATATTCTGAAAGAAGGTCACGAATTTCCATTTCAACTAATTCAAGAAGTTCTTCGTCGTCAACCATATCACATTTGTTCATGAATACAACTAGGTAAGGAACACCTACTTGACGTGAAAGAAGGATATGCTCACGAGTTTGTGGCATTGGACCATCAGCAGCAGATACTACTAAGATACCGCCGTCCATTTGAGCTGCACCTGTGATCATGTTTTTAACATAGTCAGCATGTCCTGGGCAGTCTACGTGTGCGTAGTGACGAGATGCTGTTTCATACTCAACGTGTGAAGTATTGATTGTAATACCGCGTTCTTTTTCTTCTGGTGCGTTATCGATATCAGCGTAAGATCTAGCTGTACCACCCATTTTTTTAGAAAGAACTGTTGCGATAGCAGCAGTTAAAGTTGTTTTACCATGGTCAACGTGTCCGATTGTACCAATATTAGCATGCGTTTTTGAACGGTCAAATTTTTCTTTAGCCATTAGAGAGATCCTCCTCAGTAATTGTATGATTTTTTTATGATAAAAGGTAGAGGGCGTACGTCCCCCTATCTTTTATACTCTATAAACTAGTTATACTTTAATTCAGGTGAAATATCAATTATTCACCTTTATGTTTTTTAATAATTTCTTCTGAAATTGATTTAGGAACATCTTCATAGTGATCAAATACCATAGAGAATACTCCGCGTCCTTGCGTATTAGAACGTAAAGACGTTGCATATCCGAACATTTCAGCAAGTGGAACCATTGCACGTACTACTTGTGCGTTACCACGAGCATCCATACCTTCAACACGACCACGACGAGACGTGATATCACCCATGATGTCTCCTAAATATTCTTCAGGAATAACAACTTCTACTTTCATGATTGGCTCAAGAAGTACTGGGTTTACTTTAGATACAGCATTTTTCAATGCCATAGATGCTGCAATTTTAAATGCCATCTCATTCGAGTCAACATCATGGTATGATCCGTCGAATAATCTAGCTTTAATATCGATTAATGGGAACCCTGCGATTACCCCGTTGTCAAGTGCGTCACGAAGACCCGCTTCAACAGCTGGAATATATTCACGTGGTACTACCCCACCAACGATTGCGTTTTCAAATTCAAAGCCTTTTCCTTCTTCGTTTGGAGAGAATTCAATCCAAACGTGTCCGAATTGACCACGTCCACCAGATTGGCGAACAAATTTACCTTCAACCTCAGCTGCAGAGCGGAAAGTTTCACGGTAAGATACTTGTGGAGCACCCACGTTAGCATCTACTTTAAACTCACGACGCATACGGTCTACTAAGATATCAAGGTGAAGTTCACCCATACCAGCGATAATTACTTGACCAGTTTCTTGGTCAGTATGCACGCGGAAAGTTGGATCTTCTTCAGAAAGTTTTTGTAAAGCTTGACCCATTTTATCTTGGTCTGCTTTTGTTTTTGGTTCAACAGATAGTGAAATAACTGGTTCTGGGAATTCCATAGATTCTAGAATTACTAGAGCTTTTTCATCACATAATGTATCACCAGTAGTTGTATCTTTTAAACCTACAGCCGCTGCAATATCTCCAGAGTGCACTTCTGAGATTTCTTCACGAGAGTTAGCATGCATTTGTAGAATACGTCCTACACGCTCACGCTTACCTTTTGTAGAGTTTTGTACATAAGAACCTGATTGTAATGTACCAGAATATACACGGAAGAATGTTAACTTACCAACATAAGGGTCTGTCATTACTTTGAACGCTAATGCTGAGAATGGTTCTGCGTCATCTGAATGACGTTCAACTTCTTCTTCAGTATCAGGGTCGATCCCTTTCATAGCAGGAATATCTAGTGGTGATGGAAGGTATGCAACAACTGCGTCCAAAACTTTTTGAACACCTTTGTTTTTAAATGCAGTACCACATACTACTGGATAGAATTCTACGTTTAAAGTACCTTTACGGATACCAGCAACTAATTCTTCGTTCGTAATTTCTTCTCCACCAAGATATTTTTCCATCAAATCTTCGTCAAGTTCAGCTACCGCTTCAACTAGTTTTTCACGGTATTCTTCAGCTTGCGCTTTGTATTCTTCAGGAATTTCTGTTTCTTGGATGTCTGTTCCTAAGTCATTACCATACATAGTAGCTTTCATCGTTACTAAGTCAATAATTCCACTGAACTGATCCTCAGCACCAATTGGTAACTGAATTGGATGAGCATTAGCTTGTAAACGGTCATGAAGTGTTCCTACAGAATACAAGAAATCCGCGCCCGTTTTATCCATTTTGTTAACGAAAACAATACGTGGTACGCCATAAGTTGTAGCTTGACGCCATACTGTTTCAGTTTGTGGTTCAACTCCAGATTGTGCATCTAGTACTGTAACCGCACCATCAAGTACACGTAGTGAACGTTCAACTTCAACTGTGAAGTCTACGTGTCCTGGTGTGTCGATGATATTTACGCGGTGGTTATCCCAAGAAGCAGTTGTTGCAGCAGAAGTGATTGTAATACCACGTTCTTGCTCTTGCTCCATCCAGTCCATTTGTGATGCACCTTCATGAGTTTCCCCAATCTTGTGGATTTTACCAGTGTAATAAAGAATACGCTCCGTAGTAGTCGTTTTACCAGCATCGATGTGAGCCATGATCCCGATATTACGTGTTTTTTCTAAGGAGAACTCTCTAGCCATATTGTATTTCTCCTTCCAATTTCGGATTAGGTATCATTTTAAAGAAGATCTTACCAACGATAGTGTGCGAATGCTTTGTTAGCTTCAGCCATTTTGTGCATATCTTCACGTTTCTTAACAGAAGCACCAGTATTGTTAGATGCGTCAAGAATTTCGTTAGCTAAACGCTCTTCCATTGTTTTTTCTCCACGAAGACGTGAATAGTTAACTAGGTAGCGAAGACCTAAAGTTGAACGGCGATCAGGACGTACTTCAACCGGTACTTGGTAGTTTGCACCACCAACACGACGAGCACGAACTTCTAGAACTGGCATTACATTGTTTAATGCAGCTTCGAATACTTCTAATGCATCTTTACCAGAACGTTCTTTTACAAGATCAAACGCTCCGTATAGAATTTTTTGAGAAGTACCTCTTTTACCATCAACCATCATTTTATTGATTAAACGAGTTACTAGTTTTGAATTATAAATTGGATCTGGTAACACGTCACGTTTGGAAACAGGACCTTTACGAGGCATGTGTTTTCCTCCTTTCGACGAATGTCAAATTATTGATTAAATTATTTTTTTTCTTTAGGGCGTTTTGCACCGTAAAGTGAACGGCTTTGCATACGACCATTAACTGCAGCAGTATCAAGAGCACCACGTACGATATGATAACGTACCCCTGGTAAGTCTTTTACACGTCCGCCGCGAAGAAGAACAACACTGTGTTCTTGAAGGTTGTGGCCTTCACCCGGAATATATGCGTTTACCTCTAACGTATTCGTTAAACGTACACGTGCATATTTACGAAGTGCTGAGTTTGGTTTTTTCGGCGTCATAGTACCAACACGAGTACAAACCCCACGCTTTTGAGGTGAGTTAAGATTCGTAGCTGATTTTTTAAAGCTGTTGTAGCCTTTTCCTAACGCTGGTGATTTAGATTTCGTGCTTTTGGATTGACGAGGCTTACGGACCAATTGGTTAACTGTAGGCATCGATTACTCCTCCCTTCATTTTATCTTGTTAATACCACACATCCAGGTGGTTCATTTTTTGGGTAAAAACAAAGCTTTTGTGTTTTACACAAAAACTGTTACACAGTAATAGCTACTACCGACGCGCTTACGCGCATTCCACAAGCTTTACCAAGATCTACTTTAGACTCAACATAGTGAATAAATACATTGTTTTCTTCTGCTGTTAGTCGTGCTAGTTCAATGATTTTTTCTTCTACATCAAGCGCAATATAAACTTCTTTGACAAGCCCTTTTTTCATTGCTTTTACTGCTTGCTTTGTACCAATGATTGTTTTTTTCGCTTGCTTTACTTTTTCATAAGACATTTTCATATCCTCCAAAGCTACAAGTCCGATAACTATCAACCTTAAGTATATTATCATTTCTTGAAAAAAGTGTCAACACTTATCATGAAAATTATTAGGGAGAAAATGTTCTCCCTAATAATGATTTCCTTACTCAGCGTTTACTGCTTGTTTTTCCGCATCTGCTTCGTTAGGTGAAATTTGAATTTGACGATAACGTTGCATTCCTGTACCAGCAGGAACTAATTTGCCGATAATTACATTCTCTTTCAATCCTAACAATTCATCACGTTTTCCTTTAATCGCTGCGTCAGTTAAGACACGAGTCGTTTCTTGGAAGGATGCAGCAGATAAGAACGATTCTGTTTCAAGAGAGGCTTTTGTAATACCAAGGATTACTGGGCGACAAGTTGCAGGAATTTTACCTTGTAAAACAGCATCTTTGTTCGCTTCAGCAAATTGGTGGATATCAAGCAATGAACCTGGAAGTAGGTCCGTTTCGCCCGCTTCAATAATTCGGACTTTACGAAGCATTTGGCGTACCATTACTTCGATATGCTTATCCCCAATTTCTACCCCTTGCATACGATAAACTTTTTGTACTTCTTTTAACAAGTACTCTTGAACAGTCGAAACGTCTTTTACTTTTAACAATTCTTTCGGATCTACAGAACCCTCTGTTAATACTTGACCACGATTAACAACATCGTTTAAATGAACTTTTAAACGTGCATTATATGGTGCTAAGTATTTACGTGTTTCTACAGTACCTTGAATAGTGATTTCTTTTTGGCCTTCTCTTATTTCATCAATTTCCGTAACAATACCTGTAATTTCTGAGATAACAGCTTGCCCTTTTGGATTACGTGCTTCGAAGATTTCTTGGATACGCGGAAGACCTTGTGTAATATCGTCTCCTGCAACCCCACCTGTATGGAATGTACGCATCGTTAACTGTGTACCTGGTTCTCCGATCGATTGAGCAGCAATGATACCAACTGCTTCCCCAACTTCAACCGTATCGCCAGTTGCTAAGTTTAGACCGTAACATTTCTTACAAACACCATGTTTTGTATTACATGTGAATGCAGAACGAATTGTCAGCTCTTCGATACCTGCTTCTTCAATAACACGAGCAACGTCTTGTGTAATTAGTCCGTCTTTTTCTAAGATGACTTCATTTGTAGTAGGATGGAAAATTGTTTTCTTCGTATGGCGACCAACAATACGTTCACCAAACTCTTCAATCACTTCCGTGCCTTCCATAAGTGAGCCAATCAGTAAGCCACGGTCTGTTCCACAATCGTCTTCCCGAACAATTACATCTTGCGCAACATCTACTAGACGACGAGTTAAGTAACCTGAATCGGCTGTTTTAAGTGCTGTATCGGCAAGACCTTTACGAGCACCATGTGTAGAAATGAAGTACTCGAGTACAGTTAACCCTTCACGGAAAGATGACTTGATCGGAAGTTCGATAATTCGTCCTGCCGGGTTGGCCATAAGTCCACGCATACCTGCAAGTTGAGTAAAGTTAGATGCGTTACCACGGGCACCAGAGTCACTCATCATGAAGATTGGGTTCATGTTATCAAGGGTTTTCATCAGCTTATCTTGAATTACTTCTTTCGCTTTACTCCAATGTCCGATTACGCTCGCATAACGCTCATCTTCCGTTATTAAACCACGGCGGAATTGTTTCATTACTTTATCTACTTTACCTTGTGCCTCTTCTAGAATTTCACCTTTATCAGGAAGTACGACGATATCCGAGATACCAATTGTAATACCTGCTTTAGTAGAATATTTAAATCCAAGTGCCTTCATGCGGTCAAGCATTTTAGAAGTTTCCGTTATGTGGAAATTCTTAAATACCTCTGCAATGATATTTCCAAGAATTTTTTTCTTGAAAGGCTGTACAAGATCCATAGATTCAATATGCTTTTTCACATCTGTCGTTGTAGAGACAAAATATTTTTCAGGAGTTTCAATTTGTAAGTTGAAATCCGTTGGTTCATTAATATACGGGAACGTTTCTGGTAGTATTTCATTGAAAATTACTTTACCTACAGTTGTTAACAATAACATCTTGTTTTGTTCTTCCGTAAATGTTTGGTTATTTAAGGAACCTGCTGCAATCGCGATACGCGTATGCAAATGAACATGCCCCGTATTGTAAGCAATTAGCACTTCTTCTGGACCGTAGAACGTAGTACCTTCTCCTGTTGCCCCTTTACGTTCAAGCGTTAAGTAATAGTTTCCTAAAACCATATCTTGGGAAGGTGTAACAACTGGTTTTCCGTCTTTCGGGTTTAGAATGTTTTGTGCTGCAAGCATTAATAGACGCGCTTCTGCTTGTGCTTCTGCAGATAGAGGAACGTGAACGGCCATTTGGTCACCATCGAAGTCAGCGTTATAAGCTGTACATACTAATGGATGAAGACGAATTGCACGACCTTCTACTAATGTCGGTTCGAATGCTTGGATACCTAGGCGGTGAAGAGTAGGTGCGCGGTTTAATAAAACCGGATGCTCCTTAATAACCTCTTCTAGTACATCCCAAACTTCTGCGTGCATACGTTCAATTTTACGTTTCGCACTCTTAATGTTATGAGCTAACCCACGTTCAACAAGTTCTTTCATCACAAATGGTTTGAATAACTCAATGGCCATTTCTTTTGGAAGTCCACATTGATACATTTTTAAGTTTGGTCCTACTACGATAACGGAACGACCAGAATAGTCTACACGTTTACCAAGTAAGTTTTGACGGAAACGCCCTTGTTTCCCTTTCAGCATATGGGATAGTGATTTTAATGGACGGTTACCTGGACCAGTAACTGGGCGGCCACGACGACCATTATCAATCAAAGCATCAACCGCTTCTTGTAACATACGTTTTTCATTTTGAACAATAATGCTAGGAGCACCAAGGTCTAATAAACGTTTTAAACGGTTGTTACGGTTAATAACACGACGATACAAATCATTTAGATCGGAAGTAGCAAAACGGCCTCCGTCTAGTTGAACCATTGGGCGTAATTCTGGTGGGATTACCGGAAGTACATCTAAAATCATCCAGTCAGGTTTGTTTCCTGAGTTACGGAATGATTCAACTACTTCTAAACGTTTAATCGCACGTGTACGACGTTGTCCTTGTGCTGTTTTTAACTCTTCTTTTAAGCTTTCTGTTTCACTTTCTAAATCAATTTCTTGAAGTAGACGTTTTATAGCTTCCGCACCCATAGCAGCTTGGAACTTAGTACCAAATTTATCACGGTATGCACGGTATTCTTTTTCAGAAAGTAATTGTTTCTTTTCAAGTGGTGTATCTGCTGGCTCGATAACTACATAAGAAGCAAAATAAATTACTTCTTCGAGTGATCTAGGAGACATATCCAAAAGTAGACCCATACGACTTGGAATACCTTTGAAATACCAAATATGTGATACTGGTGCAGCTAATTCGATATGACCCATACGTTCACGACGAACTTTCGCACGTGTAACTTCTACTCCACATCGATCACAAACGACACCTTTATATCGAACACGTTTGTATTTACCACAGTGACATTCCCAGTCTTTTGTAGGACCGAAAATACGCTCACAGAATAAACCATCTTTTTCTGGTTTTAATGTACGATAGTTAATCGTTTCTGGTTTTTTTACTTCTCCATAAGACCATGAACGGATTTTATCAGGTGAAGCTAAACCTATTTTCATATACTCAAAATTATTAACGTCTATCAAGGAGCCTACCTCCCTTTAGTCTTGTGTCTTTTAAAAAGACTTTCCAAGTAGCTCTGCATTATGCAATTTTATACGGAAATTCGGACAGGTATCACCTGTCCGATTTTTATTTTTTATTCCACAGTTCCGACTGGTTCCTCTTCATTCGCTTGTGGCAAAATTCCAAGGGCATCCGCTGCTGGGATATCGTCATCTTCATCTAAATCACGAAGTTCAATTTCTTCTTCGTCAATTGTTAACATTTTAACGTCCATACCTAAACTTTGTAATTCCTTGATCAATACTTTGAATGATTCCGGAACACCAGGTTCTGGTACGCTTTCTCCTTTAACGATTGCTTCGTACGTTTTTACACGTCCCACAACGTCATCGGATTTAACAGTTAAAATTTCTTGTAATGTATAAGCCGCACCGTATGCTTCTAGTGCCCATACTTCCATCTCTCCGAAACGTTGTCCACCAAATTGCGCTTTCCCTCCAAGAGGCTGTTGCGTAACGAGTGAGTAAGGTCCAGTTGAGCGAGCATGTAACTTATCATCTACCATGTGGGCAAGTTTAATCATATACATAACCCCAACAGAAACGCGGTTATCGAATGGTTCACCTGAACGCCCATCATATAAAGTGGTTTTACCATCTCGGTTTAGACCTGCTTCTTCCATTGTGGTCCACACATCTTCTTCGTTGGCACCATCAAATACTGGTGATGCCATATGAACTCCAAGCAACCTAGAAGCCATACCTAAGTGTAGCTCTAATACTTGCCCAATGTTCATACGTGATGGTACACCAAGTGGGTTTAACATGATGTCAACTGGTGTGCCGTCTGGGAGGAATGGCATATCTTCTTCTGGAAGAATTCGTGAGATAACCCCTTTGTTACCGTGACGTCCGGCCATTTTATCCCCAACGGAGATTTTACGTTTTTGAACGATATAAGCACGAACTAATTGGTTAACACCTGGAGATAATTCATCGCCATCTTCGCGATTAAAGACTTTTACATCTAATACAATCCCACCAGCACCATGAGGCACACGTAGTGATGTATCACGAACTTCACGTGCTTTTTCACCAAAAATTGCATGTAGTAGACGTTCTTCAGCAGTAAGTTCTGTAACTCCCTTAGGTGTTACTTTACCAACTAAAATATCGCCATCACGTACTTCTGCACCTACTCGGATAATCCCGCGATCGTCTAAGTTGCGTAGTGCATCTTCTCCGACGTTTGGAATGTCTCTTGTGATTTCTTCTGGCCCAAGTTTCGTGTCTCGTGATTCTGACTCGTATTCTTCAATATGCACAGAAGTATATACATCATCTTTCACAAGGCGTTCGCTCATAATGACAGCATCCTCGTAGTTGTACCCATCCCATGTCATGAAGGCCACTAGCACGTTACGCCCTAGAGCAAGCTCTCCTTGTTCCATAGATGGCCCATCTGCAAGAATATCAAGTGGTTTTACTCGATCTCCAATTTTAACAATTGGACGTTGGTTTATAGATGTTCCGTGGTTAGATCGTTCGAATTTATGGATTTTATAAGAAGTTAAATCACCTTTCACTTCTTTTCCATCTACCTCTTCGATACGTCGCACACGAATTTCTTTCGCTTCTACATGCTCTACGATTCCGTGATACTTCGCAATAACAGCAGCTCCAGAATCACGTGCATTTACATGTTCCATACCAGTTCCAACAAACGGAGCTTCCGGATTTAATAGTGGAACAGCTTGACGTTGCATGTTCGCTCCCATTAATGCACGGTTCGAGTCATCATTTTCTAAGAATGGGATACATGCCGTTGCTGCAGAAACAACTTGTTTTGGTGAAACGTCCATGTAATCTACTTGTTCTTTTCTAAATACCGTATTATCTCCTCGGAAACGACCTACTACTTCGTCGTTTAAAAACGCACCTTCATCTGATAATGGAGAGTTTGCTTGTGCTACGACGTAGTTATCCTCTTCATCGGCAGTTAAATAGTCAATGCGCATCGTTACTAAGCCTGTTTCTGGGTCAACTCGGCGATACGGTGTTTCAATAAATCCAAATTTATTCACTTTGGCAAAGCTTGAAAGTGAGTTAATAAGTCCAATGTTCGGACCCTCTGGTGTTTCGATTGGACACATACGACCATAGTGAGAATAGTGAACGTCACGTACTTCAAAACCAGCACGCTCACGTGTTAAACCACCGGGTCCAAGCGCTGACAGACGACGTTTGTGCGTAAGTTCAGCAAGTGGGTTTGTTTGGTCCATGAATTGAGATAATTGCGAGCTACCAAAGAATTCTTTAATAGATGCAATAACTGGTCGAATATTAATCAATTGTTGAGGTACGATTGATTGTGTGTCGTTAATAGACATACGTTCACGCACCACACGCTCCATACGAGAAAGCCCAATACGGAATTGGTTTTGTAGTAATTCTCCAACTGAACGTAAACGACGGTTACCAAGATGATCAATATCATCTGTGTTTCCAACATTAAATAATAAGTTAAAGAAATAACCAATAGAAGAAACAATATCAGCAGGCGTAATGTTTTTCACTTCGTTTTCCACATACGCATTGCTAATTACATTAATTTCTTTTTGTTCTTCATCATTTGGTGCAAATATTTTAATCGACTGAATCGTAATGTCATCTTCTAAAACACCACCAACTTGGGATAATGTTTTGAAGCCAATTCCATTTTCCAAATGAGGAATCAGTTTATCTAGTACACGACGATCAATAAGTGTACCAGCTTCTACTAATATCTCACCCGTTTCTGGATCGACTAACGTTTCTGCAACTGTTTGATTGAACAAGCGATTTTTTATATGCAGTTTTTTATTCATTTTGTAACGACCAACATTTGCTAGATCATAGCGTTTTGGGTCAAAAAAGCGAGAGTATAATAAGCTCTTTGCACTTTCAACTGTTGGTGGTTCACCAGGGCGCAAACGCTCATAGATTTCCAGTAACGCTTTTTCAGACGTTTCCGTGTTATCTTTTTCAAGCGTATTACGTAAATATTCATTGTCACCGATTAAATCGATGATTTCTTGATCGGATCCAAAGCCTAATGCGCGAAGTAAAACAGTCACTGGTAATTTACGTGTGCGATCGATACGGACGTACACTACGTCTTTTGCATCAATTTCATATTCTAGCCATGCACCGCGGTTTGGGATTACAGTTGCCCCGAAACCTTTTTTACCGTTTTTGTCTGTTTTGTCATGGAAGTAAACACTTGGTGAACGGACTAACTGAGATACGATAACGCGCTCAGCACCATTAATTACGAAAGTACCTGTTTCTGTCATCAGTGGGAAGTCACCCATAAAGACGTCTTGTTCTTTCACTTCGTCCGTTTCTTTGTTGTGGAGACGCACTTTTACGCGCAGTGGTGCCGCATATGTTGCGTCACGTTCTTTCGATTCGTCGACGGAATATTTCGGTTCGTTTAAACTATAGTCGACAAATTCAAGTGATAGATTGCCTGTAAAGTCCTCGATTGGTGAAATATCTTTAAACATTTCACGTAAACCTTCTTCAAGGAACCATTCGTAAGATGCTGTTTGAATTTCGATTAGATTCGGAAGTTCTAGCACCTCACTAATACGCGCAAAACTTCTGCGCTGGCGGTGTTGTCCGTACTGAACTAGTTGACCTGTCAACTCATTCACCCCTCAATAAAGCGATAATAGGTCTTTTCGATAGATACATTTTGGTGTATGATATCGAAAGACAAAAAGAAAACGAGTTCTTAATAAGAGCTCATTTTTCGATTAACCAAACTTTTTCTCGGCCAGTATACCCATTTTTAATAAATTTTATTCAAAAGGGCATACGTCCTCAAAATAATATTTTTGCATTTTATTATAATATCATAGCGATTTTGTCAAGTCAATCTTTTGTAGCTTTTATAATCCAGTAGCCTTTTGCTTTATCTACAACTTCCACTTGACCAAAAATCTCTTCTAAATAGCTAAAAGTAGATGGTGCCCCTTGTTTCTTTTGAATCACAACCCACAATTCTCCCTTTGAAACCAACTTCTCATAGGACTCTTTGTAAAAACGAAAAATAGTTTCTTTTCCAGCGCGAATCGGTGGATTAGTTATAATAGCCGCAAAGTTTGCAGTAGTAACTGCTGACAACCCATCACTTTCATAGATTCGTACATTTTGTATCCCGTTAGCAGCAGCATTTTTTTCTGCAAGTTGGATTGCACGTGTGTTTACATCTACTAAATGAACTGTTCTTTCTTCATTTGCTTTTGCAATGGAAAGACCTATCGGCCCATATCCACACCCTACATCTAAAAAGTCGCCTTCTTGATCAGGCACTTCAAAAGCATCGATTAATACACGGGAGCCAAAATCTACTTCGCTCTTACTAAATACACCAGCATCTGTTTCAAATCGAAAATTATGACCGAGCAATGTAAAATTCCAATGACGTGGTTTACTTTCCGTTTGAGGTTTTCTAGAATAATAATGATCAGACACCGAATAACCCTCCACAATACATACGAAGAAAAGCCCGTCGTTTACTGACGAGCTTTTTTCTTCATGCTGTACAAAAATTACTTAACTTCTACGCCTGCGCCAACTTCTTCAAGTTGAGCTTTGAAAGCTTCTGCTTCATCTTTAGAAACGCCTTCTTTAAGTGGTTTTGGAGCGTTGTCAACTAATTCTTTAGCTTCTTTCAAACCAAGACCAGTGATTTCACGAACTACTTTGATTACTTTGATTTTTTGATCGCCTGCAGATGCAAGGATTACGTCAAAATCAGTTTTTTCTTCAGCTGCAGCAGCACCGCCACCTGCAACTACTGCTACTGGAGCAGCTGCTGTTACACCGAATTCTTCTTCAATTGCTTTTACTAAGTCGTTTAATTCAAGAACTGTCATTGATTTGATAGCTTCTAAGATTTGCTCGTTGTTCATTATAATTTCCTCCTATAATTGGATAATTTTTAGGCTGTTCGCCGTTTTTTTCTTCTTACGCCGCGTAATGAATTATGCGCCTTGTTCTTCTTTTTGTTCTGCAACAGCTTTTGTTGCAAGCGCAAAGTTGCGCATTGGAGCTTGAAGTACTGAAAGAAGCATAGAAAGAAGTCCTTCGCGTGATGGAAGTTCTGCTAATGCCTTCACTTCTTCAGCAGATGCTACTGCTCCTTCGATAATACCAGCTTTGATTTCAAGCTGTTCGTTCTTTTTAGCAAAATCATTAATGATTTTTGCAGGTGCTATTACATCTTCGTTAGAAAATGCAACTGCGTTTGGACCAACAAGATGTTCATTAATCCCGTCAACTCCAACTACTTCCGTAGCACGGCGTGTAAGTGAGTTTTTGTAAACTTTGAATTCCACACCAGCTTCGCGAAGTTGTTTACGTAATTCTGTTACTTGCGCAACGTTTAAACCACGGTAATCAACTACTACTACAGAAGCGGCAGCTTTAAACTTTTCTGCAATATCTTGAACTTGCACTTTTTTTGTTTCAATTGCTTTGCTCATCTTGGCACCTCCTATAAGAATTGGCCATTTATACCGACAAAAGAAAAGCCTCTGATCTACGGATAGACACAGAGGCAGAAAGTCATCATCTAATAAGAATCTGAATTTGCTTGTCCTCGGTAGGATATTAAGTGACAAGTCACTCCTACTGTCTTCGGTACAAATGTATATTTCACAACAAAAGCCATCTTAACAGATAAACTTTACGTTGTCAATTATTATTTAATCGATTGAGCGTCAACTTTTACAGCTGGCCCCATAGTAGTTGTAACATTTACAGACTTCATGTAAACACCTTTTGAAGCAGCTGGTTTAGCTTTTTGAATCACTTCAAATACAGCCATGAAGTTTTCTACTAATTTATCGTCTTCGAAAGAAACTTTACCGATTGGAGCATGGATGATTCCAGCTTTATCAGCGCGGTATTCAACTTTACCAGCTTTAATTTCTTCGATTGCTTTTGTTACGTCAAAAGTAACAGTACCTGTTTTTGGGTTTGGCATTAAACCTTTTGGCCCAAGAACACGACCGATTTTACCAACTTCACCCATCATATCAGGAGTAGCTACGATTACATCGAAGTCAAACCATCCTTGTTGGATTTTGTTGATATATTCTACATCGCCTACGTAGTCTGCACCAGCAGCTTCAGCTTCTTTAAGCTTTTCACCTTTAGCGAATACTAATACGCGTTGTGTTTTACCAGTACCGTTTGGAAGTACAACTGCCCCACGGATTTGTTGATCGTTTTTACGAGTGTCGATTCCTAAACGGAAAGCAACCTCTACTGTTGCGTCGAAATTAACTGTGCTTGTTTTTTTCGCAAGCTCGATAGCTTCTTTAGCTGAGTACAATGTGCTGTTATCAACTAATTTAGCTGCTTCTTGTAACTTTTTACCTTTGTTAGCCATTTTAAAACGTCCTCCTTGATAGTGGTTTTAGCGGAATAAACCTCCCACGTGTAAAGGTTGCAGTTATCCTAATTAATGAACAACTACAACCTTTCAAAAAACAAATGCGTCATATCAAAATGCACATTAAGTATTAGTCTTCGATCGTAATACCCATGCTACGTGCAGTACCTTCAACCATCAACATAGCTGCTTCAACAGATGCTGCATTTAAATCTGGCATTTTTTGTTCTGCGATTTCGCGAACTTTTTCACGTTTAACTTTTGCCACTTTTACGCGGTTCGGTTCACCTGATCCAGATTGAATACCTGCTGCTACTTTAAGTAACACTGCTGCCGGCGGAGTTTTTGTAATGAAAGTAAATGAACGGTCTTCAAATACAGAAATTTCAACCGGAATGATTAGACCTGCTTGATCTGCAGTACGTGCGTTGAACTCCTTACAGAATCCCATGATGTTAACACCCGCTTGTCCTAATGCAGGACCAACCGGTGGTGCTGGGTTTGCTTTACCAGCAGGAATTTGTAATTTAACAACTTTAATCACTTTTTTAGCCACGAGACACACCTCCTTAAGTCCGTGATGTGGTAATTGGGTTGCCCCTCCCACTCAAATATCTGTCTCTCAGCTCTGCGCTGATAACATTAGAAAATTTATGCAGACGTATTTTCAGTCTGACCTTTGAAATGATACCATTTTTTTGTTACTTCTGCAAGCATCTATACATAATTAAATTTTAATCACTTGATCAAAATCTAATTCCATATTCGTTTCTCGACCAAACATATCTACTGAAACGGTTACTTTTGCTTTTTCTGAATCGATCGTTTCTACTTTTCCTTGGAAGTGAGCAAACGGTCCTTCTAAAACTTCCACCAATTCTCCTACTGAGAAATCGACTTCTACTCTAAGATCGTCTGTAGCCATTTGTTTTAACATGGATTGCACTTCTTCCGGAGCTAAAGGAGTTGGTTTTGTCCCTCCACCTGAAGAGCCAAGGAAACCAGTCACTCCTGGTGTGTTTCGAACAACATACCAAGCATCATCTGTCATAATTAGTTCTACAAATACATATCCAGGGAAAGTTTTTCTTAAAACGACGCGCTTTTTCCCATCTTTAAAATCAATTTCTTCCTGCTCAGGGATAAACACTCGGAAAATTTTATCTGACATCCCCATCGTTTCTACACGTTTTTCTAAATTTGCTTTCACTTTATTTTCATACCCAGAGTAAGTATGAACAACGTACCAATTTTTCTCCATAGATTTTAGGACCTAGCGTCCTTTCCCTCCTTTTCTTTAGACAAATGAAAAAACCCGTTCGTTTCTAAGACGGGCTATTTTCAAAAAATATTTACATGCTACATCTTATAATTCTAGATACCAACGGAATAGTTCTGAAATCCCTAAATCTACTAAAGCAAAAAACACAGCCATTACTACAACCGTAGCAAGAACAATCACTGTATAACGTGTCAGTTCTTTACGTTTCGGCCAACTTACTTTTCTCATTTCAGACATTACATTTTTAAAAAATCCACCTACATTAGCCATTCTAGCTAAACCTCCACATGGAAAATCTATCTTACTTTCATACTTATAGCGTTTGTTTATGAAGTGTATGTGCGTTACAATGCGTACAGTATTTTTTTCGTTCTATACGTATAGATGTACTTTCTTTTGGCGCCGGAACTGTATAATTCCGATGACCACATTGCACACAGTTCAAGACAATTTTCTTTGTCATTTTATCACCTTTTTGGCGTATAATTCTTTTTCAAGATTATCATTTTACGGAAACGGTGTCAACTGAACAAAAGTGTTTATACATAATTATTGTCAATCTCCATATAGCGTTCTAGTTTTCTCTTTACACGTTGCAAGGCATTGTCAATTGACTTTACGTGCCGGTTTAACTCTTCGGAGATTTCTTGGTAAGACTGTCCATCCAAATATAGAGCAAGCACTTGTTGCTCTAGCTCACTTAAAATTTCAGCCATCTTCCCTTCCATGTAATTATAATCTTCTCGATTAATAATTAGCTCCTCCGGGTCATCCACGACCGAACCAGCAATCATATCCATTAGCGTTCGATCTGACTCTTCATCGTAAATAGGCTTGTCCAAAGAGATATAAGAGTTCAACGGTATATGCTTTTGACGAGTTGCGGTTTTAATCGCAGTAATAATTTGTCTAGTAATACATAACTCGGCAAACGCACGAAAAGAAGATAACTTCTCCTCTTTGAAATCTCGTATTGCTTTATATAATCCTATCATTCCTTCTTGGATAATATCTTCTTTATCGGCACCTATTAAAAAATATGATCTTCCTTTCATTCGAACGAACGAACGATACTTGGTTATTAAAAAATCTAGCGCTTCAGTGCTCCCTTGATGAACTAGCTCTACAAGTTCCTCATCTAGTAAACTATCCAATTGTTGTAGCTTCTGTTCTGTCTTATCCAATGAAGTCACCTCAGCCAAATTACTAATAGTTACCATAAGTATACAGGAAGAAATTTTACAGCGTCAATGAATCATTTCATTCCTCTTCGCCATTTTTCGAAAATTTCTGCAACTTCTTCTGTTAGTGTAATTGTAGAAGTAGGTTTATTGTCTTGTATATGCTTCATTTTTTTCGTGATATTCGAGGAAATAGCCATCATTTCAATCTCAAATTCCCTTGCCGACTTTCTTAGCGCTCCTTGCCCAAATATCACTCTCTGCTCTGTCATATCAGAAGTTGCTACATAAATTTGTACCCTTCTGCCACTAAGTTCTAAAGTAAGTTTTTCAATACGTTCATCTGCCGTTTCATTTTTTCGCGTATAAATGATTTCCACATCATATTCTTTCTTTTTATGCTCAATACCTGGCACTAGATGGGCATCAAAAACAACAATCACTCGAATACCTGTAAATGCTTTATATTCTGCCATTAGCTCGATTAATCGGTCTCTAGCGTCTAGTAATTTATCATTTTTTAACTTTCTTAACTCGCTCCATGCGCCGATGATGTTATATCCATCGACAAGTAGAATTTGCATTATTTTTATCCTTTAAGCGGATTTCTGACGCGTAATACTTCGTATAACAGTATTGACGCAGCTACTGACGCATTCAAACTAGTTACATGACCGACCATTGGCAAATGATAAAGAAAATCACATTTTTCTTTCAACAAACGACTCATCCCTTTTCCTTCGCTTCCAATGATTAGTGCAAGTGGGAGCGTTGCATCCATATTACGATAATCCGTTGATTTTTGAGCATCTGTTCCAGCAATCCACACACCGCGTTCTTTTAACTCATCTACGGTTTGTGACAAATTGCCTGCGCGGTATACCGGGATATGTTCAATCGCACCAGTAGAAGCTTTTGCAACAACAGCTGTCAGGCCAACTGCACGTCTTTTCGGAATGATAATACCATGTGCTCCTACCGCATCTGCCGTTCGCATAATCGAACCAAGATTATGCGGATCCTCGATTTCATCTAAAATGATAAAAAGTGGATCCTCTTGCTTACTTGCCGCTAAAGTAAACAAATCGTCTAATTCCGCATATCGATAGGCTGCAACAGATGCGACAATTCCTTGATGATTCGCATCAGTCAAACCATCCAATTTCTTTTTCGGTACAAATTGAACGATGATTCCAGCTTCTTTTGCTAATTGCATGATTTCAGAAACTCCACTTTTTTGGATTCCTTCTGCAAGCCATACCTTATTCATATCTCTACCTGAGCGCAATGCTTCCACTACAGGATTTTTCCCTGCAATAATTTCACCCGTTTGCTCTGTTTGTTCTGCCATTTACTTTGTCTCCCCTTTCTGTGCATCTATAAAATCGATTGCAAATTGTAGTACTTCCTGTAGTCGTTCTTCTTGTTTACTTAAGTATAGACTTCCTACAACTGCTTCAAACGCAGTACTATAATGATATGTTTGGACATCTGTATTTTTTGGAACTGTACCTGATTTCGCATTTCGACCTCTTCGAAGCACCGCTTCCTCTTCTTCTGTCAGAAACTCGGTATTCAACATTTCTCGAACGATTGTTGCTTGTGCTTTTGCAGACACATACTTCGTTGCTTCTTTATGCAAAGTATTAGGTTTCACGCGTCCAGAATAGATGAGATGCTGTCGAACCACTTGTTCGAATACAGCATCTCCCATATACGCTAAAGCCAAAGCATTTAGTTGTTTTACATCAGATTGCTTAAAATTTCCCACAAGTTTATCCCCGTTTCCATCGGATACCTTGCGCAGTATCTTCCAAAATAATATTCATTTCTTTCAATTGATCTCTTATTTCGTCAGCACGAGCGAAATTTCGATCTTTTCTCGCTTGGTTCCGCTCTTCGATTAACGCGTCAATTTCTTCATCCAATACTTCGGTTTCTTGTTGAAGCGTTATACCCAATACGGCCATTAACTTATCAAATACTGTTATGAACTGTTTTAACACTTGTTCAGCGGTTTGTTTTTCTAGCAAATAAGTATTCGCAAGCTTCGACAATTCAAAAATTGCCGCAATGCCATTGGCTGTATTGAAATCATCGTCCATCGCTATTTCGAATTGTGTTTGGACTTCCGCGATTTTATGCAACCAAATATCGTGATGATCACCCAAATCTGCTGTGGCATTCAGACGATGTATTACATTTGCATATGCGGTACGAATACGATCAAGACCTGCTTCTGCTTGCTCTACTAGTTCGACTGAATAGTTGATCGGATGGCGGTAATGTACACTTAGCATAAATAGACGTAATACTTGCGGGTCAATTTGCTGACGAATATCATTTACAAGCACAAAGTTACCGAGTGATTTAGACATTTTTTCGTTATCAATATTAATATACCCATTATGCATCCAATATCGTGCAAATGTTTTACCTGTTCTAGCTTCTGACTGAGCAATTTCGTTTTCATGGTGAGGAAAAGTTAAATCTTGCCCCCCGGCATGAATGTCAATTGTATCTCCAAGTATTTCACGTGCCATCACAGAGCATTCAATATGCCAACCAGGACGCCCTTGACCCCATGGACTTTCCCAGAATATCTCTCCTGGTTTCGCCGCTTTCCATAGAGCGAAATCTAAAGCATCTTCCTTCTTTTCTCCAGTTTCGATACGTGCTCCAACTTTTAAATCATCCACCGATTGATGGGAGAGTTTACCGTAGCCATCAAACTTTCTCGTACGGTAATACACATCGCCTTGTGATTCGTATGCATATCCTTTTTCTACTAACACTTGAATAAAATCTATAATTTCGTTCATATGATCCGTTACACGAGGATGTGCATCTGCTCTACTGCAACCAAGTGCTTCCACATCAGCAAAATAGGCTTTTATAAAACGATCGGTTAACTCTGATACATCTTCTCCTAGCTCATTTGCAGCTTTAATAATTTTGTCATCTACATCTGTAAAGTTCGATACAAACGTCACATCGTATCCTCGGTATTGCAAATACTTTCTTACTGTATCGTAAACAATAACAGGACGCGCATTTCCAATATGAATGTAGTTGTAGACAGTTGGACCACAAACGTACATTTTTACCTTTCCTTCTTCCATCGGCACAAATGGTTCTTTTTCACGCTTTAATGTGTTGAAAATTTGTATAGTCATAATAAGTGTTTCTCCCTTTCATTTGCTAGTTGTCTAATTTCTTCTTGAAGTGCTGCAATTTCTTCTTCCATCTTTTTGCAACGGTCAGCAAATGGATCCGGCAAGTCTTGATGATCTAAGTTTCGTTTCACTTTTACTCCGTCTTGGATAACGACAACTCCCGGTATACCAACAACTGTAGAGTTCATCGGTACATCTTTCAGTACAACCGAACCTGCACCCACTTTACTATTTTCCCCAATTGTAATGGATCCTAATACTTTCGCTCCTGTTGCAATGAGTACATTATCCGCAAGAGTTGGATGTCTCTTCCCTTTTTCTTTTCCTGTCCCACCTAGTGTAACACCTTGATAAATCGTACAGTCATTCCCAATTTCACAAGTCTCCCCAATTACAACACCTGAACCGTGGTCTATAAAAAAACGTCTACCAATTGTGGCTCCAGGATGAATCTCAATACCAGTGAAGAATCGGCTTATTTGAGAGATTGCTCGAGCAAGGAAGAAAAAGTGCTTTTTATATAAAGCATGCGCGATTCGATGACTCCAAATGGCATGTAAACCGGCGTATGTTAATATTACTTCTAATTTGCTAGTCGCTGCGGGATCTTGTTCAAAAACGACGGCTATGTCTTCTTTCATACGTTCAAACATATTAGTTCCTCCCTCTTTTTATTGGCAAATAAAAAACGCCTCTGTCTATACATATAGACAGAGACGCAAATAAGCGCGGTTCCACTCTGATTGGAAAAATACATATTTCTTTCCCACTCGACATCTTTAACGCAGATGATACGTCCAGCCTACTACACATGTTCAGCATGGCGCTCTGAGGTGCATTTCGGTAACTCACTCGTTCAGACCATTTTCAGCCGGTGATGGTCCTCTCTAAAGAACATGCGTTACTTACTTCTCCTCTTCTTCGCTTTCTATTTTTTCCGTTCTCGCATTTGTACCCTCATTTTCACACCTTAGAAGCGGAAAGTCAATCTTATTGTTTTGCGTATTTAGCAACTCGTTCGATTACTTTTTCTTTACCGATTAAGCTAATAGCATCTGCTAACTCAGGGCCATGTGTTTGACCAGTCGTTACGACACGAATTGGCATAAATAAATTTTTTCCTTTATGTCCAGTTTCTTTTTGTACAGCTTTAATCGCAGCTTTAATCTCTGTTGCCTCAAAAGTTTCTAAGTTCTCTAATTGCACTTTAAATGCAGCCATTACTTCTGGGACTTGCTCTCCCTCTAACACTTCGGTCGCTTCTTCATTATATGCAAGTTCATCGTTAAAGAATAAAGATGATAATTCTACGATTTCTGCTCCATAACTCATTTGGTCATGGTAAAGTGCGATTAAGTTAGTTGCCCACACACGTTGTTCTTCTGATAATTCAACCGGAAGAAGCTCCGCCTTTTGTAAGTGTGGTAGTGCAAGTTCAATTACCTTTTCTAATGGCAACTGCTTGATGTATTGATTGTTCATCCATGTTAGTTTTTGTTTATCGAACATAGATGGAGATTTAGATAGGCGGTTTACATCAAATATTTTAATAAACTCTTCTTTAGAGAAGATTTCTTCTTCCCCTTCAGGAGACCAGCCTAATAATGCAAAGAAGTTAAACATTGCTTCTGGCAAGTAACCAAGTTCTTTATATTGGGTAACAAATTGAATAATTGATTCGTCACGTTTTGACAGTTTTTTACGATTTTCATTAATGATTAATGTCATATGACCGTACTTTGGATATTCCCATCCAAATGCATCGAATACCATCAATTGTTTTGGTGTATTAGATAGATGCTCTTCCCCTCGGAATACATGGGAAATTTTCATAAAATGATCGTCTAATACCACAGCATAGTTATACGTTGGTATCCCATTTGCTTTAACAAGAACCCAATCACCAACATCCTTCGACTCAAAAGTCACCGATCCGCGCACTAAATCCTCAAATGTATACGTCACATTTTCCGGAACAAGCATACGAATTGTGTGTGGAAGTCCATCCGCTTCTTTTGCTTGTACTTCTTCTGCTGATAAGTGACGGCATTTGCCATTATACATAGGAGCGGCTACTCCATTTGCTTTTTGCACTTCACGGTCAGCCTCTAATTCTTCTGATGTACAGAAGCATTTATAGGCATGTCCTTTTTCTAGCATTTCTTTTGCATGCGAAGTATAAACGTCTAGACGCTCCATTTGGCGATATGGTGCATAAGGTCCTCCAATATCAACAGACTCATCGTAATCAATACCTAACCACTTTAAATTTTCAAGCTGTGATAATTCGCCACCTTCAATATTACGTTCAATATCGGTATCTTCAATACGCACGATAAACTTCCCGTTATGATGACGTGCATATAAATAGTTGAATAATGCTGTACGTGCTCCTCCAATATGCAAATGCCCTGTTGGACTTGGTGCGTAGCGTACCCGAACTTCTTGTGTCATTGTATATCCTCCTAGTTTTCGTACATATAAACTTATATTATTTTACCACCGCTTACCTGTTTTTGAAAGTTAGTCTTTCTTTACAAGTAATATAGTTGCCATCGAAGCTATGCCTTCTTCACGACCTGTAAAACCTAATTTTTCTGTCGTTGTTGCTTTTACATTCACCTGACTTACATCTGCCTGAAGTAGTTCTGCAACTCGTGCACGAATCGTTTCAATATGTGGAGCCATTTTTGGTTTTTGTGCAATGATCGTACAATCGATATTCCCTAATTTATATCCTCTTTCATCCACAAGCTTCCAAATGTATTCCAGTAGTTTTGCGGAATCAGCATCTTTAAAATCAGGATCCGTGTCTGGGAAATGTCTTCCGATATCCCCTTCTCCGATTGCTCCAAGTGCTGCGTCAGTAACTGTGTGAAGTAGTACGTCTGCATCAGAATGCCCGATAAGCCCTCTTTCGTAAGGAATTGTTACCCCCCCTATTATTAACGGACGGTCATCCGCAAACTCATGTACATCAAATCCTTGACCAATTCGCATCATTCTATTGCTCCTCCTGCTCTCGTTTAGTTAATATTACTTCTCCCAAGAGAAGATCTTCTTGTGTTGTCATTTTCACATTATCGTATGTACTTTCCACAATATGAACATGCCCACCTAGTCGTTCCACTAGCATTGCTTCGTCTGTACCTAAAAATCCTTCTTTTTCTGCTAGTCTTTCCGCTTTTTCCAGTACATCATACTTGAACGCTTGCGGGGTTTGAATAATCCATAGGCTTTCACGATCTACTGTTTCTTGGATTATACCATTTTCTACTTTTTTCATCGTGTCCTTTGCACGAACTGCTGCTACCGCTGCCCCAAATTGTTCTGCAGCTTGTACTAACCGGTGGATAACCGTTCGTCTAATGAATGGTCTTGCTGCATCGTGCACAAGTAAAATGCCATTCAAAGGAGAAACTTTCAGGCAAGCATATACACTATGTTGACGTTCTGTTCCTCCCTCGGTAATTGCAGCAACCTTACTAATACGATGTTCCGCTATTAACTTTTCAATAAAAGCTTGTTCTTCTTTTTTCACTGCCAATACAATTTGATGGCACTTCGGATCTTGTTCAAAAGCGCGTAATGTATGTATTAAGATAGGAATCTTTCTTAGTTCTAGAAAAAGTTTATTTTGGCCTGCTCCCATTCGTTTTCCACTTCCAGCAGCAGGTAATAATACCGTATATACCATTAGCGTACCCTCCCTACACTACATAGAAAAAGGGCGTTTTCCTACTAAAAAATAGGAAACAACCCCTCTCCCTTATTTTGATTCTTGTGGTTTCGCGAAAATCATGCGACCTGCGGAAGTTTGCAAAACACTTGTCACTTCCACATTTAACGCCTGACCGATATATGCTTTCCCACCTTCTACAACAATCATCGTACCATCATCTAGATAAGCAACGCCTTGATTATGTTCTTTTCCATCTTTAATGACCACTACATGCATTATTTCCCCAGGAATAACGACAGGTTTAACTGCATTCGCTAAGTCATTAATATTAAGAACCCGGACCTGATGTAAATCGCATACTTTATTCAAATTAAAATCATTAGTGACAACAATCCCATTCATCTTTTTCGCTAGACGAACCAGTTTTAAATCTACTTCTTGTATATCCTCAAAGTCTTCTTCCACTATTAATACTGCAGAAGCACGCTCGGTTTGTAACTTTTTCAACACATCTAAACCACGGCGACCTCTCGTTCTTTTAAGTGTGTCAGAAGAATCCGCGATATGTTGCAGCTCCGTTAAGACGAACTGAGGAACAACCAATACTCCTTCGATAAATCCTGTTTCCGAAATGTCCGTAATACGACCATCAATAATAACACTTGTATCCAACAGCTTATACGTACCCAAACTTAAATCTTGTGTCATCTCTTCATCCGCTAATTTCTTTTTGCTAGTTTGCTGCTTGGTCGAAGTAAAGACATGAAGTAACTCATCTCGTTTTTTAAACCCAACCTGAAACCCTAAATATCCAAGAACAATGGATAATAATACAGGTACGACAGAGTCAATGCCTGGAATGGCAATATTATTAATTGCCGATCCAAGTAAAAATGCAACAATTAATCCAATAACTAACCCGAGTGTACCAAAAAGTAAATCTCCAATCGGCGCCCTCAACAGACGTTCTTCCATCCACTTAATAAAGTTTATTAAGTAATCCGTTAAAAACAAGGCTACAACATAAAGTAAAACTGCTCCAATTAGAACAGATACGTAAGGATTGTGGATCCAAGGGTTATCAGATAAATTAATGAATTCGTATAAATGCGGTAATAATAATAACCCCAATGTACCACCGATCAAAACAAATGCTATTTGTATAATCCATTTCAACAAAATGCCACCTCCATTGATTATTAATTATACTGCTTGTAGTCTTCATACGTCTATTAAGACTACAAGCAGTATACCTTTTATGCTTTCCCTTAAGAAAAAGCTTCTTTCATTACTTCGTTTACAGATTCTACACCAATAACTTGAATTCCTTTTGGGTAATCCCATCCACCTATATTAGATGCTGGAACTATCGCTCGTTTGAACCCTAACTTTGCTGCTTCCTGTACTCGTTGTTCTATTCTAGAGACTCTTCGTACTTCCCCTGTTAGCCCAACTTCTCCTATAAAACAATCGGTAGGAGTTACTCCTGTATCGCGAAAACTGGATACGATACTTACTAGGACGGCTAAATCGATCGCAGGTTCATCTAACTTCACTCCACCCGCAACTTTTATATATGCATCTTGTGTTTGAAGTAATAATCCCATACGTTTTTCTAGTACAGCCATGAGTAATGACACCCGGTTTTGATCGATTCCCGTTGCCATTCGTTTCGGATAGTTAAAACTGGATTGGGTCACAAGCGCTTGGATTTCAACCAAGATTGGTCTTGTCCCTTCCATAGAAGCAACAATTGCCGATCCCGCCGCGCCATGTGAACGTTCTTGTAAAAATAACTCAGATGGATTTAACACTTCTTTTAATCCTTGCTGCACCATTTCAAATATCGCAATTTCATTTGTCGAACCGAATCGATTTTTTTGAGATCTTAAAATTCGATACGTATGATGTCGTTCTCCTTCAAAATATAAAACGGTATCTACCATATGTTCTAGAATACGAGGACCCGCGATTTGCCCTTCTTTTGTTACATGCCCTACTAAAAAGACAGCGACATTTTTCGTCTTGGCAATCCGCATTAGTTCCGCTGTACATTCCCGCACTTGGGACACACTACCTGGAGCACTTGTTACTTCGGGATGATGTACTGTTTGAATAGAATCCACGATAACAAATTTCGGTTCGACGCTATCAATTGTTTCATTAATCAGTTCTAAGTTTGTTTCCGAATAAATATACAGTTCCGCTGAAGTAACCCCTAAACGTTCTGCACGAAGCTTTGTTTGGCGGATAGATTCTTCACCAGAAATATACAATACACGCTCTCCTTTATTCGCAAGTAATGCGGAAACTTGCAAAAGAAGCGTCGACTTTCCAATACCCGGATCTCCTCCTATTAACACAAGCGAACCCGGTACTATTCCTCCGCCAAGCACACGATTTAACTCACCAAAGTCTGTTCCCACTCGCGGTTCTTCTACTGTTTCCACTGCAATAATAGGGGTTGCTTTTTGTGTTACACCTGTAGAATGCTGAAACGTACGCTTTGGACCTTTTGAGACAATTTCTATTTCTTCTACCATCGTGTTCCATTCACCGCATCCTGGACATCTTCCCATCCATTTAGCTGCCTCGTATCCGCAAGCATTACACATAAATTTCGTCTTTTTCTTGGCCATGGTGCCTCCTATGTAAAAAGGGCATTCCGTCCATCAGGTTCGGAATGCCCGCAATATTAGTTTTTTGCTGCTACTGCTGCTTTTGTACGCACAACAAATTCATCATTTTCCACATCAAATACGACATGTTGACCCGCTAATACTTCGCCTTTTAATAACTCCTCAGAAAGTCGATCTTCTACATGCTTTTGTAGTGCTCTACGCAACGGACGTGCACCATATGTTGGATCGTATCCCTCAGTTGTTATTTTCTCTTGAGCTGCTTCCGTAAGCTCTAGATCAATACCTTGTTCTTTCAAACGTTTCGCTAATTGTTCTGTCATAAGTGAAACAATTTGCTTTAAATGTTCTCTTTCAAGTGAGTGGAACACGATCATTTCATCGATACGGTTTAAAAATTCAGGTCGGAATGCTTTTTTCAATTCTTCCAGCATTTTACCCTTCATATCTTTATAATCCGTTTTTCCACCTTCTTGTAGGTTAAATCCAACATGTTTATTGTATTTAAGTGCATCTGCCCCTACGTTAGACGTCATAATGACCACCGTATTACGGAAGTCAACCGTACGTCCTTTCGAATCTGTTAGTCGACCATCTTCTAAAACTTGAAGAAGAATATTAAACACATCTGGATGTGCTTTCTCTATTTCATCTAACAAAATAACGGAATAAGGTTTACGACGTACTTTTTCCGTTAACTGCCCACCGTCATCAAATCCAACGTAACCTGGAGGAGAACCTACAAGACGTGAAGTTGAATGTTTTTCCATATACTCAGACATATCTACGCGAATCATAGCATCTTCATCACCAAACATGACTTCTGCAAGCGCACGAGCAAGTTCTGTTTTACCGACACCAGTAGGTCCAAGGAAAATAAAGGAACCGATTGGACGTTTAGGATCTTTTAATCCAGCACGAGCACGGCGAATTGCTCTGGAAATTGCATCGACTGCTTCTGACTGACCAATTACGCGTTCATGCAACTTTTCTTCTAGTTTTAATAACTTTTCAGATTCTGTTTGTGCAAGTTTAGATACTGGTACTCCCGTCCACATGGATACAACCGCTGCGATATCTTCCACCGTTACTTCTGACTCTTCTTTTCCTTGTTTTTCTTTCCAGTCATTTTTCATTTTTTCGAGCTCGTCTTTAAGCTTTTGTTCTTTGTCACGGAAAGATGCAGCTTTTTCAAATTCTTGACTTTGAACCGCAGCATTTTTCTCCGAACGAATCGCTTCCAACTTTGCTTCTAATTCTTTTAAATTAGGAGGTGTTGTGTAAGAACGCAGCCTTACTTTTGAGCCTGCCTCATCGATTAAATCGATTGCTTTATCTGGTAAAAAACGATCTGATATATATCGGTCTGACATTTTCACTGCCGCTTCTACAGCTTCGTCGGTAATTTTTACGCGATGATGCGCCTCATAACGATCGCGTAAGCCATATATAATTTGAATTGCTTCAGCAACTGATGGTTCATCTACTTGAATCGGTTGAAAACGACGTTCTAATGCTGCATCTTTTTCAATATATTTTCGATATTCATCTAATGTTGTCGCACCAATACATTGAATTTCTCCGCGTGCAAGTGCTGGTTTTAAAATATTCGAAGCATCAATTGCACCTTCCGCTCCACCTGCACCGATTAACGTATGAAGCTCATCGATGAATAGAATAACATTTCCCGCTTGGCGAATTTCATCCATTACTTTTTTCAATCGGTCTTCAAATTCACCACGATATTTAGTACCAGCAACTACCGTTCCCATGTCAAGCGTCATTACTCGTTTGTCTCGCAATATTTCTGGCACTTCATTTTGAATAATTTGTTGCGCAAGACCTTCTGCAATCGCTGTTTTACCAACACCAGGTTCCCCTATTAATACAGGATTGTTTTTTGTCCGGCGCGCTAAGATCTCGATTACACGTGTAATTTCTTTACTACGTCCAACTACTGGATCTAATGTACCTTCTCTAGCGATTTGGGTTAAATCGCGTGCTAATCCATCGAGTGTGGGAGTACTAGCTGGAGCTGCACTATTATTAGCATTTCCATGAGATTGGTCATTACTACCTAGTAATTGAAGTACTTGTTGGCGAGCCTTATTTAGACTAACACCTGCATTATTTAAAACTCTTGCAGCTACACCTTCTCCTTCACGGATCAATGCTAGTAATAAATGCTCCGTACCTATATAGGAATGCCCCAGTTTACGAGACTCGTCTACAGAAAGCTCAATTACTTTTTTCGCACGTGGTGTATAGTTGACGATTGGTCCAACTTCTTCTGCTCCAGTTCCTACTAACTCTTCAATTCCGACTTCAATAACTTTTGTATCCACTTCAATCGCTTCTAATGCTTTTGCCGCAATACCACTACCTTCACGGATTAATCCGAGCAATATATGTTCTGTACCGATAGATTCGTGCTTTAAGCGTATCGCTTCTTCTTGCGCTAATTGTAAAACTTTTTGTGATCTTTGTGTGAATCGATTAAACATCATACGAGTTCTCTCCTTTTGTTTTCGTTTTTTCTCCCTTTTGCAACCGTTCTCTTAACAACTTCGCTCGAAACAAATCTCGCTCTGAAGTATTTAAAGTAGTTCCGGCATATTGTTGTAAAAACCCTGGTTGCATAAAGACCATACATTCATTCAATATAGTCACATCCACATCTTCAATGAGTCCCATGTCTATACCTAAACGCACATCGGACAGACATTTAGCTGCCTCTTCCGTTGTCATAATACGTGCGTATGACAATGTTCCTAATGAACGATATAACCGATCCTCTAGTGTGCTGGCTGAATGCTTTAAGAGTGCATTCCTTGCTTCTCTTTCTTTCTGAATAATTTGTTCCGTAATGCTTTGAAGATCGGCAATTATGTCTTCCTCTGATTTACCAAGCGTTGTTTGATTGGATACTTGGTACACATTCCCGAGCGCTTCACTACCTTCCCCGTAAATCCCTCTCACAACCATTCCTAACCTGGAAATGATTGTGACGATTCGGTTCATTTGTTTGGTTATCGTTAAAGCGGGTAAATGCATCATGACAGACGCGCGTAGCCCAGTCCCTGTATTAGTAGGACAGCTTGTTAAATAGCCGAATTGTTCATCAAATGCATAGGATAACTCTTTTTCTAAAACTCGATCAATTGCGTCGGCCTGCATATATGCTTCTTGAATTTGAAGCCCCGGAAATAAGCATTGAATACGAATATGATCTTCTTCATTGACCATTACGCTAACAGCCTCGTCATCGGATATTAGAGCGGAACCAGTCATCGGCGAATTTGCTAGTTTAGGACTTATTAAATGCTTTTCTACAAGCACTTGGCGACTCAATTCGGACAGGTCTTTTATTTGAATGGAAGAAAAGTTCCTCTGTAGATCCTCATTGGCATCTAATAGTGTGGCTGAAACAGATTGGTCAATTTTATGCGCTTCATCTTCTGTAAATGCAAGCGGAAATCGATATCCATTTAAGTTTCTTGCTAGTCGAATTCTTGTACTCATGACAATATCGGAATGCTCACCATCTCCTGCCATCCAACTGGAGATGGAATTATCTAAAAAACGTTCAATCGACATGCGTTTCTTCACCTCCAGCGGTAAGCTTATCTTCTAGTTCCCTTGCCTCATCTCTGAGCAGTGCTGCGTCTTCGAATTTTTCTGTTTCAATTGCTTCTTTCATCTGCAATCGTATTGCTTCAATGCGTTTTTTCAACGCTAATTTTTCACCGAATGCACCAGGCGCTTTTCCTACATGTGCCACGTTCCCGTTATGTAAACGTTTAAACACGGTAGGCAGCTGCCCACGAAAACTATTGTAACAAGAGGCACAACCAAATTTGCCTTCTTCTAAAAATTGTTGAATAGACCAACCGCACGCTTCGCATTCTAATGGAGGTTTTTTCTGTATTTGTTGCATTGGCTGCTGATCTGTATGATTGAACCAATTCGATAATAGTTGATGGAGAGATAATGGATCTTGTTTATATTCTACATAAAACGGGTGCAGACTATTTGCACAAACCTCACAATAATGTCTTTCAAAGTGTTCACCGTTATGCACTTGCGTAACCGTTACTTTTGCTGGTCGTTGCTTACAATTTTCACAAATCACCTTTCAACACCCCGTTAATTTTCACTTTTTTTCATATTTTAATGTCAGTAACATTGCGCACAGGATACGCGCTCGCAGGTCGTCTCTTGCCGGCAGTGGAATAGCAAGTGTCGTTCGATCAAGCGCAGCTAAAATGAGTTTTGCTTCTCGATTAGAAACAACTTCTTCATCGATTAATCTGAACACAATATCTTCAGTTACCGATTCAGATGCACCATTTTCTAGACTTTGTATTATATGCTCAATCAAATCAGCTTTCGTATGCGCACGAACGCGGAGGATTCGAATATATCCACCGCCACCGCGTTTACTTTCCACTAAGTATCCGCGATCTTGGGTGAATCGAGTATTAATCACATAATTTATCTGCGATGGGACACACTGAAATTTTTCAGCAATTTCACTTCTTTTTATTTCAATTTGCCCCCTACTCTCTTCTTCTATAATTGACTTCAAATACCCTTCAATAATGTCAGATATATTTTTCACCTTCTCACCTCTTCTCGCAAACTGACTTTGACTAACTTTGACTATATTATAACGAGAAAATTATGGATGTGCAATTGATACGATTCTTACTTCAGTGTTCCCGATTTTTCGAATAAAAAAACATGAATGGTCTTTAAAAGTATCTTGGTTTTTGACGCCTTGGAGAAGGTGCAGTATAGGGATACTGCGCAACAATTAGGTTTCCGCTAGGATTTCCGCTTCAGGGTGGACGCTTTCCGCGGGGTGAGCGATAAGCCATCACCGACGCTACGCGTACGTTGTGATGGCTTATCTGTCTCACTCATCCCGCAGGAGTCGCCACCCTATCGCGAAAATCAAAGGAGCTTGCTGACAAATTAGTTTCTATCTTTATAAACCAAAAGTTTTATTAAAATCGAAGAGGAAATTCAATAGTAAGTATCTCGTAAAAATTGATCCAGTAAATGGTTAAGAGCAACCAATTTAGGCACGGAAGCAATCATTTCTCAAAAAAATATTCATTATTTAGTAATACATAACATAGTGAAGCTCATGTTCACTGATTGATAAGCAATTTTTTTCATATAGTGATAGCTACCGCTTTTGCCTTCATGCAACGGTTCTAATATTTCTTATTGGTTTGTTTAGCTAAACGCTAATTAGATAGCTTATTTCGTAGATTGAAGCGGAAGGCGGCGACTCCAGCGGCAATAGCATGAGCTGAAAGCCCCGCAGGAGCGCAGCGACGAGGAGATTGAAGCCATGCCCGCGGAAAGCGTCCGCCTGAAGCGGATATCATAGCGAACACTTAATCGAGCTTTTTAGTGCGCAGTATCCCTAAATCGTGGCATACCGTCTACATATATATTTCCTTAAGAATAAAAAAAACTACTAATCGAATGAATTAGTAGTTAAAAAGGAATTCTTTTTCAATATCTATTTTATTTAACGATAGTTCAGTTGGGTAATGAAGAAGTTGGGCTCTACTTCGATATCCTTTGTTTTAGAGAATCCAAAACGTTCATACAATCGGATAGCCGGTGTATTTTTAGCTCCTGTCGTTACAACTATTTGTTGAACGGACTGTTTAGTTGACAATAGGTATGTTAGCAACAAAGATGCAATGCCTTTTCGAAAATATTTTGGGTGAACAACAAGCCTACAGATGTCGATCAGTTCTGTCGTTTCTGTAAATGAGATAAATCCTGCTAATTTTAACCCTTCAAAATAACCGAGGAAAATTTCATCGGAACTCATAAGGCTTTGAGATGTGTCATTTAGCCGGGGAATTCCATTAAACTGTATGATCTCCGCTTCTATTTGATAAGCTGGAAGTTGGATCGCCAACAGTTGATCTGCTATCTCTTTGTGGCGATGATTAAGCAACTGAATCATCCTGGTCTCCTTTTCTACCGTTTATTTTTTCTTCGAATAATTACTTCTCTGTGTTTTCGTAATTTGTTTCCATTTACCACGCTCTACTTTTCGAGCAGCCACATCATTTTTTCGCTCGATGTGTGCAAGTTCTCTCATTAACTTTACATAGCTTCTATATCGCTCTTCTTTAAGTACACCTGAGTATATGCCCCTTGTATTGCACAACCTGGTTCTTTTACATGCTTACAGTCTCGAAAACGACATCCTTCCGCAAGTTCCTCAATATCTTTGAAACTCGCACTTACTCCCTCACTTGTATCCCAAAGTTGAAATTCTCGCATCCCAGGAGTATCTATTAATAAACCTCCGCCTGGTAATAATGTAAGCTCTCTATGCGTCGTTGTATGTCGTCCTTTACTATCATCTTCTCGAATTTCATTAACAGCCATTACCTCTTCGCCAGACAAAGCATTAATTAAAGAAGACTTCCCTACTCCCGAAGATCCTAAAAGTGCACCTGTTTTACCTGCCGACAAAAGATCTGCCAGATTATCGATCCCTTCTCCTGTTACACTGCTGACCGCAAATATATCGACACCAAAAGCAACAGATTCTACTTCGCTTATATAGTACGCCAAGTCCTCACATGCATCTTTTTTTGTCAGAACAACGACAGGAGTTGCTCCAGAATCCCATGCTGCTAATAAGTATCGCTCTAATCTGCGTACATTAAAATCGTCATTAAGGGACATCACAAGAAAGACATAATCGACATTTACAGCGACTAACTGTATCTCTATTGTTAAGCCAGCCACTTTTCTTGAGAACTGTGAGCTACGAGGGATCACTTCATGGATGATTCCTTTTTCCTCTCCTGGCATTTGTTCCAATACAACCCAATCTCCAACCGCTGGAAATGCTTCACGACCATGATCAAATTTAAACTTTCCAGAAAGTGAACATAGCCATTCTCCTTCATTTGTTATAACGCGATATAAATGTTTATGCTCTAATAAGACGCGACCTGCGATTCCACTACTTTGCTTTTTTTCTTCCCATTTATCGTTCCAACCATATTTTTCAATTAAATTCAATTTTACTTCCTCCTAATTTTCGGTAGAAAAGCGGCAGTGCCTATGTCTACCCCGACAGGCAAATGGGGAATTGCGAGGAGGCAGCTCCTCAGCCACCACAGCAAAGAACTTCTGCGACGAGCTCCGCGCAGGAGCAATTATCCATTTGACCCCGAGGGGTAAGGCACTGAAGCTAGACAACAATAAAAAAACCATGATTGCACAAATCAGCAATCATGGTTTCCCGGTCATTAGAAAAGAAGCATATCCAAAAGACAAGCATAAAAAGACAATGCTTTTAGATATATCTAGAGTGGGACATCATGAACTTACTGATTTGTGTATTTAAAATTAAATTTGCCATAATGCCTCACTCCTTTTTCTTTAAGTTATTTTCAGAATACAGTAAATTCAGCGACTTGTCAATTATATAAATGACAGGCAACAAAATGTCCTGTTTCTTGTTCTTTCCACGCCGGTTTTTTTTCTGAACAAATAGACATCGCATGCGCGCAGCGTGTTCTGAAAACACAACCAGATGGTGGGTTTATCGGACTTGGCAGCTCACCATGCAACAAAATACGTTGACGGGATTCCTCGATATCTGGATCTGGGATCGGAATAGCCGATAATAAAGCCTGCGTATAAGGGTGCAATGGCTCCTCGTATAACTGGTTACTCGTTGTGAGCTCCACCATCTGTCCTAAATACATCACTCCAATTCGGTCCGAAATGTATTTCACCATCGATAAATCATGCGCAATAAATAAATATGTTAATCCCTTTTCTCTTTGCAGCCGTTGCAAAAGCTTCACTACTTGCGCTTGAACGGAAACATCTAAAGCGGAGATTGGTTCATCCGCGATGATGAAGTCAGGATCTAACGCGAGTGCACGCGCAATTCCTATTCGTTGTCTTTGTCCACCGGAAAACTCATGGGGGTAGCGGTTAGCATGATCTCTATTTAAACCAACGTCTTCTAATAATTCATACACTCTATTTTTTATTGCTTCTTTCGTTTTATACAAATTATGTACTTCCATTGGTTCTGCAATAATTTCTAGTACGGTTGACCTGGGGTTTAGTGAAGCATACGGGTCTTGAAAGATCATTTGCATCTTTCTAAGAAATTCTTTTCGTTCTTTATCGTTCATCTCATGTACGTTTTTATTTTCAAAAAGAACATTACCTTCTGTTTTATTGTACAATCCTAAAATTGTTCGACCTGCAGTAGACTTTCCGCAGCCAGACTCTCCAACGAGTCCAAATGTTTCTCCTTTTACAATATCAAAACTAATACCATCAACAGCTTTTAACGTTTCCCCACGTCCTAGCTCAAAATGTCGTTTTAAATCTTGTACGGATAAAAGAACTTTTTCCGTCATGTATATCCCCCCTAAACGGCATATCTTCTCACTGCACAAACTTCCTTCTCTAGCTTAGACCCTTTTAACACCAATATTTCAACCGCTTTTCCTGTTGAAGGTGAATGCAATAATTGACCATTTCCATAATAAAATCCAACATGACGAACCGGACCAGTGCCCCCATCGTTTGCAAAAAACAACAAATCTCCTTTTTTCCAAGTGGATGGCTCATGTAGCGAAACTTCTTTCCCACTTCGTGCTTGATCACTTGCATCACGCGGGATTAAATATCCGCACGCCTTTAGCATATTGTACGTAAACCCAGAACAGTCATAGCCATATGGAGACATCCCACCCCATAAATAAGGTAAATCTAAGTAATGTTCACCGAGAGTCACTGCATCTTCCGCAGAACGTTTTGGATATTGTTCCATAGACGTCGCAAATTCAACATATTTTTTTGATAGCATCGCTTCTCCGTGAGGTGTTTGAACGGTAAATACGGATGCACCCTCCGAAATAACTGGTAGAATTGTATTAATCGGAACGATAAGTAACGGATTCCCTTCTTTATCCCACAGTTGCACTTTCGAGGCATTTACATGTGCAACGCCAATGGAATCAACATGTACTGATTTTTGTAATTGTTTTACTGGAACCCAACCAGGATATCCACGAGTATCTTTTTTAGAAGGTTGCCATACAGCAATGATTTTTGCCCATTCACCTTCTATCTTTTCTACAAGAACCGGTTCCCCGTAAAGAAGTTGCGTTTGTATACGATTTTCATCACAAAGTGCGAGTCGTTCTTTATACGTCAATGCTTCCAACCACTCTGTCAATAGAACCGGTTCTGAAATCCCAGGAGTATCTATCTCTCTCGCTGAAGACGGCTCCGTCCAAACCGTCGCTACTTTTACGGAACAAACCCATTCACTCGCTCCTGTTCCCATCTAAAAACCCCCTACACGATTTTCCAATTTGAAATACCAAGACCGTGTTCTTTTGAAAACGTCATCTTACTTCCTTCATAGACGACTCCACCAACAACTAGATCTTTCGCAAGCATCAATGGTGCATCAAAATCGAAGTATTGAATATTTGGTTGACTAGCAGCAAAATGGGCTGCAGCTGTAATACCTATTTTCGTTTCAATCATACTTCCTACCATACATGCAACTCCATTTGCTTCAGCGAGTGCATTAATCTTATTCGCATTATATATACCGCCCGATTTCATCAATTTAATATTGATCAAGTCTGCAGCCCGTATTTCTAATACACTTTTTGCATCATGGACTGTAAATACACTTTCATCCGCCATAATTGGCGTATCCGTATGGTCGGTAACGTACTTCAACCCTTTTAAATCGTGCGCAGGAACAGGTTGCTCTACTAATTCAATTTCAAGCCCTGCATCTTCCATTGTTCGAATAGCTCTAACTGCTTCTTTAGCGTTCCATCCCTGGTTGGCATCCAGTCTAAGTTTTGGATTATGTCCTATTCGTTTACGAATAGCATGAATACGTTCAATGTCTTCTTTCATTTCACCAATACCAACTTTTACTTTTAACATATTAAATCCTTCTTTTATATACGTTTCTGCGTCATCAGCCATTTCTTCTGGCTTGTTTACACTAACTGTAAAATCAGTTTCAAGTGCTGCTCTATGTCCACCTAGAAATTGAAACAAAGGGAGATTAGATTGTCGAGCAAGCAAATCATAAAGTGCCATATCAATCGCTGCTTTAGCGCTCGTATTTCTCATGAGTGAACCATTTATTTTTTGAAAAATACGTTCACTTTCTAATAAATTTAACCCGATAAGCTGCGGTGCAATTATTTCATTAATCGCATACCGAATGCTAGCCATTGACTCTCCCGTTATCACATGAGTCGGAGGGGCTTCTCCATATCCAATAACCCCTTCGCTACTAGTAATTTTCACATAAACGGAGTACGCAGTAGTGACAGTCCGTAATGCGGTTTTAAACGGCTTAGTAAGTGGAATAGCTACGTCAAATGTTTCTATGGATTGGATAATCAATCGGTTGCCCCTCCTTTATTCGACACCTGGTAGAATAGCTAAAGACAAGTTATTCGCATCTAGCTCAGCTTCAGCCCCAAGTGGAACGGCAAAATGTGGTTCGCAGTGCCCTATTTTGAAACCTTTGACAGCCGGCTTACCTAGCTGTCCTAAGTAATGATCTAGCACTTCGTCTAATGATAGGGAAACTTTACGTTTTTTGGGTTCCGCGTCTTTAAAATCACCGATAACAAAACCTGCTGCAGCCTCTAATATCCCTGCTTGTCTAAGCTGATTGAGCATTCCGTCCACTCGGTATGGTTCTTCCCCAATGTCTTCTATTAACAATAACTTCCCTCTCGTGTCGACTTCGTACTTTGTTCCGACGCCACTTGCAAGGAGTGATAGATTTCCTCCTGTCAATTCACCTCTCACTACTCCTCCCGAAAGTGGTTCGAGTGGAGAGATTGCTTCTGTATAGTGAAGTTCCATCGGTTCAAATAGCTGTCCAAACATTTTCTTCGATAAATCGGAAAATGTATCTTTCCCTACGTCTGAAGCTAACATTGGGCCATGGAATGTGACGATATTAGAGTATAAATTCATACCGGTATGTAAAAAAGTGATATCTGAGTAGCCCCAGAAAATTTTCGGGCATTCATACATTAATTGAAAATCGATTTTATCGGCATATCTAGCTGAACCGTATCCTCCACCTGCACAAATAATTCCAGCAATACTCGGATCAGCGAACATTTCGTGTAAATCTTCTAAACGCTCTTCATCTGTGCCAGCTAAATAACCGTATACATTTTCGACGTGTTTCCCCATTTTATAAGATAAGCCTAGTTCATCTAAAAATGCCAAGGAACGGTTTAACTGCTCTAAGTTTGGTGGACTGGAAGGTGCGATAATTCCAATTGTATCCCCTTGTTGTAATCGTTTTGGACGAATTTTCATTTATATTTTCTCCTTTTTTAAGACAAAAGGGGCGGCACCCAAAAGGCACCGCATCTTTTTTAGTTTTTATCAGCCCATTTTAGATCCAAATAACCTACTGGGTGTCTAATAATACCCGATACAGACGGTTTTTCAAGCGTAACTTGATTGTAATAATAAAGTGGGAAGATAGGCATTTCTTCCATTAGTAATGCATCTGCCTCTATTAACATCGCCCAACGTTTTGACTCGTCTGTTTCATTTTTTATATTCTCGATTAACTTATCATACTCTGCATTCGACCATGTTGTACGATTCATCGAGGAACCAGTAATAAAACTTTCTAGCGCATTCACAGGATCTGCATAATCAAATAAGAAAGATGAACGTGATAGTTGATATTTAAATTCTTTTTGCTCTGCAGCAAATACACTCGCTTCAACATTTTGTAAAGTCACATCTACCCCTAAAACTTCTTTAAATTCACTTTGAAGCGCTTCAGCAATTTTCTTGTGAGAATCACTTGTAGAATAAGTTAATGTTACTTCAGGTAGTTTCGCGTAACCCTCTTCTACCATACCTTCAGCTAATAAAGTTTTCGCCTTATCTGCATCAAATCCAACAAGTGTTCCAGCAGTTTCTCTAAACTCTTTACCATCAGGTCCTATGAATCCATAAGGGATAAATCCATCGGCTGGTTTCTGACCATTTTTCGTTACATAATCAACAATTTCCTGTTGGTTAACTGCGTAAGCAAATGCTTGACGAATTTTTTTGTTTGTAAAAGGCTCTTGTGATACGTTAAAACGGTAAAAATATAGGCCTGCTTGGTCCTCATTTTTTAGTTCTGGATCATTCATTAAACTTTCTGCAAGTTCAGATGGTACCCCAGATGTATCCAGTTCATCTGTTTGATACATTTGATATTCGGTATTGGAGTCATTGATCATTGCCCATTCTACTTTATCTAGCTTTACGGACGCTACATCCCAATAGTTCTCATTTTTCTCGAAGCTAAAGCTTACGTCATGTTTCCAATCTACTAATTTAAATGGGCCATTCCCAACGAAAGTATCTGCATCTGCAAACCATGTTGGATTTCCCGTTGCTACTTTTTCATTTACCGGGAAGAAGCTTGGGTTCGTCACGATATTTAAAAATGCTTCCGTTGGTGTATTTAGTTTCACTTCAAACACTTTTTCTTCTAATGCTTTAATCGCTACAGCATCAGCAGTCCCCGTTCCGCTATTGTAAGCTTCTGCTCCTTCGATGAAGTACGCAAGAAACGCTGCCGGAGATGCAGTTTCCGGATTAAGCATATGAAGCCATCCATACACAAAATCGCTCGCTAAAACTGGATCACCATTGGACCATTTTGCATTATCACGAATCGTAAATGTATACGTTAACCCGTCATCTGACACATCCACTTTCTCCGCTGTTGCAGGCTCTGCTAGATGGTCTTTTGAAAGTCTAACTAACCCTTCCATTAAATTATTTAAAGAATTCCAAGATACTGCATCAAACCCCACAGACGGATCGAATGAGGTTGGTTCATTTCCATTATTCAAATAGAGTACTTTTTCTGTTGGCAATGACTCTGTTTCTGTTCCTGCTTCCTCTTTATCCCCTTCTGTTTCTGTGCTCGGTTTTTCTCCTGCATCTTTCGTAGCTGTACAAGCACTTAACACAAGTACAAATAATGCCACTAAAAATAACGATAACCTCTTCTTCATCCTAGTTCCCCCTTTGTATTGTATATGTGAATGCACTTACGCGCGCTCATCCAATTTTATCTTGTGCTTGCAATACCTTTACCTTTGCTCGTTCGTCTTGTAGCCAACAATCTACCCCATGCGTTTCAGATAACTTAGATGAGAATGGATATACATGATCACAAACCTCCATTGCATATTCGCATCGCGCCTCAAATGGACAGCCTTTCGGTGGAGAAAATAAATCCGGCGGCGTTCCCTCAATTGGTTGCAACTCTTCTTCCACTAAGTCTAATCGGGGTACTGAGTTTAGTAACCCCTTCGTATATGGATGTTCAGGAGTATAAAAAATCTCTCTTTTGTCGCCAATCTCTACTATTTTTCCTGCATACATTACCGCAATTCGATCCGCTATTTTTGCTACAACTCCTAGATCATGCGTGATTAATATAATAGATATTTCTTTCTTCCGTTGAATTTCTTCAAACAATTCTAAAATTTGCGCTTGTATTGTAACGTCTAGTGCAGTAGTTGGCTCATCCGCTATTAAAATTTGCGGATCACAAATGAGGGCAATAGCTATAACGATCCGTTGACGCATACCGCCCGAAAATTGATGAGGGAACTGCTTTAAACGCTCTTCTGGATTCGGAATTCCTACCAACTTCAACATGTCAATTGCCTTTTCCTTCGCTTCTTTCTTCCCGATTTTCTGATGCGTACGCAGTCCTTCTGTTAATTGCTCTCCAATCGTTAACGTCGGGTTTAAAGCAGTCATCGGATCTTGAAATATCATCGAAATGTCGACCCCTTGGATTTTCCGCAACTGTGCCTTAGACATCCTCGTTAATTCTTTTCCTTTAAATAAAATACTCCCGTTTTTAATAATTCCAGGTGGCTGTGGGATTAACCCCATAATTGCACTGGACGTAACACTTTTACCACAACCAGATTCCCCAACTATTGCAAGTGTTTCGCCTTTATACAAGTCAAAGTCGACACCCCTAACAGCCTCTACCTCCCCGCCGTAAGTTCGAAAAGAAACTTGTAAGTTATTCACTTGTAATACTTTTTCGTTAGATGTTAATTTCTTTTCTTTTCTCTTTTCTTTAGTCACCATTTTTACCTCCTCAGCTTTGGATCAAGTGCGTCCTGCAAACCATCTCCTAGTACATTAAAAGCAAACATTGTAAGGGATATAAAAAGTGCAGGAAAGAATAATCGCCACCAATGCCCGGATAATATAACTGGTAATGCATCATTCGCCATAACCCCCCAACTTGCAAAAGGAGCAGCAACGCCAAGTCCTAGGAAACTCAAGAATGCTTCCGCAAAAATAGCACTTGGAACAGTAAGGGTCATTTGAACAATAATGGGACCCATCGTATTCGGTAGTAGGTTTTTCCGAATAATGCGAGAAGTCTTTGCACCAAACGATTTAGATGCCGTCACAAATTCATAGGTTTTAATCTGCAGTACTTGTCCTCGAACAATACGAGCCATACCTACCCATCCAGTTACTGTAAGAGCTACGATAATCGTAGTTAAGCTCGCCCCCATGACCACCATTAGTAAAATAACTACTAACAAATGCGGTAAACCGTAAAGTACTTCCACTACCCGCATCATTACTGTATCCGTCCGGCTACCTTTATACCCACTAAACCCGCCGTAAATAATGCCGATAAAAAAATCAATGAGTGCTGCCATAATACCGACAAATAGGGAAATTCGTGCACCATACCATGTTCTAGTAAATACATCCCTTCCCGCTTCATCCGTACCGAACCAATGAGCTGCAGATGGCGCTTGATTCTGACTTGGATAATCCGTTGCTGTTACTGAGTAAGGAGAAAAAATCGGACCAAATATTGCAAAGAACATCAGTAAAATTAGAAATATTAGCCCACCCATTGCAAGCTTATTTTTGCGTAGTCTTCGCCAAGCATCTTGCCAATAAGACAACGAAGGTCTTACGACAGACTCTGCCTTTCCTTGTTCTTTCTGTTTTGGTCGGAACCATTCATCTTTAATAACTTGAGGAGATACTGTATTTTGTGTATTGGTCATTATGCATCCCCCTCTTTTCGATGTAATTTTATGCGAGGATCTAAAAATCCGTATACAATATCCACTAAGAAAAGCATGAATACGAGAAATGCGCTATAAAATACTGTAGATCCCATTATTACTGGGTAGTCACGATTATTAATGCTTTCTACAAAGTATTTTCCCATTCCAGGAATCGCAAAAATCTTCTCGATAACAAAAGTTCCAGTTAAAATGCCAGCAAGCATTGTCCCCATAATCGTTACGACTGGCATAAGTGCATTCCTTAATGCGTGCCGGACGACAATCCGAACTGGTGAAAGTCCTTTTGCAAGAGCCATTTTAATATAATCCTGCGTGAGTACTTCTAGCATACTAGATCTTGTTAAACGTGCAATAATTGCAGTAGGTCCCGTAGCAAGAGCAAGGATAGGTAAGATCATATGCAAAGGACTACTCCATGTAGCGGCCGGGAGTAACTCCCAAGTCACTGCAACTTGTTGGATAAGCAAGGTCGCTAATACAAAGTTCGGCACAGAAATACCAACTACCGCAAAGGTCATCGCTAAATAATCTATTATGCCGTTATGTCGGAGAGCCGCAAGAGTCCCTAAAATAACTCCAGACAATAATGCGACGAGTATGGTGGCCATACCGAGCTCAAAAGAAATAGGAAATCCTCTTGCAAGTAATTCATTCACCGATTCGTTTGGTTTTTTGATGGAAGGACCGAAGTCAAAAGTCACAATTGACTTTAAGTAATATAAATATTGAATATGCATTGGTTCATCTAGTTTATAAAATTTCTCTAAGTTTGCTTGAATAGTAGGATTAGAAGTACGCTCCTCATCGAATGGTGAACCCGGGATGGAGTGCATCAAAACGAATGTTAAAGTGGAGATGATTAGAATTGTTGCGATCATCATGATAAAGCGTTTAATGATATACATCGACATAAGCAAACTCCCTCCCTAACAAAATTTTGTCTGCATCGCAAGCTCTACCATTACAAGCATTGCACGGTAGGCTTCTAATATATCTTTCGCTTCGAACTTAACGATTGTTGTTCCTTTTATAATTTCGCAACCAGGCATAAGAGCTGCCCATTCTGCTTGACCATAATTAGCAAACTCAATTCGTAACGTAGGATTTTTTGGTGGTACGAGTGGTTTTATTTGATCACGGTTTCTAATGGCTTCAGCAACCTTTTCTTTCAATAATGCATGTGCTTTTTGCGGATGCAATGTTTTAACAGCAGACCTAGAGATAGATTCTTTCACAACCGCAGTGGCGACTCTAGGAATCAATGCTTCAGCTTCCCTGCACGCACCATCATCCCCTGCAACCATGATAACCGGTACACCAAAATGTCCTGCTACATATGCATTTAATCCCAATTCACCAATTTCTATATCGTTTATACTCATATTTCTTACGCCAAATATCATCGAATGGCTCATTACCCCTGGTTGTCCTGCTCTAGAATGATAACCAGCAAATACTGCTCCTATGTATGATTTATCTAACGATTGCACCATTGAAAACGGTTTCACATCTCCTGTTATTAGTGAAGCCTCAGGATGTAGCTCCTCTACTAAAATATTATTCATCTTCGAATGACTATCATTTACCAGAACTTCTTTTACCCCGCTTGATAAAGCCCCTTCCACAATCGCATTTGCTTCTTGCGTCATTATACGTCGCGCACGTTCATAATTATGCTTACTCGAATCTACGAATGTATAGTCTGGTAAGCCTGTGATTCCTTCCATGTCTATTGAAACAAAAAGTTTCATTTTCATCATCCCCATATCTCTTTTGATAAACATTTCCAAAAATCGAATAATTATTACTCTATCAAAATAAATTGAAAATTACAATATATCTCACAATTATAAATAATAAAATTGACTATGCATTGGTAATGGTGTAGAACTCGTTCAGTTCAACACCATCCAAAACACCTAAACTTATAGTGCCTTGTTTGAAATAACTAAAAAAGCAAATGCACTTAAAATGCATTTGCTTTTTGCAAATAAGGACGTTCAACTTTAGTATCTAGGTTGACCTGGGGAAAATTGTTGTTGGACATATTGTTGTCCTACAAATTGTTGGGGTACAAATTGTTGTTGTGGGAATGGCTGTTGAAATCCTGGTTGCATCGGAAAAGCTTGTTGAGGTGGATTTACTAAAACATTTCGATTAGTTTCCGTGAAGAAATGTTGAGGTACGTTTACAAGATGTTCTCTATTCACATTCACAATTGGATGAATAACAGGCTGCATTCTTGGTATAAACGAATCACGCACTCGGAATTGTGGCGGACATACTATTGGTTGAGCAGCTGGCATTTGATGGCAACCACACATTCCTCCGTGCATGTGGTGCCCACATGAACTACATGGTCTCATGACAAATTCACCTCCTTCTTACTTATATATTAGTAGATGCAGCAGACTAAATTACAAACGAGACAAACACCTCAATTCATTGCAAATAAAAAAGAACGCCTATGTATAGGCATTCTAATTGACTATGACTTATTGATTTTTTCCTAAACATGTTTTGTATTTTACTCGATCGATTCCTTTACGAATGGGTATCTAGAATCCAACGAGGTCCTTCCGGCAGTTAGGTTAGCTCCTTGAAATCATTTGTTTTATTTATTCTGTCAATAATGAATTTTATATATTTTATTTAGGTGTTTCTAGTTGTTTTAAATCTTCTTATTTTGGGTATCATTTTGAAGAAACGGAACCCTTGATATCATTTGATTTCACAGTGCCTTATTAGTATAGTTAAACATTTAAATTATCCATTTACGAGGGGGAAGTATGAAGAAACTATCTATTACATTTTATATCACTATAGGCTTAGTCATTTTAGCCGCCGGGTATGGAGCACTACAACCCGAAAGTTTTGAAGAAATCACCACTGTCATCAAAGGCTTTGTTGCATCTTCTTTTGGTTGGTACTACATGCTATTGATGACGTTCATGTTGGCACTTAATATATTTTTTATCTTTAGTCCTTACGGAAAAATCCGGTTGGGAAAAGATACCGATCGTCCACAGTTTTCAACGGTAACGTGGATTTCTATGCTATTTTCTGCTGGAATGGGTATTGGACTCGTTTTTTATGGTGCTGCCGAACCTTTATCGCATTATGCAATCGATCCAGCAACAGCAGAACCAAACACAGCTGCAGCTTTTAAAGAAGCTCTTCGCCAGTCTTTCTTCCATTGGGGATTTCACGTGTGGGCTATGTATGGAGTTGTCGGGTTATCCCTTGCGTTCTTTCAGTTCCGTAAAGACGAACCAGGGTTAGTATCAGCAACATTAAAGCCCATTTTCGGTAAAAAGATGGAAGGACCGTTGGGCGTACTCGTCGACGTCCTTGCTATTTTTGCTACAGCATTTGGTGTCGCTACTTCACTCGGCTTCGGTGCCGTTCAAATTAATGCAGGTTTAAACTATCTTTTTGGGGTGTCGATTGGAATCTTCCCACAGATTACTATTATTTCCATCATAACAGTTCTCTTCGTTGCTTCTGCATGGTCGGGTTTAAGTAAAGGAATTAAATATTTATCGAATGCAAACTTAGTATTAGCACTTGCAATACTTGGTTTTGTTATTGTCCTAGGTCCAACATTACTCATTTTTGATATGTTCACGGATTCATTTGGAGGATATTTAGCCAATATCGTTCAAATGAGCTTACGTACGGCACCACTTAGCACAACTAATCGCGAGTGGCTTGAAAATTGGACGATCTTTTATTGGGCTTGGTGGATTTCATGGGCACCTTTTGTCAGTATGTTTATAGCTCGTGTATCGAAAGGCAGAACGATTAAAGAGTTCATCACCGCTGTATTGGTTGCACCTACATTACTTGGAGCACTTTGGTTTTCTGCTTTCGGAACAACTGCTATCAATATGCAAAAAGAAGGTATTGCTGATTTAGCGCAAGCCTCTACGGAGTTGACTATCTTTGAGATGTTCCATTCGATGCCGTGGGCGACGATTATATCTGTTGTTGCGGTAGTACTTATTGCTTGCTTTTTCATCACATCAGCCGATTCCGCAACCTTTGTTCTCGGTATGCTATCAACAAATGGTTCAATGACACCGCCAAATAAAGTGAAACTTATTTGGGGAATTACTTTGTCAGTCATTGCCATGACTTTGTTGTCCGTTAATGGACTTACTGCATTGCAGAATACGATCATTATCGCAGCCTTACCATTTTCTTTCGTGATGCTTCTCATGGTTGCCTCTTTAATGATGGGATTGAAAAAAGAAGTGAAACAGACAAAAATCAAAAAGTAAAAAAAGATAAAATGCCAAGGATTATCCGCTTTCCTTGGCATTTTCCATTTGTTTATGGATATGTCTTTGAATACATAGAACGAATTATGAGATAATAAGAGCTGCAAGGAGGGTTTTAGAATGATTCGAACTCTTGGAATAACTGCCAACCAAGAAATAATAATGGATTTCCAGCTAGAGGATATTGCCGAAAAAGCGTTTGAATGGTATTGGGTAGATATTGGTGAACCTACCAAAGAAGAGGAAGCACTACTTAGTTCCTTCTTTCATTTTCATCCACTTGCAATTGAAGACTGTTTATTTCGACTTCAACGACCAAAAGTTGACCATTATGAGGGGCATTCTTTTTTTGTATTGCATACATTTAACGAAGATACGCTAGAAGCAGAGGAACTGAATTTATTTGTTGGACACAACTTTGTGGTGACTTTCCACTTTCCTCCTATGCACGAATTAGATCAAGCACGAGAACGTATTGTGCAAAATCCAAAAGGTTGGGACCGCGGAACGATGCACGCGACTTATCATATCGTTGATGAAGTGGTGGATGCGTATTTTCCGATTGTCTATAAAATTGAAGATTATTTAAACGAGATAGAAGATAAGCTATCGTCCAATGCATGCCATTTATCAATGGATCAAGTATTTGACCTTCGAAGTGATTTGCTAAGATTGCGTCGAACGATTATTCCAATGCGAGATTTGCTGTACCGGATGATAAATTCCGAACGTGTCAATTTGCAACGAACCGAAAAAGCTTATTTTGGTGATATTTACGACCATTTGTTAAAGCTTGCCGATATGATAGAGTCGAATAGAGAGTTAACTGCTGATATTCGAGATAGTCAGATGTCCATTAACTCGATCCATATGAATCGAATTATGATGATTTTAACGACTGTTTCCACTGTTTTTATCCCTTTAACATTTATCGCAGGTGTATATGGGATGAATTTCAAAAATATGCCAGAGCTTGAATGGCGTTACAGCTATTTTGTAGTTCTTGGTATCATGCTGATCATTGCAGTGTCGATGCTCGCTTGGTTTAAATATAAGGGTTGGTTTAACTTGTTTAAAAACTAACTTAACGAGGTGAAACTTTGATAGAAATAAAAGGAACATTTAATAATGCACTTGTTTTTACTAATAGGATAGAGGAAACGGCGAAGCGTCAAGTAGAGGAGCTTTGTAGTCTCTCCTTTTTACAAGATACGAAAATACGAATGATGCCAGATCTTCATGCAGGAAAAGGTTGTACTGTCGGGACAACGATGACAGTTTCCGACAAAGTTGTACCTAATTTTGTTGGAGTCGACTTAGGTTGCGGTATGATTTGCGCAAAACTAGAGATTAAAGAAGAAGATGTTAACTTCGAAAAACTAGATAAAGCAATTAAGAAAAATGTCCCAAGTGGAACTCGGATTAGAAACAAAGAGCATCGTCATACGATAGAAATACCATTTGCGGAAGTGGTTGCTCCAATTAATGAAAACCGTGCGCGTTTAAGTTTAGGTACACTTGGTGGTGGTAATCATTTTATCGAACTGAACGTTGGAAATGACGGCAGTATTTATTTAGTAATACACTCAGGCAGCAGAAATTTAGGAAAACAAATTGCAGAACATTATCAGCAAGTTGCCCACCAAACCCTAGGAGATGCTGTTCCGAAAGATTTAGCGTATGTAGAAGGTAAAGAGATGAAGGATTATTTATGGGATCTCTCTATCGCACAAAAATACGCAGCACTCAATCGTAAAACGATGGTCGATGTCATTTGCAGAGGAATGAACTGGAAAATTGAATCAGCATTCGACACGATTCATAATTATATAGATTTAGATAATATGATCCTACGTAAAGGTGCTATTTCTGCACAAGATGGAGAAATTGTCATTATCCCGATGAATATGCGTGATGGTTCATTAATTTGCCGTGGAAAAGGAAATCCAGAATGGAATTATTCTGGTCCACATGGTGCGGGCCGTATTATGAGTCGTTCCCAAGCAAGAAAGCTCGTTGCATTGGAAGACTTTCAAGATTCAATGAAAGATGTATGGAGTACTTCTGTTGTAGCAAGTACGGTTGATGAATCGCCATTTGCTTATAAAGATATGCACGATATACTCGCACATATTGACGAGACAGTAGATGTGCTAGAAGTGATTAAACCAATATACAACTATAAAGCACATTAAAAAGGAGCTGAAAATGTCAGCTCCTTATTGATTGGCCGTCCAGTAGTAAAACAACGCGGTAAAGGTTAGTTTTTCTATATGGGTTAAATCTGAAGCTAGCGATACGTGCGTGTTCATTGCTTGTGCTTCAAATGCTGGGTGAGTTGCATAAGGAAACATACCAAAACGGTACGTTGCCAAGCGTTTTCCCTCAAAACTATTTACGTCAATGTCTCCGTACGTACTTTTCGCTTCCATTTGATGTGTTTTTTCATTGTTTGTATCGAAAATAACGGCTCTATTTTTCACTGAAATGATTGGCATAATGACAGTAGAAATATGAGTTTTCGTTTGGTCACATACTTCTATTTGCATGAATTTGAATTTATTTTTAATTGAAAACTGGCTTACTAGCTTTCCATCTATTGTCTTCAAATCATATGTAATCGGAAAGAATATGCCTCTTTTAAAAATGGCGAAGGCGGATAGCTTACGAGTGACTGACTGATCTTCTGTAGGTGTAATTGTGTAAAGTCGTTCTCCTGTATGGGAGACTAAGTAACTCCGTGGAATGAACGATATATCATTTTGAAAGTTAAGTTCATGAACTGGAAAATCAACAGTATAATATTCACTATCTATTTTCTTCTCATCTGGTAACTTTTCTGCAGCATGCTGAAAAAAAATAGACGTACCAAACAGCATGAATATTGTAAATCCTATCATAAAATGCGTTTCTAAATCTTTCCACATAACATCTCGAAAGATAATAACTAGTGCCATATAAATAACTAACGATAACAATGAACCTAATTTCGTATACTTTGCTGTCCGTTCATATATATGCTTCATTTGCAACACCTCTACAAATATATACGATTGAACATGCAGTATAGTTTCAAAAAAACCTTTAGAAGCTATTTTCCCATAACTTCTAAAGGAGATTTCATTGATTCTTTATTGCTCGTCCAAATATTCTTTTCAAAAAGTATCCTAATCCATATAAGCAAATGAGCAAAAAAATGATTATTAACGTTGTTTCCAATGCGGAGGGTAAACGAAAAGGCTCCAAGAAAATCTGCAATAACACGAGCAGATATATGGTTCCTGCACCGCCTGAGAGCATCACGACGCCGATAATAGCAAGTTGAGGGAAAGTAGACCGCTTTATGCGATGCCGATGTTTTACAACTTCCAGAATTACCGCAAGACCTATAATTGTAAAGGTGAGCGTCAATTCCTTCAAATAGATCGAGTTGATCAAATAAACGACAAGCAATATAATCAGAATATATTTGTAAAGTTCATCGATTTGCTTTAGCATACGATCACTTCCTAATTTTCTAGTATCTCATCTCCATACGTTGTCTACGATGTAATCGTCTTGCTGGTCCTGTTTCAAATAAGCGAATCTCATCTTTCGTTTCCGGATGAATACCTTTTACGGGAATCGGTTTATTATTCTCGTCCACTGCAACCATTGTTACAAAAGACTCGGTTGTTAACTTTTCTTCACCAGTTAAAACATTCATCGATGTTACACGAACATATACTTCCATGGAAGAGCGACCTGTAGAAGAAACGATTGCATCTAGCTCAATTACGTCCCCGACTCTTGCAGAAGAAACAAAATCCACTGAATCGATTGATGCTGTCACAACCGCACCTTTTGCATGCTTCATCGCAGTAATTGCTGCAATTTCATCGATATAAGCAAGTACTTTTCCACCAAAAATCGTTTGATGGTGATTTGTATCTGGTGGGAGGACTAAATGGGACTGGATTGTTCTAGATTGACTCATCGGATTTGTGTTCATATTTTATTGCTCCTTTTAATCGTATGTTTCTATTCTTTATTAGTATACCATGATGGTTAATTAGTATTGGATGATGCAGCTACACTCGTTGCAGCAATGGTCGAAATCATCATTGCTTGCTGTGCTTGCAAAATCAGTTCTAAAGAAGTTGCCATTGAAATTGCCGCTGTTGCATACGTATCTTTGGATGATCTTAACGAAAGTCCAAATGCAATAGGCAATGCCGACTCTTTATACCAGGACAACAACTTCATATTTGCGATCGATTCGTAAGCAGTAACGATTTCATTTAATTGATCTTCTCCTAATTTTAATACAGCCATAAATCCAATAATCGGATATTGCGGCATCGACGTTTTTATTTTGACGCTTTTTAAGCCATCACGAATAATAACCGCTCTTTGTATTAAACTCTCTTCATAGTTAGGATTGGTATACGTTAATATTTGTGACATCCATTGCAATTCATTGCCTGCATAAAATTTATATTCCTTCAGTTCTTTATAATACCTGTTCATCGTTTCGGCACGAACAGCAGTGTCACCGTCTAGCTTTCCTAAAAACATCGCATAAGGGTAATCATCCGTAGATGTTAAAAAACGATGATGTTTTTTCATATCTGCCATCAATTGTTCTGCACGTTTTATTTCTCTTGGCCAATTCTCTTTGTCATCAGACATCATTAACGCAGCTAAATACGCATAGCTATTCATCTTAAAAGAAGCTACTTTTAATGCTGCCGCTTTTTCCATAAGTAAATCTACCGCTTGTTTCGGTTCCATATCACTAACATCTAGCGTGGATACGAAAAGGGGATGTAAGTGAGAACGTAATGGAGTAAAAATACCAGCACTTTTATTAATATGCGTAGAAATCTCATTATATCTTTTTTCGTTAAATCCTTTCTCTAATGTTACATAATACCCTGCAAGTGACAATGTTACTCTTTTATCTACCGTCCACCCTAAAACTTTTTTTAGTGCATTAAATGTTTGCTCGATTTTTTCATTTACCGTCAATCCACTCACTCCTTTTCTTTTTTACGGAATTTGCACTATAATAGTTTCACTCTTTGATATAATTATTCTAACTAAAAAGGTAGGTGGCAATCATGCGTATTAATAAATTTTTAAGTGAAGCTGGCATTGTATCTCGCAGAGGTGCCGATAAATGGATCACAGATGGAAGAGTCATGATAAACGGAAAGCAAGCGGAGTTAGGTAGCCAAGTAGAAGCTGGCGACGATGTAAAAGTAGACGGAAAACCGATCGTCGTGGAACAACCACTGGTGTACCTTGTCTTAAATAAGCCCGTTGGTATCACAAGCACTACGGAGCGTCACATAAAAGGAAATATCGTCGACTATGTGAATCATCCACTTCGCATTTTCCATATTGGTCGATTAGATAAGGACTCAGACGGTCTCATCCTATTAACGAATGATGGCGATATTGTAAATGAAATTCTCCGTGCTGAAAAAGGGCATGAGAAAGAATATGTCGTCACAGTCAATGAAAAAATTACCGATACATTTTTAACTAAAATGGCGGCAGGAGTTAACATACTCGGTACAAAAACACTTCCTTGTAAAGTAAAAAAGTTAGGTCCTAACATGTTTAACATTACTTTGACACAAGGTCTCAATAGACAAATTAGAAGAATGTGCTCTGCACTTGGTTTTACTGTTAAACGATTGCAACGCATTCGAATTATGAATATCACAATAGAAGGTCTTCCTATCGGAGAATGGAGAGAGTTGACGGAAAACGAGAAAACAGAATTATTCACGACACTTGACTATTCCCCTAAACGATAGTTTTGCAAACATGGAATGCTGTTTTATTTTCATTTGACATAACACCAAATGGTTTCGTATAATGAATAAAATGAAACTAAAAGGTTTCGTATTTTAAGAAAGTAGGGAAACCGTTGGAAAATACATTACAAGATATTACACAAACAGTCATATTAAATGCTCCAATTCAAAAAGTATGGGATAAAGTCTCAACGTCAGAAGGCATTGCATCTTGGTTTATGCCCAATGATTTTAAGTTAGAGAAAGGTCATAAATTTCATATTCAATCACCTTTCGGACCATCTCCTTGTAAAGTAACCGAAGTAAATCCTCCTAATAAGCTTTCATTTATATGGGATACAGAAGGTTGGTTTGTCTCTTTTATTTTAAATGAAATGGGAGAGCAAACGGAGTTCACGCTTATTCATGGTGGGTGGAAACAACCAGATGCACTCATTTCAAAAGCAAATCAAAAAAGCTCAGTTATTCATGAAACAATGTCTCAAGGTTGGGTGGGTATTGTTCAAAGAGGATTGCGAAAGGCTGTTGAAAACTAATTGTCCTCTTCTGCACAAAAGTATGATGTGTTCCAAGCAATAGCTGACCCAACGCGTAGAGAAGTTTTAAAGTTGCTTGCTCATAAAGAACTACCAATATCGGAAATTACTTCTCATTTTCCGATGAGTCGTACAGCAATCGCAAAACATCTTCATATACTTTCAGAAGCCAATTTAGTGAGCGGACAAAAAGTCGGTAGAGAAAAAAGATACAGTCTACAACCAGAATCGTTCCAAGAGTTAAAAGATTGGCTTTCTTATTACGATCAATTTTGGAATAATAAGTTGTCTATTTTGAAGCATATGGTCGAAAACGATAACGAAGATGTATAAAATAACGAAAAAGACCGATTGAATTTTCATCGGTCTTTTTTCATTATTAAGAATTTCCAGCTACTCGTTTTTCTAGCGCTTGGAATAATTTCTTTTTATCTACGTTTGGTCGAATTGTTTCAAGTTGTTCTAATGCTATTTTTGCACCATAGTCCATTCCTTGGCATCCAGCAAGTAATACAAGATCGCCTTCTGAAACATCTCGCAAACCTTGTTCAATTGCATTTGGTAATTCTTCGTATAAACGAACGCTAATTCCCGCTTCTTCCATCACTTCTTCAAATACTGCAAGCTCGCTAGCTGAAACAACGTCCTTTTGTGTTACATGGGAGCGGCTTAATGTAGCGATTACTTCATGAATGCCTAGTCTTGGTGCCCATTTCGCAATCGTCTCTGCATTTTCTCTATTCACCGTGACTCCTCGGTCTCCTCGAATTGCATACACGAGGGAAATGCGATTAAAATCCATTTTTTCTAATGTACCTAACGTAATATCGATGTTTCCGCTATTCGCGAAGTGGTCATCGATAATTTTAAAGTCATCTTCAAAGATAATTTCGAAACGACGTTCTACTCCGACAAATTCGCGTAAGCTTTTTTGAATTGTCGCAACAGGCACTTCGCATAATAATCCAATAACGATACTAACCATCGAATTATAGACAGAATGGAAACCCGGTGTAGAAAGTTCAATTTGGAATTGTTGCTTCGGAATAACCATCTCCTTCGTAACAATATCTTTTGAAATTACTACGGTGAATTTTGCACGACCTGTTGATAAGTCTAAGTTTTTGCAAGTTACATCTGCAGATTGCTCTTCTACACCAATGGTGATCACTTTTGCTTTTGTTTGATCTACTAGTGAAGCCGAATACGTATCATCTAAATTTAAGATGGCTACTTTATTTTCTCCAGCGTTGCGAATAAGGCTAGATTTATGTTCAAAATAATTTTCAAAAGATGAGTGTAAATCGATATGCTCGCGACTAATATTATTCAATGTAACAATATCAAAATCGACGCAGCCTACTCGATTCAACTCAAGTGCTGATGAAGAAACTTCCATCGTCGCATGTGTTACATCCTCTTTTACCATTTGTGCATAAAATCGTTGTAAATCAAGTGATTCAGGTGTCGTCAGTTCAGAAGGTTCTGCATAATCACCAATTTTCACTACAACAGTTCCCATTAATCCTGTTTTCAAACCTTGGTTTTCTAATATAGCATTCGTCATAAACGAAGTAGACGTTTTCCCATTTGTTGCAGTAATGCCAATTGTTTTTAGTTTACGAGTCGGATGATCATAAAAAGCATCTGCAAGTGTAGCAAGTGCAATACGTCCATTTTCCACTTTATATTGAGGAACTTCCAAACCTTCGATAAAATCCTCTACAACTAGTGCTACTGCTCCATTTTCCACTGCTTGTCCAGCAAACTTGTGTCCATCAACTTTAAATCCTTTCACACAAACGAATACTTGTCCTTTTTCCACTTTGCGTGAATTATAAGCGATACCTGTTATATCTAATTGTTTTGCATGTTTAACTTCTGTTGTATTTACGTATTCCATTAACTTTGTTATTTCCATTCAAGTGGCCACCTTTTTGTGAAATCGATTGTACATTACAGTTTACCCCAATTAACAAAAGAAGAAAACCGAGGAGGAAGTCCCTTCTCGGTTTTAAATTGCTTCCTTATAATGTTCTTTACAAAAAGTAAGAACTTCTACTTCTTCTTCCCCTTCTAAAGCAAAGTCTAGTACGTTCCCATTGCTACGATTCAAGAAATGATATTGTACGATACGCTCTTCCGTTTCTATGACTGCTAAAATTACTCGTAAATCTAAAGAGCTATCTTCATCAAATAATTCGTCATCTTCGGGCACTTCTATTCCTAATAAAAACTCATAGCGATCACCCGTAATAATGCCCGTTGGATCTTTTATTTTTTCAACCTCGTAGGATGTTATATTCACAAAGTCCACCTCCGTTTATACAGTTTATCATGTTTTAAAAGAAAATAATCCAATTTATATATTGTTGCTCTACCACAAGCGATTTTGTTTGCGACGAGCTTGCGCAGGAGTTAGAATCGAAAAGTATCAACTGAGCCGTTTCTCAATTTCATTCATTATTTTATAGGCACCACTAGAAATATTTCCACAAACCGCAAGATGTATGTCCATCTGTGGATAATGAGCTGAATGGAAGCATACCCCCGGATCATAGCCCATTAGATGATACTTAAAAATAGTATCCTCTTTTTTCTTTATCCATACTCCGTATCCATAAAAATCATCCGCTTCTTCCTGAACATGTGGTGTCAGTAACGTTTTCGTCAATGATTCACTTAATAATACATTATTCATAAGAGCATCCCAAAATTTTAGCATATCCTCTACTGTTACAAAAGCTCCCCCATCTGAACCACCTTGAATGGGGATAGAGTACATATTCGTTTTCCAACTACCATCTTCATGCTCTATATATCCAGTTGCTGTTTTTCCTGGGAGAGAGTCTAAAGCAAAATAACCCGAGTCCTTCATCTCTGCTTTTTCGAAAACATGCTGTTGTACGTAATCTTTAAATTCGAGACCACTTACTTGCTCAATGATTAAACCGAGCACGATAAATCCAGCATTGTTGTAAAGGAATTTCTCACCCGGATTAAATTTCATTTGAGCATGTTGAAATAATGGTAAGAAATCGTGAAGACGTCTTATATGATACATCGGCTTTTCTATCCATAATTCTTCAAAGTCATCCATTATCTCTTCATCGAAATAATCGGGAATGCCTGAGGTATGAGTTAAAAGATGATGAATAGTAATATTTTCATCGAAACTAGGAAAAGAGATATCTAGGCATTCTTTTAATTTTGTATCAAAAGAAAGCTCCCCTTCCTCTACTAGTTGACTGATAGCAACAGCCGTAAATATTTTACATCCGGAAGCTATGCCATATCGAGTGATTGTTTCATTTTCTATTTTATCTGCTCGGTTGGCATAACCAAAATTGTTTTGAGCAAGTACTTTCCCCTTTCGTTTTACAAGAACCGATCCCGAAAAACCAATTTCTTTTTGAATATGTTCAATATGCTCCAATAAACCATTTCCCACACTTATCACCCTCTTTGTAATTTAGCTTTGCACGTTTTCTTTATGCTGCGTTACATTTTACTATTGATCTTAACTCATTTAATGGATTGTAGTGAAAGGGGACTCCACGAAGATCAACAGGATAGTTCTAAAAAAACCTTTCATTAAATACAGCTGAAACTATTAAAGCCTTGAAGTCATTACCAGGTGAAGGATAGTTTAAGCAATATAGGAATAGTGCGTTTTAAGGAGGTTACCGCTAGGATTTCCGCTGCAGGGCGGACACTTCCCTCCGGGTGAGCGATGAACCATCGCCGACGCTGCGCGTTCGCCTGCAATGGTTCATCTGTCTCACTCATCCGGCTGGAGTCGCCTCCCTTCCGCTCCAATCCAAATCCTTCTTCCATTGTACACTATTGTTCTAAGTTCTCTCGTTGTGATAACTAGAATATAAGTCAGCAATATTCTACAATATACATACTAGGACGAACAGTGAAGGAGAATGCAAAATGAGCGACTTAAACAGGGAACTTTACAACTTTATCATTGAGAATAAATCAAAAATAACTGAGGAGTGGCTAGCAAGTAAGCTTTTAGACGATCCATCTTTCGCTACGCCTGATACGGAAGGATTCCTGAGAAATGAAAACAGTTTGCTAATAGAGGCGATTTCCTCCGTATACATCCAAGATAAGAAAGACTATCGTACATATATTGAAAATCGTGCATTCCAAGTGGCAGAGATACGAGTGGAAGAATCTTTTCCTCTCTATGAAAGTATTCATGGATTCAATAAAGTTCGGAAGATATTTTGGAATTTTGTCGAAAAGTTTATCCAACAGAGAGATGAACAAGTAACAGGAATAGAGGTGGTCATTTGGTCTGATTTGATGAATACGGCTATCGATTATATCATCGAGATCTTTGCTAAGCACCACCATGACTACTCACAAAAGGTTCTGATTACTACGCAGGCACTAATTACAGAACTTAGCAGCCCTGTCATTCCTATTAAAGAAGGTATTGGTGTGTTGCCACTCGTTGGAAATATTGATAATGAGCGAGCAAAAGTAATTTTTGAATCTACCTTAGATCAAAGTTCAGCAAAAAAACTCACCACTATTTTTATTGATTTTTCGGCAGTTCCAGTACTGGATTCAATGGTCGCACACCATCTATACAAATTAATAGTGGCGCTTAACCTTATCGGTGTCGAAGCGATTTATTCAGGTATTCGCCCAGAGTTAGCACAATCTATTCTTTCACTAGATATCGATTTTACAAGTATTAAAACGTATTCGAGTTTAATGCGAGCATTGAAGGAGAATTCTAACTAAGAAAAGTGACTATGTAACCCTTTAGAGAAAGGGTGCTTAGTCACTTTTCATTATGTTATAACTACTTTTCCATCTTCCGATACATTTATCGTTTGGCCATCTGTAAGTTCTATTTCAATAGGCGAAGTGACACTCATTTTTTTTGAAAAGTACCATCTTCTGTTTGGAGGGACTAATAAAATAAATGTATCCTTACTTCCTAGAAAATTAAGCACATTTGGCTCGATATCCACATGACCTGAAACATGCACACCAATGTCTTGTATTTGCTCTCCTACTTCTTGGACAAATGGAGTAGTTATACTAACTTCACTTAGATTTAAAAGGGAGTCGATACTGAAATCACTCCACTTATCTACATACCGTCTGGCAATTAGTTCAACTATGTTTCCTGCCGGATCTTCAAAATAAAATGCATCTGCATCAAAACGGGAATAATAGATTTCATCTACTGCGTCTTCCCTGTTTAGCGTGACTCTATCTTTTGCCCAATGTTTTGCAAGTGTAAACTGATTTCCAGGAATATTAATAGCGAAGTGGTATAAAGTCGTTTTAGTCGATTGCTGAAAAGTTAATGTGGACGTACCGATGGATAATTTGAAATACTCATTGCCTGATTCAAGAATAGTGAGCCCTAATACATTTCCATAGAAGCCCTTTAGTTGTTTTAGTTTATCTGTATATAACTTTACTGACTGAAACATTTTTTCACCCCATTATTTGACGTCGATCAATTCAAAACGCTCACAAACTAGAAGCATATCCTCCGTAAACGCTAACCCTATCTCTTTAAGTGCACTAGTAAAAAAATCAATATGGACATCTTTCCAATACTTGTAGGAACGATCTCCTTCCCCTTCTGAATATGCAAAATCAACCGGAACCTCATTCATAGGCATTACCTTAACTTCAGAAGTTCGAATGATGCAAACAGGTTCCTCTTTGCTATTTAATACAATACTATAGTCATCCACTTTCGGAAGAGCCTCGTTTTCTATCTCATAAAATATATGCCCAGAACATGTCGCTGATTTCACTCCATCTACTACAAGCTGTGCCAATTCATCTGGATTACCTCCAAATTGCCATGCACTAACGGATTCCGGCATTTCTTTCCCTGTCCAAAATGTATTCCAATAATCTTGCGCTCGTTCATTCATTATTAGTTCCTCGATTCTTCCTTTCTATCTACTCTCAGTATAGTAAAACAATTGGACAAATACTATTGCAAATAATAAGATTACTCTTAATATATACGATGGAAGGAGTGATTTTGTATGAAGAGCAAACTTTACTATGAAGATCCATACATACAAACGTTTTCTGCAAGAGTTATTAAACAGGAAAGGGACTATGTTGTCCTTTCAGAAACTGCATTTTATCCTACTGGGGGCGGACAGCCACATGATATAGGTACACTTAATGGGATTGGTGTAACAAATGTAGAAATAATCGACAGAGAGATAAGACATTTTCTTGCAGACAGTCTCCCTGCTAGTACTGAGCATGTAGAAGGTGCAATTGATTGGAAAAGGCGTTTTGATCATATGCAGCAACACGCTGGACAACATATTTTATCCGCTGCTTTTGAAAGCTTATTTGGATTCCAAACGATTAGTTTTCACTTAGGAAAAGAAAGTGCAACAATCGATTTAGACACTGCTGCCGTTACAGGTGAACAATTAAGAGAAGTAGAAAAACTCGCCAATCAAATTATTTTGGAAAATCGACCAATCAACACGCGGTGGGTAACCTTGGAAGAACTTAACCAGTACAAATTACGAAAAGCGACCACTCTAAAAGAAAATATTCGACTCGTCATCATCCCTGATTTTGACTACAACGCATGTGGAGGTACACATCCGAAAGAAACGGGACAAGTTAGACTAATCAAGATACTACAAACCGAAAAACAAAAAGGACATATTCGGGTCGAATTCGTTTGTGGTGAAAGAGTACTTACGCATTTACATCGTAAGCAACATATTTTATTAAATTTAAAAAGCACCTTAAGTGCACCGGAAGATAAACTAGTAGATGCAGCAAAGGTATTGCTAGACAACGGAAAAGCTTTTGAAAAGCAAATAGCTGATTTAAAAGACATGCTCATACACTATGAAGCAAAAGAATTATTATCGAAAGCAGAAACGTCTGTCATTACTGCTACTTTTCAAAATCGCTCCATTCAAGAGCTGCAAAAGCTCTCAAAAACAGTAGTAGCGGTGGCGCCTGAAACAATTTGCATTCTTGTTTCAGATAATGAACACAAACTACAAATAGTAGCTGCTAAAGGCGACATTTTGGAGCGAAGTATGAAAGAACTGATCTCAAGTGTCCTCCCTTGCATTAATGGAAAAGGAGGAGGCAACGAAAAAATGGCACAAGGAGGAGGAGAAAAAACATTATCTAGTGAACAATTAATAGAAAAAGCACTTTTTTATATTTAATAAGGTGAATCACCGTTCCATAAAAATCCTCCTTCCATATACTAACTTGACAATGTCAGGAAAGGAGGATTTTTAGTTTGAGCAATCAATTTCAATTTCCCCACGACCAAAACGAGTTTCAATCGGGCGGTCAAAATTTCCCTGGAGGTACGATGCCAATGATGCCCCCAATTGATCAGTTCCCTAGTCGTTTACCTGGGCAATTTCCGGGGCAGTTCCCGGGGCAGTTCCCGGGGCAAGGGCCATCATCTCCCCCTAGTTTTCCACCGCCAGGGCAGCAACATAATCCTGAAGGAAATCCACCAACAAGCCCACCGCCGTCATTCGTCCCCCAGCGTCAGCAACAATCTGTAGGGACCTTTGCGGTTGAGGCGGGTTCTATAAGAGGTTGTTTATTCCGAAATACATTTATCTGGCTTGTAAATGGAAGTTCTTTTTGGTTTTATCCAACGTTTGTTGGTAGAAGATCCGTGGCTGGATTTAGATGGACTGGACGCATGTGGACATATTATGGAACAGATTTAAATAGGATATCGTCTTTTCAATGTTTCTAAAGTAAAAACCGAGCGACAATGCTCGGTTTTTTTACGCACGATTACGGTAAGCTTTAAGGGACGTTTTAATAGACGAATAGGATCCAATCGCAGCCCCACTATAAAAAAATCCCATAAAAATGCCAGCCGATAAATCATGTGGATGGCTTATAAAAATAGAAATGATAAGTCCAATTGATGTAGCAATAGCCGAAATATATTGCGGACGAATAGGTAACATCAATTTCAAAATTTCAGTTAAAACGATGATAACTGGTACGGCCCAAAGAGAGTCCCAAATATTCGTTTGTATTATGGGAAATTTCGTCATCTCACCTAGCCTCCTTACTTTCACATTTTTAATTAGTTTGGACAAGTGTTCCTCATTCAATTCAAGTCCCTTTTCCCCTATCTTTACAGAGCATTTAAATCGTAGTAAAATATATTTAGCTAGGTAATTATATTTCTCGTATCTTAAAAGGAGCCGTTTGATAATGAACCCACTTTTTCATGAGCTTTTTCAGAAATCCCGCTTTTTAACGAATGAAATAAATCTTACTTTAAAAAAACACAATTTATACGCATCCCAATGGACAGTTCTCTACACAATTCAAAAACATGGAGAGATGACATTAACGCAAATTTGGAAGTATTTAAACGTGGAAGCACCAACCATTACTCGTACTGTTTATCGTTTAGTTGAGCTTGAATGGATTGACATTCGTCCTGGAAAAGACCGTCGTGAGAAAATTGTCCGTTTATCAGAAAAGGCTTCACAAGACTTCTCCGCCATTAAAGAATCTATCCTTGCATTCGAAGAAAGAATGGTCGAGGGTCTAACAAAGGAAGAAGAAACTATATTAATCGAGCTTTTACGCAAAATTAAATAAGGAGTAATACATGTGAACAACAAAGAGCCTATTTGGACAAAAGCATTTATCAGTTTGTTTGCAACAAACTTTTCTATTTTTATTATATTTTATGGTTTAGTATCCGCACTTCCTCTCTATGCAACGGATGTTTTAAATCGTTCAGATGAAGATGCGGGTTTATTAATGACTATCTTTTTAATCTCTGCAATTATTGTACGACCTTTCTCTGGAAAAATATTAGATTTATTCGGTAAGCGGAAAGTACTTTGGACTACTCTCCTTCTATATCTGCTATGCACTGCGCTTTATTATTTTGTGGAACCCTTTGAGATGTTATTAGTTTTACGACTCGTGCAAGGGATTTTCTTTAGTATCGCAACGACCGCAAGTGGATCTTTGGCAGCAGATAATATTCCCGTTTCTAGACGTGGTGCAGGATTAGGATATTTTGTTATGTCTACAAACTTAGCAGTTGTTGTAGGTCCTTTCATTACTTTAACCATTATTCAATCTTTCTCCTACGATGCAATGTTTTTAACATTGACCGCCTTGCTCATTATTGGTGCTTTTGCGGCCTTAATAATACCCGCTGACAAGAGACCCGACACTCCTCCTGCAAAAAACCGATTGACTTGGAATGACCTTTTTGAGAAAAAGGCTTTGCCTATTGCACTTAATGCTAGTATAGTAGGTTTTTCCTATGCAGGTGTCCTCTCTTATTTGTCGATTTATTCGCAACAAAAAGGAGTACTACATTTAACAAGCAGCTTTTTTGCAGTATTTGCAATCGTGATGCTAGTGACTCGACCGTATACAGGACGAATTTTTGATGAAAAGGGACCGAAGTATATTATTATTCCCGGGCTACTTTCTTTCGTTATCGGCCTTGTTTTACTTGCTTTCATGAATTCACCTTTCCTATTTTTACTTTCAGGTGCATTTATCGGTCTTGGTTACGGAGCGGTTGTACCGAGCTTTCAAACACTTGCTATCCAATCTACAACGCACGCTAGAAGTGGATATGCGACTGCTACATTCTTTACATTATTTGATACGGGATTAGCAGTAGGATCTTTCCTACTTGGAATGATAGCCACTCAGTTTGGCTATCAAAATTTATATTTATTGTCTTCCGTATTTGTTATTGTTGCCCTTATTTTGTTTATGGGATTACAAAAGAAGAAAAACCGTTTAGCATAAATCGCTGAACGGTTTTTCTTTTCCATTTTTTTCGTTCCTATATGTATATTATCATGTATATTATCCCTCTATTTGGCAAGACTTGAGTGGACATATATATTGGAGGGAATTCGATGAAGAAACAATACATTAGTTTATACGTTTTAGTAATAGTTATACTTAGTGGATGTAGTTTTCCATTAGCAGATGCCGATTTGAATGAACAAGTACAAGTTTCACTGATTAACTCAGAAGGGAAAGAAGTAGGTCAGGCTACACTAAGTGATCAAGCAAAAGGTGTTCATATTCTCTTAAAAGCAGAAGGTCTGCAACCAGGAGTGAAGGCTATCCACTTCCATGAAACAGCTTTATGTGAGAAACCAGATTTCAAAACTGCAGGGGCCCACTTTAACCCTACACATAAAGAGCACGGCTTTGAAAATCCAAAAGGCTACCACTTAGGAGATTTACCAAACATCGAAATTGATGCAAATGGTACAGTAGAAGTAGAAACAGTATCACCCGCAGTAGTATTAGCCGCAGGAAAAAGTAACTCCTTGTTAGATGCGGATGGTAGCTCTATTATTATCCATGAAAACGCGGATGATTATAAGACAGACCCTTCCGGCAATTCTGGAAGTCGAATTGTTTGTGGTGAAATTAAGAAATAGGTTAGAAGGTGAATTGGATGAAAACAATAGGCTGGTTGCTCCTTTTAGTTTTGGCCATGTTCTTCTCTAGACCATTATGGGAAGAGCATGCTGCAAAATATGTAGACCTTACTTTTTTAGAACCTGTAGATGAATGGATCGATTCAATAGAGGTCACGCACTATTTGAACGAAGCAATAGCTTACTGGAAAGAAATTAAAGAGGAACCAGCCACAAATATTTCTTCCAATCAACAAACACTTCCTGGTGAAGGAATTGAATTAGATCAAATCACCATTGGGATGAAAAAAAGCGATATTGAGAAAATTCACGGTAATGCGAAACGAGTAAGCTTGAATGAGTATAATTTAGTCTGGCATACGTACCATGAAGATTATCAAAATTTCATGATGGTTTCATACGATAGCAAAAATATGGTGAATGCCATGTTTACAAATCAACCTTCCGAGTCTTCCTTTTTAGGTTTAGATATGGATAGTACAAGAGACGAGGTTCTTGCTAAGCTAGGTGAACCTGTTAAGAAATTAAAAAAGGGAAATATCATTTATATACTACCCGATGCAGGGGAATATGATCTGTTTTTAATTGATGATAATTATGTAACATTCTTTTATGATTTACATGAAAATAACACGATTACCGCTATACAAATTATGAAGGAATCCGTGGAGAAAAATCACATAAAAACATTTGGTGAGCCATCTGAGGAACTAAAGACGGGATTTGAATTTCAACTTTTTGACTTAACAAATTCCGCACGAGTTATAAGAGGTTTATCTATTCTTACATATGATGAAGCTGTAAGTAACACAGCTCGAAAACATAGTGAGGATATGGCAATTCACAATTATTTTAGTCATGAAAATTTAAAAGGAGAATCCCCTTTTGATCGACTAGAGGAGGATGGATTAACTTTTTCTTACGCTGGTGAAAACTTAGCTTACGGACAAACGAGTAGTATTTTCGCCCATGAAGGGTTGATGAATTCTATGGGTCACCGAAAAAATATATTAAATGCTAATTACCGAAATCTAGGGGTAGGGACCGCTTTTAACGAAGATGCCACGCCTTACTACACGGAAAATTTTTATTCGAAATAAATGGATCTCTATAAAAAGTAGAGAGGGGAACTTCAACCATTCCTACTCTCTACTTTTTTAATTGGCTCTGTTAAGTTTAGACGTTGATTAGTCAACCATATCCTAGTACAAAACCTTTCATTTAAAATGCTTTAATGCTTCTCTTTTACTTAGTGGTGCAAGTTGTGTGCTTTCTACAAACTGTCGAACAATTTCTGGACTTGTTTTTGCATACTCTCTAAGTACCCAGCCGATTGCTTTTTGAATGAAAAACTCTTTGGAAGCAGCATGTCGGTTAATGGTTGCAAATAATAATTCTTCATTCGTCTCTTTCTTGTACTTTAACTGATGTAAGATGGAAGCACGATTTGTCCACATGTTAGCAGACTTCGCCCACTCCATCATGACAGCCTCCCCTTCTACTCTATCCATTCTCACAATATCCCCAACAATTTTAGGAGCAATGGCATCAACACTATCCCACCAGGAATTTGTTTCAATGAGTTTTAAGCAAAAAGGTAAATCCTCGACTGTTAATTGTTTTTGGTATTTGGCTAGTAATTCAATAGCTACGTAATGATATTCTCGCTCTTTTAATTGAAAAAGTGCCCATACCGCTTCTTGTACAGAATCCAAAGTGGGAAGCTCATTTTCTTTCACGAGTGCTCGAAATAATATTCTACGTTCAGGCGTTTTAATACCTAAAAACGAAAAATGATTTTTCATATACGCAGCCATCGGCAATGCATTTTTCTCGTTTCGATGAGGTTCCATATAGCTTTTCACAAGATCGATTGACCATTTCATTTCAAATGGAATCCTTTACTCGCTAGAAAATCTGCCATATGTAGACGACGAGGGCTCTTCAAATATTCTGCCATTTGTTGTGTCCAAGTCACTTCTTTTCGGTTGGAACGACGGCTTACGTAATATTCCTCCATCGTATGATCATATTCCGTTAATAGAGATTCGTATTTTGCGCTATCGTAATTATTTTCATGTAATACGGCGGCAACTGGTAGACGAGGTTTCACTTCATTATGTTGGTCGGGCACACCTAAAGTTATCGCAAATAGCGGAAAAACACCTTCCGGCAAGTCAACTAATTGACTAATTTCTGCAGGAGCATTGCGCACACCGCCTATGAAGCAAATTCCAAATCCTCTGGATTCTGCAGCAATCACTAGATTTTGTGCAAATAAAGCAACATCCACTGCTCCCACTAACACATTTTCAGTTGTATCGATTTCAATTTCTGTATTATGTAGTTTTCCTGCTGCTTGTAGGCGATGAAAATCAGCACATAGTAATAACGCTGCACCTGCTGTTTCAAATTGTTTAGGGTTTTGTGAAAGTCTACCTAGTTCCTCTTTTTTAGCTGCGTCTGTTACCCAAATAACGCTATATGCTTGTACGAAGTGGGAACTCGCTGCATGTTGAGCGGTTTCTACTAATGCTGATACCTCTTCTTTCGTAAGCGTGTAGTCTTTATATTTTCGAACTGATGCATGAGCACGTAATAATTTTTCTACCATTTGCGAAAACCTCTTTCATTTTTTATTATTATCTATAAGTATACTGAAAAACCGAAAAGAGTGGACAAAAGAGCCTTCCATAGACACTTCCACCCACTCTTGCTTTATATAATTTAGAATGCGAATAGCACAATAAAATATACAACCATTGCTGCTAGTCCAAGTGGGAACCCAAACTTCGCCCATTCTTTACTTTGAATACCTAGTTTACCTGCAGAAATAATATTCGGTATATTCCCAGGAATGAGCATTCCCCCACTAATCATAAGTCCTAGTAGAATCGCTCGAATCGTTTCCTCACTCATAGCTGGACTGATTTCAGCAGCGGCTAACGTAGCATTATCCAAGACAGCTGAAATCATATTGATCCAATATAAAATAGCAGGATTCAAATCAAGCAAGTAATTATTAATGAGTGGTTCAAAACCTGCTCCAAGTAATGTTAGTCCCATTACAAACAAGTAAATTTTAACTGTTCGAATAATAATTTCTTTATATGATTCGCTTTCTTGCCTACTAGATAGACCTTCTTCTTTTTGTTTCGGCTTTACAAGAAAAGCAGCTAATATCCCAAAAATGATAACCGCAGAAATAATTTCAGGTCCGATTAGACGGATTAGATAGAAAAAGTCTTGATCTAATCTGCTAATTGCAATTGTCGAAAGTGGTTCTCCAATTGGTGTTAAAGCTGCCCCTAGACCAATAGAAAAACAAGCTAAAATAACGAGCCGTACCTCTGATTTACGGTCAAGTTTAATCACACTAACGATTAGCACAAGCACTAAAGCCGCGATAATTGCAGTAATGACACTAGAAAGTAATCCCAAAACAATGACAACTAGTGCACTAAATAAACGAAAAGGCATTGCATTACTTATGCCTAAAATTCCTTTTTCTAAAGGAGTTTGAAGCCACTTGAATAATAATCCTGCCACTAAAACAGCTAGCGTAATTTTAATAGGATCTTCTAGCGCTTTTATAAACAAAGACATATCCAATACGCCACTAACAATCGCTGCTGCAATTCCCATGATAAATAAAAAGACTTCTAAGTTATGCTCGACGTATTTAACACTAAAAGGTAAAAATAAAACGAACAGTAGTATAATAAGTAAACCAATAATCATTGCTATGTACTCTTCCCTTCCAACTAAACATACCCAACTAAATTGTACTAGTTATCAATATTAGTTTAACATAATTATAACAATATTCGAACTAATATTTTTTCATTAAATAATAAATGATTAGTCCTTTTTCATGAAAAGAGCGAATGAGGAAATCTTTTCGACTCCCCCATTCGCTCTTTATGCTTGTAAGTGATTATTTTCTTCTTCTGTAAATGCACGAGATCTTGTCAGAAAACGTTTCCCTTCTACCCCTTCAAGGGAAAACATTCCCCCTCGCCCCTCCACTACATCAATGATTAGCTGCGTATGCTTCCAGTAATCGAACTGGCTTTTATGCATATAAAACGGTACTTCACCAATATGGCCTAATAATACATCCTGATCTCCTACAATAAGGTCTCCATCGGGATAACACATCGGGGAAGAACCATCACAGCAACCACCTGACTGATGGAACATTAAAGAACCATGCTTACTTTTCAATAATTCAATGAGTTCTAGTGCAGCGTCCGTTGCAATTACGCGTTCAACCATCTACACGCACCCTTTCTTAAATCAGAAGAATCCTAACTTGTTCTCACTATAGCTTACAAGAAGGTTTTTCGTTTGTTGGTAGTGACTAAGCATCATTAAATGATTTTCACGACCTACTCCCGACATTTTGTATCCACCAAATGCAGCATGCGCAGGATATTGGTGATAGCAGTTTGTCCACACGCGTCCCGCTTGAATACCTCGACCAAAACGATATGCAGTATTCATATCTCGTGTCCAAATACCAGATCCTAATCCGTATAATGTGTCATTGGCAATTTCTAGTGCTTCTTCTTTCGTTTTGAACGTTGTAACTGATACTACTGGTCCGAAAATCTCCTCTTGGAAAATACGCATTTTATTATTCCCTTTAAACACAGTTGGTTTAATATAATACCCTTCTGCTAGTTCGCCCTCTAGTGTGTTACGCTCTCCACCGATTAAGCATTCTGCGCCTTCTTGCTTACCAATATCTAAATAAGATAAGATTTTCTCCATTTGTTCTGTGGAAGCTTGAGCACCCATCATCACATTGGGATCTAAAGGATTTCCTGTTTGAATTGCTTCCACTCTTTGTAGAACACGTTCCATGAATTTATCATAGATAGACTCTTGAATTAGTGCACGTGAAGGACATGTACATACTTCTCCTTGGTTCAGAGCAAATAAAACAAATCCTTCTACCGCTTTATCTAAAAATGCATCATCCTCGTCCATAATATCTTCGAAGAAAATGTTTGGTGACTTCCCTCCAAGTTCTAACGTTACTGGAATTAAGTTTTGAGAAGCATATTGCATGATTAATCGTCCAGTTGTTGTTTCCCCAGTGAATGCAATTTTACTAATTCGCGGACTGGATGCTAGCGGTTTTCCAGCTTCTAAGCCAAAACCATTTACAATATTCAAAACACCAGGAGGTAATAAATCTCCAATTAACTCGGCTAGTACTAAAATGGATGTCGGTGTTTGTTCAGCCGGCTTTAACACGACACAGTTACCTGCTGCTAGTGCCGGCGCTAGCTTCCAAACCGCCATTAAAAGCGGGAAATTCCAAGGGATAATTTGTCCCACAACGCCAAGCGGTTCATGGAAATGATATGCTACTGTATCATTATCAATTTGACTTAGTCCACCTTCTTGAGCACGGATAGCCCCTGCAAAATAACGGAAATGATCAATAGCAAGTGGTAAATCTGCATTTAATGTTTCACGAACTGCTTTTCCGTTATCCCATGTTTCTGCTACTGCTAGCATTTCTAAATTTTCTTCGATTCGATTTGCTACTTTATTTAAAATATTGGACCGTTCTGCTACAGAAGTTTTGCTCCATGCATCTTTTGCTGCATGCGCCGCATCTAATGCAAGCTCGATATCTTCTGCAGTTGATCGTGCAACTTGTGTAAATACTTTACCTGTAACCGGTGTAACGTTATCAAAATATTGTCCTTTTACTGGGGGTGTCCATTCACCATTAATATAGTTTTCATACTTGTCCTTAAACGAAACCTTTGAACCTTCTGTATTCGGAAATGCATAAACCATTTTGTAATTCCTCCCCTTAGTAACATTTTTGCACATCACAAATATATATGTACTTACATATTTGTCTATGCATTATTAAAACTATTAAAATAAAAATAGTCTCAATTCAATGATGTCAGATTTGAATAATAATTACAAATATTCAGTTCAGTATATTTAAAGAAAACAGAAGTGCCCTTTAATTACAATTCGCGGCTTCCGCTAAATAGTAGTTTGCGCAATATAGGGATAATGCGTCGTAGTGACCGCAGGGATTTTCGCTGCAGGGCGGACGCTTTCCGCCCTTACGCTACAATCCATGAGAATTTCTTTCTAATTTAGTTCTGCAGTTCGGAGATGTAAATTGCTCAGGTTCACTGCGTGCTATTTAGTAAACCTAATTAGAAAATGCTTTCTCTACATAAAAGGAATTGGATAAAGCCTAATTAACTCGGGATAAACCACCTTATTCATCGGCGTCTCATTCCAAGTAAACTTATTATTTCAAGAATTGGTTGCTTTCCATGACTGATTTATTACCCAAAGTCATTCTCTGGATGCACGCATGTGAAAAACTGCTTAATATTTAGTTTTAGCAAGTCGGTACTGATAAATAAGCAATTCCTTTTGGATTGGAGCGAAAGGGCGGTGACTCCAGCGGAGGCCAACAGGATGTTGGTCACGAAGGCGTTGCCACACGATGTGGCGCTCCTAGTCTTTGTTCCTAAGTGAGTCAGGTGAGACTTCACAACGTACGCGCAAGCGGCGGTGAAGGCTCATCGCTCACCCCACGGAAAGCATCCGCCCTGAAGCGGAAATCCCAGAGGACACTTAATAGAGCTTTCTTACGACACATTATTCCTAAAAAGCAACATAGATATATTGTTTGCAGAAAGTCACCAAAATACAAAAAAAACAGTTCAAATGCATTTCTTGCATCTGAACCATTTTCCCTACAATTATTTACTTGTTTCTCTTCTTACTATAGGTGCTACTTCTGTTGCAAGTAGTTCAATTCCTTTTGCGATCTCACTAAATGATTGCCCACCAATATCCATTTGTGCGATAAATCGCTGGTGTCCAAATGCTTCATGTTGTCGAAGAATTTTTTCTACAATCTGCTGGGGACTTCCTACAAAAAGTGCAGTTTCTGGACTTGCCATCTGCTCAAAATCGGAACGGGATATCCTTGTACCCATCCCCCTTTGCTTATTTACATACGACCAATAATTCGCATAATAAGGATAAAACTCGTCCTTTGCTTGTTGGCTTTCTTTTGCTATATATGTGTGACCATTTACAGCAATTGGTAAACTTTCTCGTTTATGTCCCTCTTCAACACCCGCTCGTATATACAAATCTATAAGGGATTTAAAATGTGTTAGCGGTCCACCTAATACAGCAATTGCCAATCCTGTTCCAAGTCTCCCAGCTCTGACTGCACTCTTAGCAGTCCCACCTACTCCAACCCATAGTGGCAGTTTTTCTTGAATTGGTCTGGGAGAAATCATAGCATTTGTTAGGTTAGAACGGAATTTACCTTGCCAAGTGACTATTTCTTCTGTATTTAACTGTTGAAATAACTTTATATTTTCTTCAAACAACGCATCATAATCATCTAAGTCATATCCAAAAAGAGGAAACGACTCTACAAATGCTCCTCTGCCTGCGATGATTTCTGCCCGTCCTTCGGAAATCACATCTAACGTAGCAAAGTCTTCGAATAAACGAACAGGATCTAGTGTACTAATAACACTCGTTGCACTTGTCAGTTTAATATGTTTTGTAGCCTGAGCAACGGCAGCAAGGACAACTGCTGGGGACGAAACCGTGTAATCCAATCGATGATGTTCCCCAACTCCGAAAATATCGAGACCCGCTTCATCTGCTATTTTTCCTAATTCAATCACTTCTTTTAAACGCTGCTTTGCACTAATTGTTTCCCCAGTATGCGGATTTGGACCGAGGTCTCCAAATGTATAAATACCTATTTCCATTACTTACTCTGCTTCCGCTACAACAGAAAAACGTTCATTTACATGCTGAGCATTTTCAATTTCATCCACAATAGCAATAGCATAATCCGCGTAACTAATATAACTATCGCCTTTTGAGTTTAAAATGAGATTATCTTTTCCGATTTGATAAGAACCTGTTTTTTTACCTTCTGCATCAAAGTGACCAGCCGGACTTACAAATGTCCATTTAATATCCGTTGTTTCTTGCAGTTCTTGCAAGTTGCGTCCTTGTCCATCAGCAGTTGGTTTAAAAATTTCCGGAAAATCAGGTGTATCCATTACGCGAATAGTTTTGGCTTCGTCCACAAATAAGCTTCCTGCTCCCCCTACTACAATTACACGTGTATCTGTGCCTTTAAGCACCTCGATTAAAGCATGCCCTGCGTCTACATGTACTTGCCCTTCACCAAGTGGAGCACCAAATGCATTTACAACTACGTCAAATTGTTTCACATCATCTGAAGTAAGATCAAATATGCTTTTTTCTAAAATTTGGACTTCTTGATTACTCATTTTAGTAGCATTTCTTACAATTGCAGTTACTTCATGCCCTCTGTCTGCTGCCTCTTTTAAAATTAAACTTCCTGCTTTACCTGTTGCTCCAATTACGCCTATTTTCATATTACTTACCTCCGATAAAATTTTAATTTGTTGTAACTCCTTAGGTTACGACTATAGTAAAAAAATTGAATGTTTATGATCCAATTTTTTGACCTAATACTTGAACTAACTCATCCATCGTAACTTCCTTTAAAACTGCCTCCATTGCATCTTGTGCACGGAATAGTATTAACTCTAACACTCCTTGAATATTCGCACCTACCGGGCAATTGGGATTTGGATTTTCATGCATTTGAAAAAGTTCTCCTTCGTCCACTACTTCTACCGCATGATATACATCTAATAATGTGATTTCATGTAATGGTTTGAGAAGTTTAGCGCCACCCTGGCCGCGTCGAATGTCAATAAGTCCTGCCTGTTTAAGCTTCCCCATTACCCTTCGGATTACAACAGGATTTGTATTAACACTTTCTGCAATCCACTCAGACGTACAAAGGACGTTTTGGTTTATCGTTACTAGAGATAATATATGAACAGCGACTGTAAAACGACTACTAATTTTCATATTTTTTCACCTCCGGATGTAACCATCTTAATTACATCTACACTTATTGTCAATAAAAAAGCGCTACAACATGTGTAGCACTTTCACTTTTTTAGACGGCTTTTCAAAACACCTATAATTCCCGGTAAAATAGAAACAAAGATAATCAACAACAAAACTGTCGAAAAGTTTTCTTTCACAATAGGAATAGTTCCCAAGAAATAACCAAGTAACGTAACTACAGTCACCCATAATGCTGCACCCGCTATATTGTAAGTAATAAAATAACGATAATTCATCTTGCTTGCTCCGGCAACAAACGGTGCAAACGTGCGAATAAATGGCATAAACCGTGCGATGACAATTGTTTTTCCCCCATGTTTATTAAAGAACTGCTGTGATTTATGTAGCTTATCCTGGTTAATCCATTTTCCAAGTAAACTATTAGGGGGAATAGAAGTACCAACCTTTTTCCCAATCTGATAATTCATCGTATCGCCAAGAACGGCTGCTACAAAAAAGACAATCCATAATAGCGCCATATGAAAGGCCCCGACCGCAGCTAATGCTCCACTTGCAAATAATAGAGAATCTCCTGGTAAGAACGGAAAAATGACTACTCCTGTTTCAATAAAAACAATCAAAAATAAGATGGCATATGACCATACACCGAAGTTTTGGATGATGTCCACTAAATGTTCATCTATATGCAAAATAAAACTAATTAGTCCTTGAATAATTGTCACGTATATTCTCCCTCTTTGATAAATTTATCCACTTATTATAGCATATCCTTTTCAATATATTTTCCACAAAACTTAACGCTTTTTCCTTTGATAATAGCAGTACATTCTATAAACTATAAGAATAGACATATTCTTTTAGAAAAGAGGGGATTAAATTGAGTGACATATCGGCAGAACTAAACAGAGAAACCAAAATTGGAAAGCTTCCTCATAGAAATGCTCCTAAAAAAATTATTTTTGCACGTACGCTAATGATTGCTATCGGTGCCATTTTAATGGCCATTGGATTAGAATTATTTTTAGTACCAAACCAAATATTAGACGGTGGAGTCGTTGGGGTATCCATCATCATTTCTCACCTCACAGGGGTTCGTTTAGGTATATTTATATTCATTTTGAACATCCCATTCTTTTTCCTAGGCTATAAGCAAATAGGAAAAACCTTCGCATTATCAACCCTATTCGGTATTACTATTTTATCTATTTGCACTTCTTATTTACATAATATTGATGCCATTACTTCTGATTTATTACTTTCCACTGTATTTGGTGGAATCGTTTTAGGAATGGGTGTCGGACTCGTTATTCGAAACGGTGGTTCCTTAGATGGCTCGGAAATTCTAGCGATTTTATTCAATAAAGCTCTGCCATTTTCAGTTGGTGAAATTATTATGATTATTAACTTAGTTATTTTCAGTGTGGCGGGCTTTGTATTTACTTGGGAACAGGCGATGTATTCATTTTTAGCCTATTTCATTGCTTTCAAAACGATTGATATTGTCATTCAAGGTTTGGATGAGTCCAAATCTATTTATATTATTAGCGAGCGGATAGAAGATATCGGGGACGCTATTATGGATCGACTTGGGCGTGGAGTAACTTACTTACACGGGGAAGGTGCCTATACGGGGGATAATAAAAAAGTGATTTTCACGGTCGTTACTAGGTTAGAAGAGGCAAAGCTAAAATCAATTGTAGAAGAAATTGATGACCATGCATTTTTGGCAATTGGCAATATTGCAGAAGTACGCGGCGGGCGATTTAAGAAAAAAGATATTCATTAATAAATACCCTTTTAAAGAATACTTTGCATAATGTAGATATAATGCGTCTTACTGATAGGGTCTTCGGGATTGTCGTGTTGAGCGGTCTTTTTGTCGGGCTCGGGGTAGTCTTTGTCATGTTCGCAGTGGATTTTGTCTCGTCCAACCATATACTGTAAGATTTGAAACTGATTAGCTAGCAATTTTATTTGATTTTCGCGGAAGGGGCGGCGACTCCGGAGGGATGAGTGAGACAGATGAAACTTCACAGCGCACGCGTAGCGTCGGTGAAGGTTCATCGCTCACCCCGCGGAAAGCGTCCGCCCTGTAGCGAAAATCATTGCGGTCACTTTATTCAACTTGCTAAGACGCATTATTTCTAAAACTAACATACCTACTACATGTAAAGCATCGAAAAACCGATCTCATCATATGTGAGATCGGTTTTTGAATTATACGTATGATTTTTCTTCCTCAACAAGCATCGTTCCATTTTCCGCTAGATTCGTATGAAACGAGAATGCTTTTTCAAGAACATGAGGGGTTTGTCCACCTCTTGTTAAAGCTTCTTCATAGTAATTACGTAATTGTGCTTTATACATTGGATGTACGCAATTATTAATAATTAGTTCTGCTCGTTCTCTTGGAGCTAACCCGCGAAGATCCGCATATCCCTGCTCTGTCACAACTACATCTACATCATGCTCTGTATGGTCCACATGCGCTACGAAAGGTACAATACTAGAAATATTGCCGCCTTTTGCAATGGACTTAGTGACGAAAATCGCAAGTTTTGCATTACGAGCGAAATCCCCTGAACCGCCTATACCATTCATCATTTTCGTTCCAGAAACATGAGTAGAGTTGACATTTCCGTAAATATCAAACTCAAGCGCCGTGTTAATAGAGATTAACCCGAGTCGACGAATAATTTCCGGATGATTAGTAATTTCTTGTGGACGTAATACTAATTTATCTCGATACTTTTCCAAGTTCCCGTAAACTTGCTTCATCATCTCTTCTGACAGTGTGATGGAACAAGCAGATGCAAAATTAACTTTTCCTGCATCGATTAATTCGAACACGGAGTCTTGCAGCACTTCCGAGTATACTTGTAAATCTTCAAATTCAGAATCGATAAGTCCATGTAATACTGCATTTGCAACCGAACCAATACCAGCTTGGAGAGGAGCTAGATTATTTGTAAGTCTTCCTGCTTGTACCTCTTCACGTAAGAAAGAAATTAAATGCTGTGCCATTTCTTTTGTTTCGTGATCTGGTGGAACAATTGGTGATGGTGAATCAGTATATTTAGTAAAAACAATTCCTCTAATTTTATCCGTATCAACAGGCATACCAACTGTACCGATTCGATCATCTGCTCTCGTTAATGGAATCGGTAGTCTTTGACCTTGTTCGGCGGGTTCATATAAGTCATGCAATCCTTCTAATTGTTCAGATTGGTCTAGGTTAATCTCTACAATAATATTTTTGGCGTGCGTTAGAAAAGCTAAATTGTTACCAATAGATGTAGTAGGAATAATCATACCATCCGCTGTAATCGAAATCGCTTCCACAATAGCGAAGTCAATTTGCGGTAAGGCTCGATTTCGTATCATTTCTGCTGTATGTGATAAATGTTGATCAACAAATAAATGATTGCCAGCATTAATATTTTTGCGCATAGTTGCATCTGCTTGGAAAGGTAAGCGTTTGTTAATAATACCCGCTTCCGATAATACCTTATCTAGATCAGAGCCTAAAGAAGCTCCTGTAAAAATGTTGACTTTAAATTTTTCTTTCTTAGATCGCTCGACTAATGCAAATGGAACCGCTTTCGCGTCACCCGCACGTGTAAATCCACTTAAACCTAATGTCATACCATCTCTAATCCACGATGCAGCATCCTCCGCTTTCACAACTAGATCATGTAAGCTGCTATCTTTGATACGCTCAAGATTCATTTCCATCGTTAATCCTCCTCGTATGATACATATATTTTATTTTATCGCATATTGTCACAATTTAGAAAAAACTAGGTGAATACAGGCATTGATTGATTAAAACAGAATATTTAAAGGTTAAAGCAGCAAATTTTTTCACCCTTATTTCTTATCTGTTATTTTATAATAGTAATTACATAAAAAAGGCTTGAATAAAAGGATAGTTTCCTCTATACAAGCTCTTTATTATTAAAATCCTAGTAACTTTCGGAAATAACTGGAGTATGACTGGCTAACCGATACTTTTTCGCCGTTTTCCATTGCTAAAAGAAATGTGGAATGTGTATCTGGATAAATTTCCTTTATATGATGAACATTAACGATAAACGAACGATGACAGCGTATGAAAGATTCTCTTGGCAGGCGATATTCAAAGTTTTGTAAGGAGCTTGTATGCGTTCCGGAGAATGTCTTCGTCACAATATGTGTCTTTCGATCTTTCGCTTCTAAATAAATTACATCAGCGAAAGAAATAGGAATCCATCCATCTTGCGTTTTAATCGTTATTACAGACTTTCCTTCCGTAAATGCCGGATAAATGGCTAATACACAACCTTCCAGTTCTCCTTCATGTTGAAAAGGTACAGCCATGCCGTGATATGGAACTCCAAACAATTCACGGTCGATAAACTCAGACACTTTTTGCTTACCACTCATTGCTTTATAAGCAAGCGTTCCTTCTACAACCGGATCACCAGGCGCTATTTTCAAATCTATTCGTTTACTCGATCGATAATAGATATACTTCTCTTTATCGGATACTGCAATGGATATTTCATCTGAAAATAATTCGCCTATTACGTCTAAAAGTCCAACAACGGATAGATCCTTCATCCTGTGCTCTCCTTTCGTTCTACATTATATACATACGACTATTTCGCGCGAGAACTGTTGTTTCTTCGTAATACAACGATCGATTATTTGAAAACCAACTGATTCTAATCGCTCATCCATCGATTCAATCGTGACAATGATGACCTTTTTAGCTATTCTTCTAGCATGTTTCAGAATGGTAAATTGCTCTTCCCATGATGCATGCGTATATAAATTATAAGGTAGATCAATTATCGCCACATCGTATGTCTCGGTAATGTCTTCAATCGCACTTTTTTTTACATCGCCTGTTAAACCGAAATACGCGATATTCTCTCTGGAGCCGACGCAAACGAGTGGATTAATATCTCGTCCGACTATATTTATCCCCATTGATAAAGCTTCGACAAGAACTGTTCCAATTCCACAGCAAGGATCGATTGCTCGAATTCCTTCAGGACGCGGAACTGCGATATTTGCTACCGCGCGAGCCACTCTCGTGCTAAGTGCAGTCGAATACTCTCTTGGTTTTTTCATATGCTTAAACCAAATAGGCTCACTTTTCGTATACAATCCAAAGTACCAGCGACCGCCATACGGAACTACTGCATATAATTCATCCGGATTATGTAAGTCAAAATCTCCTTGCATCTCACTACCGATTGCTCGTTCTATTTGAAGACGTTCCGTATTTTCGATTTTATCTTTTCCTTGTCGATCGTTAATTTTTAAAAATATTACTTTGTTTGTCTGTTCTTCATTGCCAAACATCGGTGCTTGTGAAATGATCTCTTCCACATTGTCCCCATCTGCTAAGACTTCTACTCTTCCTTTCATAAAAGGGCTTCTACTAGGATCTATCTCCACATGGCTTTTTATGATTTTGACTTCTGTATCTACTCCAAAAAAAGAGCGCATCTCTAAATGGCATAGGGAGCGTTCTGCATCGTTATATGCAAATGTATAAATGAATGCCGGTTGTCGGCTATAATTCGTCAATGTATTCCCTCCAATAATACTTCTATTATAACATGCGAAAACCGATTCCTCTTTTGGAAGGAATCGGTTGTTTTACTTTCTCTAATCGTCTATTGAGCTTTCTTGTAAATAGTTATATATTTCCTCTCCGATTTCGGCTAGAATTTGCTTGGACACTAGATCATCTTCTTCCTTGGATAAAACAGTTGCGATTAGTTTCCGTTCGCCAACATAAAAAATACCAACATCATGACGAGTTCCCGGAATCCAACCTGTTTTATGCGCCAGCTCCCAAGAAGTCATTCCATTATTGAAATTGGAATATGGAGAAGGCAACTTTTCTGGTAAGCAGTCTTTTATTTGTTGTTTTTTCATAATAGCAATCATTTGCTCACTGGCATCTGCACTTACCAATTCACCAGTGGCCATTAACTTTAAAGGCTTTGTGATTTCAGAAGCTGCAATTCGGTTAAAGCCTTTTGGATTAGGGTTATTCATCATTAATTTATTGTAAAAGGTACTCTTTTCCATCCCCACTTCTTTCATTGTCTGTACGATATGTTCTACCCCTACTTGATCTATTAATATATTGGTTGCTGTGTTGTCACTTTGAATAATCATCAGCATCACAAGATCCTGAATAGATAGTGACGTTCCAGCAGTTAAATGTTGAAGAACACCTGAACCACCTACAAAGTCTTTTTCCTTTAGAATGATTTGATCGGTTAATGCTAGTTCTCCCCTTTCAGCAGCAGAGAAGACTGCAGCCATAATGGGCACTTTTATAACACTCGCTGCATAAAAAAGTTCATGCTCATTTAATACCCACTTTTCACCTGAATCCAAATCTTCTAAAACAACACCCCATGTCCCCCTTGACTGCCCAATTAAATCGCGAATCTTATTTGATAATGTATTCACCCTTTATCCCCCTCGTATATTAATGGTTATTATCTACTGATAAGATATTCTATGAAGGATTGGTTATCAAAATCTACGGAAAATATTTCTAGTTTTATCTATTGCCCTCGTGGTATATAGATAGGGAGAAACAGATTAACTATCTGAAAAGATCTCCCTTCGTTTTTCTCATATATTTGACCATACGGATAGTCAGATAGGAGCCTCACTCAACTTTGAGTGAGGCTTTATAATTTTATTAAGATTTAAATAAAGGAAAAGTGTCTTAAATAGAGAATATTACTATTTATGGATCAATAAAAGGAGGAAACTAGATGAACGACAAATTATTAAGAATAGGGACTACATATATACCTGTAGCTAATGTTGAAATTTCTTCAAAATGGTATGTAAACAAGTTAGGCGCTGAGTTAAGTTATATAGATGAAGACAAAGCAATTCTAAACTTTGCAAACCAAAGTATTTTTCTTGTTAAATCTAAAGAAGATCAAAGCTCTAACTTCTATGATATTTACGGTCAAGAGCGTTTCTCTTTAACATTTGAAGTGGATGGATTAAATTCACTAGAAGTTATTCATAAGGATTTTATTGATAAACAGATAAAAGTAGGAGAAATAGAAGACAGAGGACATGCAGGAAATAACTTTGTTTTCTATGACTTAGATGGCAATAAATTTGATGTCTGGAGTGAATTAAGTCCAAAATTCAAAGAAAAATATCTTATCTCGCAATAGAACAGGTTAATTTGGAGTGTTATATATATGCGTCCACTTAATATTACAGAACTCTTTTTAGAGCAATTTGAGACACATGATATTCTTGGATTAATTGATTTATCCAATTCAGTTGGGTGGGATTATGACGTAGATGAAGTTACAACAGTAATGTCCTCTGGAAGAATTTATGGTCATAAAAATGATGAAGGTCAGATAGTCTCCAGTGCAGCAATTATTGATTACAGTTCAAAATTAGCATCCATTGGTATGGTTATTGTTAGAGAAGATTACAGGGGAATGGGTTTGGGAAGAAAAGCTGTCGAGAAATGCTTGGAATCTGTTCCAATCAATACACCGATTATGTTAATTGCAACGGAAGATGGAAAACCTATGTATGAGAAAATGGGGTTCCATACGATAGATATAGTTTCTAAGTACCTTTGTAATAGCTACGAACCCCTCATTACAAGTAGTGACTTATATTCTAATATTAGTCCGTTAAGTGAGGAAGATTTATCCGGAGTAATAAGTTTCGATACAGAAGCATTCGGAGTTAATAGAGAAACCTTTCTTATGAATCGAATAAATCAGTCAAAAGATTCCTTAGTTGTTAAAAGTCTAGATGGAGCAATTATTGGCTATGGTTTGTCAGTTAAAGGGCCTGTTAATCTTATCTTAGGTCCAATTGTGGCTGCTGATTCCGAAACAGCACTTTTAATAATTAATGAACTAGCGAAAAATCACCCTGGGAAGTTAAGAATTGATGTTCCTTCAGGGAATGACATTTATATGTCTAAACTGGAGAAATGCGGTTTTATAAAAGTAAGCCAACCACCGATTATGCTAATAAATTCAAATGAATTACCATTACGGAATAATACGTTGTATAGCATTGCAGCACAGATTTTCGGATAATAAGGCTCTCAAATCCACTGTTAATCCTTAATAGGAAGGGAAAGGAAAGCGTGCCGAGTCAACAAATGATCGGTACGCTTTTCGTTTTAGAATTATAGTTCCTGATATCTAGAAAACGTCTACACTACAGTTTTTATGAGAAAGGCTACCCAACCTTATTTAAACTTGTCATGAAAACGAAAATCTCTTATCCATAACGGTAGTCTTATGGATAAACTCAATATGAGAGTTATTAAAACTAACAAAGCAGAAGCTTTATCCGCAATTTCGGATGCGTCCTCTACCAATGCTTCCGATTGTACATACCATAAGTATACAGGTAAAGTTCCTCCTTGCGATAGGAAATTCCAATCCCACATATCACCGGATGTCCCTGTTCCCCCTACTAATAATATTAAGGCCGACTCACCGAATGCTCTACACGCTGCTAGACTTATCCCGCTAATAATTCCATTTAAAGCAGCAGGTATCACTATTTTCAAAATGGTTTGTGATTTTGTTGCTCCTAGTGCATAGGAAGCTTCTCTTAAATCGTTATGTACAGCTTGAATTGCTTCTTCCGTGACTCTAGTAATAACAGGTAAGTTTAAAAGAGACAGCGTAATACCTGCACCAATAATCGTTAAACCAATATTAAATAGATCCACAAATAACACGTAACCAAATAAACCAATGACAATGGAAGGGACCGATGCCAAGCTTTCCACACAGGTTCTTATGAATTCTGTAAATTTATTTTGAGGTGCATATTCAGATAAATATACTCCGGATCCAATTCCAATTGGTAGGGAGATCAATAAAGAAATGATTAACACATAAAAAGAATTAATTAAAAATGGACCAATTCCACCACCAGCATCGATTTCACTAGGTAACCCTATTAAAAATTGAAAGGATATTTTAGGTATCCCCTTAGATAAAATATAAATAAGTAATGCAAAAATAAGCAATAAGATGAGTGAAGTAATTATCCATAAACCTATCGTGAACGTTTTATCCGTTGCTTTTTTTATTTGTTTATAAAATTTATTAGGCGAATTTCCATTCATACTCATGCTCCTTTTATTCGAAGCTTTCTAATAATTATGATCAATAAATTTGAAATAATTAGTAATAAGAATGCCATCATATATAAAGCATTATTCCAAGTTGAATCAAACTCTACATCAATAATTTGATTCACAATATTGCTTGTTAAAACAGATGTTGGAGTGAATAAATCAGATGGTAGTTGAGGAGTGTTACCTATAACCATAACCACTGCCATCGTTTCGCCTATTGCACGTGCCATTCCTAAAATAACAGCAGTGAAGATTCCAGGTGCTGCGGCTGGTAGAATAACTTTTAGGGTTGTTTGCATTCTTGTACTCCCAAGTGCATAACTTGCTTCCCTTAACTCTAAAGGAACAGAAGTAATAGAATCATCACTTATTCTTGAAATAGTCGGTAATACCATGATAGTTAACACAATAGCTGAAGCAAGCAGTCCATCCCCCATCGTAGCTCCTGTTATATTTCGTAAAAAAGGGATAAGTACAGTTAAGCCTAAATATCCGTATACAATAGATGGAATGCCTACTAATAAATCTAGCACAGGACGCAATATTCGCTTTAGCCAATTAGGAGCTATTTCGGCAGTAAAGATTGCTACTCCGATGGAAATTGGTGCTGAGAATAACAATGTTAGACCTGTTAAAGCAAGTGTTCCCAATATAAAAATTGCTGCACCAAATTTGTCATCATACGGTTCCCAAATCGTTGAAAAAAAGAATTCTTGGAAAGAAACGTCTTTAAATACTAAAAGTCCAGTACGACCTACAAAAACAATAATGGATAATAATGCTACTCCTAAAACTAAAACACTTAAGAAACAAAAAAGACGAAACATTCGATTTCGAAAATAAGTCCTAGAAATAATTCGTTTTTCAGATTTGCTTATCAAATAAGGTTGCCGCAACTCTTGTTCCATTTTCGCCATAATATCCCCCAAATACTAACATAATGCCAGCCTATTAAAGGCTGGCATTTAAACCTATTTACTTAAATAGAACTTACTTCATTTTATCAATTGGAATAAACTTCAATTTAGTTAAAGAACCATTTTGGAACTTACCGCTTTGAATATACTTGATAAATTCCGCATCAGCGCCTTTTGGATCGCCTTTCGTTACTAGGTAACCATAACTCCAAACTTTGTATGTTCCTTTAATAACGTTATCCGTCGTAGCTGCTACACCATTGAAATCAACTGCTTTAATATTCCCTTTTACATATGCAAAGTCTACAAAACCAATTGCATTTGGGTTTGAATCAACAGCCGTAACCATTTCTCCACTTTTCCCAACTTCTTTATAGTTGTCACCTTTTGTCATAAAAGCTGCTCCATCTAGAGCTTTCATTTGGTAGTTTACGCGTGTACCAGAACCATGTTTGCGGTTTACTACAACGATTGCCGCATCATTTCCGCCAACTTCTTTCCAGTTAGTAATTTTACCTGCATAAATGTCTTGTAATTGTTTAGTCGTTAAATTTTTAACAGGATTTGTTTTATGAACAATTGTTGCAAATGGAATAACCGCAATTTTATGTGCTTTCAAATCTTTAAACGCTTTAAATCCAGGAACTTCTTTTGTCGCATCCCAGTCAACCGCACCAATCGTTGCAGCACCCTTTGTTACTGATTGTGGTCCAGCTATTGATGAAGAACCTGAAACAGATACGGACACTTTAGGATTAATTTTTTTGAACTCTTTCGCCGCTTGTTGCGTTAATGGAAGTAGTGCTGTTGATCCCGCTACAACAATTTTCCCTGATGTCTCTGCAGAAGCTACTCCACTAAATGTAAAACCTACCGCTAGTGCTAATGTTAGCGTTGTTATTACTATTTTTTTCATAATCTTCATTGTTTACCTACCCCTTATCCTATTTTGTTAAAACTTCCATTACTCCATTTTTAAATAAAACTAATTTTTCCCCTTGTGTACCTGGTGCTGTTGCAACGATGGAAGTTCCATCATTCGAAACAGAGAAAGATGTTAATTCTAATTTCGTTTGGGCAATGTTCTTTAACTCCTTCGTAGAAGTATTCCACTCATAAATGACAGAACCATTACCTTCGCTCACCAATATCATTAGTTCTCCCTTAGAAGTTACAAAGAGGCTTGTAATATCTTTATTCGTAATAATAGTTGAAACAACATTTTCTCCGTCAATCACTTTTACTTCTGGAAGTTTGTCACTCTCCGAGTCTGAACTAACATATACAATGTTTCCGTTCCCTAAAAAGGCTGGGAAAACTTTGTTATCTTTTGTAGTTGTAACGGAAACAGCTTTTGGTTCAGCATCTTCTAAGTTAATAACATAAATTTGTTCCTCGGTATCTGTTAAGTCAATGCTATCTACTTCTGGATCTTCACCTTCTGTAAGTGTTGTTTTTCCTTCTTTTCCTACTACGTAAAGAAGTTTTTTACCATCAACTGACAAACGAAGATCCGTTTTGTAGTTTTGTTTATCATCAACAAGTTTCTTAATAGAACCGTCTGTTACATTGATAGAAGATACTACATCGCTGTTAGAACCTTGTAAGAAATAAGCTTTTTGCCCATCCTGTGACCAAACAAATTCCAATTTTGAAGAGTCGTCTTTTATGTTCAATTCGTTTACTTTCTTAGCTACTAAATCTACTAAATATACAAAACCGTTTTCATCTGAATAAATAGCTTGTTTACCGTTAGGAGAAACTACTAATTCAGTTGCATTTACTGTGAATGTCCCTTTTTTAGAAGCGAGATTGAAAAGTAATGAACGACTTTCTGTTTCCGTTTCATTCGTTACAAGAACTGTTCCGTTATCAACCCATTGTGGATTAAATGTATCTCCATTTACTAGTCCTGCTGTTGCAACAAAGAAACCATTTTGAAGTTTAACTAGATCTCCACCTAATGCGGAAATTAAATCGGAAAGCTCCGCATACACGACATTTTTAACTAAAACAGGATTTTCTTTTAAATTTACTGACTTATTATTTACTACCATTGATTTATTGGATGATTTCAATTTAATCGTTTTATCTTTTTGCGTAACAAGCAATTCATTATTGTTTAATGTAGCGGTCGCAGAGAATAACTTTGCAATGTCTTGTACGGAATATAGTTGTTTTCCACCTATATTTAGAGCTTTTACATTTTTAGCAGTTCCATCAACTAATAATGATCTATCTGCAAAATTAAAAGTCCCTGCCACTGTAAGTTGAAGGTTTTTATCTACTAGTAAGTCTCCACCTAATGCTTTTACGAAAGAATCCACTTCTACAAATAATGTTTTCTCAACCATTTTAGTAGGTGTATTTAGTTTAGTATTTTTACCATTAATCAATGCAGTTGCAGAGTCTACTTTGTAGTCAACTTTCTTAACTTGTTTACCGCTTTTTTTGGAAACTTCATAAGTCTTTGTATTGCTATTGTATTTCACATTAGCAGCCATGATTTGAGATAGCTGATCGATTGAATATAGTTTTGTCTTGTTTGATTGTGTAACATTAATTACTTTTTCTTGACCATTTACAACAATTGTTTCTTTTTGCGTATTTTGCTGTTGAGCAGTTGCTGCACTTACATTAGTTACCGCTACAGGCGTGATTACACTTCCCGTTAACACAGCAGTAGCCATTACTAAATTTGAAATTTTACGCTTCATTTTCATTCCCCCATGTAATTTGGTCGCTCATCTTTACTTTTTATACCAATTTCGTACGGAAACTCTCCTTCCCGTTTTTAATGAACATCTCCAACTAAAATAATATTTCCGAATTGTTAATCTGGTGTGAGTTTTTTGTAAATTTATTATTATCAAATTGTTAAGAATTGTTTTTATTCGCACATAGAAAAAGGTGTTAAGTTCAATTGAACTTAACACCTTTTAAATAACTATAACTCCTGATAATCCCTCTGATATTTGCCGCCGTCTTTTACTTCTGAGTGATACAAAGCTTTTAGTGCAAAACTTTTTTCTAAGTCATGCTCTTTCATTACTTCTTTCAACCGTTTGGAAAGATCCGCACTATGTTTCACTAGTTGCTCCATTTTTGTTTTCGAGTATTGCATAAATAGATAACTCCTTTCAATTCAATTTGTCTTTACAGTATAACACTAAGGGAATTATTTTCTTATAATCACCTTTTTTAAAAAACTTACATAAAGTATTTTGACAAATCAATAATTAGATGTTAACCTAATGAACAAATGTTTCCTCGAGGAAATTTAATGGCACTTTAGAAAAATTAAATTTTTTTAGTCTAAAAGTTTCTTTTGGGAAATAAAATAGTGTAAGGGAAAAGGAGTGTTTATAGTGAAAAAGATTTTATTTTTATTCATTACTACTATTTTATTAGTAGGATGTAGCAACAACACCGAAAGAAGCTCAGATAAAGAAGGAAAGCCACTAGTTATTACGACAACTGGGCAAATTGCAGACGCAGTGAAAGAAATTGCCGGAGATCTTGTGGAAGTAAAATCATTAATGGGGCCTGGAGTGGATCCCCACCTATACAAAGCAACACAAGGTGATTTGCAAACTTTAGAAGAGGGAGACATTATTTTTTATAACGGTTTGCATCTTGAGGGAAAAATGAGCGATGTTTTTGAAAAAATGGAGAAAGAAAAAACCGTTCGCGGGATTGGAGAAGCTATTCCTAAAGATCGAATATTAAGCAATGAAGAGAATCCAGATCTTGCTGATCCACATATTTGGTTTGGTATAGAAATTTGGCAAATAGCGCTAGAAGAAATTACAAAAACGCTTATAGAAGAACTACCTGATCAAAAAGATACATTTGTAAAAAACGAACAGGCGTATTTTCAAAAACTAGCTGATTTATCGGATTGGACGGCTAGTCGTATTAGTGAAATTCCAGAAAAACAACGTATTCTTATAACAGCCCATGACGCATTTCACTATTTTGGAAATAGTGTTGGATTGGATGTACGTGGTTTACAAGGGATAAGTACAGACTCTGAATACGGATTAAAAGACATTCAAAACGTTGTAGATTTTCTAGTAGAAAATAATATAAAAGCAGTTTTCGTAGAGTCCAGTGTTTCTGATAAAGCAATGAAAGCGGTAATTGAAGGGGCAAAAGAAAAAGGGCATACCATTCAAATTGGTGGGGAGCTTTATTCGGATGCCATGGGTGCGGAAGGTACAGAGGAAGGTACTTACATCGGGATGTACAAACATAATGTCAACACGATTGTCGATTCACTAAAATAGGAGTGAGCAAAATGAACGCATTACAAGTGAAAAGTTTAACTGTCGCTTACGAGGAAAAAGTTGTTTTAAATGAAGTAAATTTATCTGTTCCAATGGGGCGTCTAACAGGGATTATTGGTCCAAATGGTGCCGGGAAATCCACATTAATTAAAGCAATACTAAACCAATTACCAAACAAATCAGGGGCTGTCCACGTTTTGGAACGCCCTCTTAATCCAAAAGATCGCACAGTTGGTTATGTACCCCAACGAAATGCAGTTGATTGGGACTTTCCAACAAATTCCTTAGACGTTGTCTTAATGGGGCGCTACGGACATACAGGAATGATAAAGAAACCTTCTGCAAAAGATAAACAAATTGCAATGGATTGTTTAAAAAACGTTGGAATGGAATCATTTTCCGATCGATCGATTGGACAATTATCAGGAGGACAACAGCAACGAGTGTTTTTGGCACGAGCACTCGCACAAGAGGCAGAAGTCTATTTTATGGATGAACCATTCGTTGGTGTTGATGCTGCAACTGAGCGTACGATTATTGCTATATTAAAAGATTTAAAGGCAAAAGGTAAATCTGTTTTTGTTGTTCATCACGACCTACAAACTGCATCTGACTACTTTGATTGGATAATTCTATTGAATCAATCTGTTATTGCATCCGGTCCGACCGAAAAAACATTCACAGAAGAAAACCTACAAGATGCATACGGCGGAAAGCTATTTTTTATGGATCAGACGAAATCGAACAAAACATTAAGTTAAGAGAGGTGAGGAAATGATATTAACTGGAAACTTGCTTTGGGTGCTTGTTGGGGCGATTTTGTTAGGGATAGCTGCTGGTTTAAACGGAACTTTTTCCTTTCTTCAAAAGCAAAGCTTGGTAGGGGATGCAGCTGCACATGCCGCTCTCCCTGGAATTGCACTTGCTTATTTAATTGTCCAACAAAAAGATTTACCTATTCTTATGTTAGGTGCTGCTATTACTTCTACATTAGCGGTTTACATGATTCAATGGATTGTCAGTCGATCTAAGTTAAAAGCTGATGGGGCGATTGGGCTTGTGTTATCTGTATTTTTTGGTTTTGGAGTTGTATTAATTACTCTTGTAAACCAAGGTGGATCAGGGAACCAGAGTGGATTGAATGATTTTATATTTGGAAAAGCTGCCATAATGGCGAAAAATGACCTGATTTGGTTGTCAGGAAGTGCACTATTAATCATATTAATGTGTTTGCTTTTCTTTAAAGAATGGAAGTTGATGATTTTTGATCCAGTATTTGCAAAAGGTATTGGATTACCTGTCGAGCGATTACGAATTTTACTAACAGCCCTTACTGTACTCACGATCGTGACAGGAATTCAAGCGGTTGGTGTTATTTTAATGGCAGCAATGCTCATCATACCGGCTGCAGCAGCTAGATTTTGGTCCAATCATCTTGGAATTATTCTTGTAACGAGTGCTTTTTTTGGTGCTCTTTCTGGTGCGTTAGGAACGATTATTAGCTCTTTACGAGTGGGATTATCAACAGGACCAATCATTGTACTTAGCGCTTCTAGTCTCTTTTTATTGTCCTACTTCTTTGCACCGACAAGGGGACTTTTGTCCAAGTCACTCAAGAAAAAGGCAGTTAAACAACGTAGAATAGTGCAGGAGGCGACAAGCCATGAATGAATTATGGGTGATTTTAACAGGTTCATTAGTTGGCATCACTTGTGGATTAACAGGGGTTTTTTTAATCTTACGAAAAACAGCGATGATTGCAGATGCCATTAGCCACACTGTATTATTTGGAATTGTTGTTGCGTTTATGATTACACAATCGTTAAATGGATTTTGGATGTTGGTCGGTGCTGCTATTGCAGGTATACTCACAACCTATCTCGTGCAAGTTTTACAAACAGGGGGATTACAGGAGGATGCAGCAATTGGAGTTGTATTCACCACCTTATTTGCGTTAGGTATATTATTTATTACATTATTTGCTGGAAACGTTCATTTAGATGTAGAGCATGTATTAATGGGGGAAATTACATTTGTTCCTTGGGATACTTGGAATGTATTTGGTTTAACGATGCCAAAAGCAGTTTGGATGCTATTAATCGTCTTTTCATTGAACGTGTTATATCTAGTTTTCTTTTACAAAGAAATCAAACTCTCTACATTTGATCCGGTTTTTGCATTATCTATTGGATTACCGATTGTAGCGATGCACTATTCATACATGACGCTTGTTTCTTTAACAACAGTTGCCGCATTCGATAGTGTGGGTGCAGTGCTCGTTGTGGCGATGCTCATCGGACCTGCTGCAACAGCATACCTTATGAGTAAAAGTGTTCCGGGAATGATTGCATGGAGTATGACTATTGGTGTTACTGCAGCAATTACGGGATATTATCTGGCAAAGCTATGGAATACATCCATTGCTGGAATGATGGCTGCAATGATAGGTGTATTATTTATGCTCGTTTTTTTACTTAAGCCACATGATGGATTGACATGGAAAATGTTCAAACGTATGAAATTAAAAGATACAAACGTTCATGCGGAATCCTAATACTAATAAGCCACAGTGTAACTTAAAATACACTGTGGCTCTTCTTCGTGTAGCTACGCAGAAAGCTCGTCACAAAAATAATTTTACTATCACCTTATTCCATTTTTGCTTTTTGCTATAATAAAGTCATTCGCTACAAATGAACAGAGGTGACTTCATGCATAAAACAATTGGGATACTCGCACATGTAGACGCTGGAAAAACAACTTTTTCCGAACAAATACTTTATCATACAAAGACCATTCGACAAAGAGGTCGTGTCGATCATCAGGATGCTTTCCTCGATAGCCATTCAATAGAAAAAAATAGAGGCATTACCGTATTTGCAGATCAAGGAATCTTTACGTATAACGACTCCACTTATTACGTCATAGATACTCCTGGTCACGTCGATTTTTCTCCGGAAATGGAACGGGCTATCCAAGTGATGGATTACGCGATTATCATTATTAGTGCGGTAGATGGAGTAGAAGGACATACAGAAACTGTCTGGCAGCTACTTCGGAAACATCAAGTACCAACGTTCTTCTTTATCAATAAAACCGACTATGAAGGCATCGATGTAGTAAAAGTATTAGCAGAAATCCGTGCTAATTTATCCGAAGATGTATGTAATATGACGAATGGTTTTAATGAGGAGCTTATCGAATTTATCGCTGAACGGGACGAAGCGCTTTTGGAACAATTCATGGACACCGGCTTTGACGAGGAATTGTGGAAGCTGGCATTTAAACGAATGATAAAGGAAAATCAGATTTTCGCTTGTGCAAATGGTTCAGCACTAAAAGATATAGGCGTCACCCAGTTTTTAGAGAAACTCGATTGGTTAACGGAAACTACCTACGCCCCTGAAGATGATTTCGCAGCACAAGTTTACAAAATTCGTCATGACGAAAGCGGAAACAGAATAACCTTCCTCAAATTATTAAATGGCTCACTAAAAGTACGAGATGAAGTGACTCTGGGTAAGCTTACAGAAAAAATCACGCAAATTCGCGTGTACAATGGAAGCAAATATAAAACCGTCGAGCAAGCATTTGCTGGAGAGCTAGTTGCCGTAACAGGGCTATCTATCCCTTCCATTGGCGATAGTATTGGTACACTTGCACAGAAAACAACATTCGATATGATTCCTACTTTAAAATCAAAAGTAATTTTTGACCCCTCTGTCCATGTCAAAGAAGTATTGCGATGCTTTCGCTTGTTAGATGCAGAAGACCCTTCTTTACGTGTGTATTGGGATGAGCATTTTCAGGAAATACATGTGCATGTGATGGGTGTTATTCAGCTGGAAGTACTTGAACAAATTGTCCAAGAACGTTTTCATTTCTCCGTTTCTTTTGGCGAACCGAGGATTCTTTATAAAGAAACAATTGACACAACAGTAAAAGGCTACGGTCATTTTGAACCACTTAAACATTATGCAGAAGTACATCTTTTAATCGAGCCTGCTGAACGTGATAGTGGTATTTCCTTGGACAACGTTTGTCATGCGAATGATTTATCTATCGGTAACCAAAACTTAGTGTTACATCATTTATTGGAACGTGAGCATCACGGACTTCTTACGGGTTCTTCACTAACGGACGTAAAGATTACACTGCTTACTGGTCGTGGGCATAACGAACATACGCATGGAGGTGACTTTCGAGAGGCAACCTACCGAGCTTTAAGACAAGGTTTAGAAAAAACCAAAAATGTACTCTTAGAACCTTTCTATGACTTCAAAATAAAAGTCGATATGAACCACATTGGTAGAGTTTTATCTGATATTCAACAAGCACACGGAACTTTTAACTCCCCTGAAAACATAGGAGAACAAGTAATCGTTAAAGGCCGTGTACCTGTCGCAACCTTCATGCATTACAGTACAACGTTCGCTTCCTTCACACAGGGCAAAGGAACGCTTAGCCTGCTGTATGGAGGATACGATCGTTGTCACAATAAAGAGGAAGTAATTGAAAAAGTTAGCTACAATAAAGAAGCAGATCCAGAATACACTTCCACTTCTATTTTTTGTGCAAAAGGAAAAGGATATAAAGTTCCATGGAATGAAGCGGAAGAAGCAATGCACTGCCTATAATTCAAACCTAGGGGGAAAGACAAATGATCGCAACGATTCAAAAAGAAAAAGATATTTATGCAGCTCGCTACGAACGAAAACTCCATCATTCAGTAGAAGAAGTTTGGGCTATGTTAACGGAAAATGATAAGTTGCAACAATGGTTTATAGAACTTCAAGTCGTGGATTTACGTCAAGGGGGGCTTATCAAGTTCGATATGCAAGATGGAACTTTCATTGATATGCAAATTTTAGATTATGAACCTTTAAAAACTCTAGCTTTTGAATGGGACAAAGACATTGCCCGATTTGAATTATCATCTGTTTCTGATGGCTGTCAATTAACTTTCATCGAAACGATGACATCGATCACAGAACATACAGCAAGAGACCTAGCAGGCTGGCACGTCTGCTTGGACGTAATTGAAGCATTATTAGACGATAGGTCAATAGCTAGAAAAGAGGAATGGGAAGTCTGGTATGTGAAATACAAAGAGCTTCTCGATAGACTTGTAAAATAACATTTAGTAAGCACCTTTCACGTTGAGAGGTGCTTTTATCATTCATATCGGTAAATCATAAACCGTTCATTCGTATTTTGTATATATAATTCCGGCACCCTTACTTCCTTTAACAACTCAAATGCAGTATTCACTTCCATAAACCGTATGTACTCTATTGTCGGATAATAAAGTATAACATCGACTGAACGCGGATAGCGTTCGGCCGATAAAAGAATATTATGGATAACCTTTTGAAAAATTTGAATAGAGAACGGATTAAAGAAATAAAATCGATTATCTTCTGGTTCTATATCATACCCTTCGGCAAAAATATGCTCAAACCGAATAGATGACCTTGAATGCTTTGCTCGCTCCATGTACTTATTTAAATTTTCTAAAGCCTCCTGATAAAGTTGTCCATTCATCTCCACCCCTGTTGCAGAAACATGAAGATGGTGATGAATATAAAACGGAAACCTTCCTTTACCACAACCGAAATCTACAAATTTATCATTACTTCCGCAGTCGTATGCATCAAATAGAGCTTCCAGCGCCTTATAAGGAGTTGCTTCATAGCGATTGTAATGTGCGGATTGATGTTGCCATTCCCGAACTCCTTCTGTTTTTATCCGTAATAACCGATCATGATCTTGTTCTTTCATGGTAGGCCTCCTCTTTCAAAATATAGAGATAGTGCGTCTTAGCAAGTTGAATAAAGTGTCCGCAATGGTTTTCGCTACAGGGAGGACGCTTTCCGCGGGGTGAGCGATGAAGCTTGCTGAGTATTTAATTTCTCACTTTAAAACAAAAAGGTTTATTAGAAAAGCAGTAAAAATCCACTATAAGGCTAAGGCCAGTTAATTATCATTGAAAGCAACCATTTCTATGTTGAAGGCAACTAAATTAGCATGAGAGCAACCAATTCCCATATTGAAGAAATTACTAATAGAAAACGACAATTATTGGAATGTAAAATTGCATTATTAGATGATTCATCTATGTTAATGCTAATTAGTCAGCGTATTTTTGTTGATTGAAGCGCAAGGCGGCGACTCCGGCGGGAACAGCGCGAGCTGAAGCCGTGCCCGCGAAAGCGTCCGCCTGGAGCGGAAATCCAAGCGATAGCTTCCTCAAGACACAATATTCTTAAATCACTCACCAAATACATGCTGCTGTACCCATTTGTCCGATTTCCCGATTTCATTTTCAACATTATCTAACAGATTTACTTTAAATGGCTCTCCTCTTACAACAGCGGTAGATACAAAACCTGGATTCTCTATGCTTAACACTTGTTTACCATTAATAGTTTTCTTTAATATTTCTAATTTGGCAATCCCGCCAATATTCGTATTCTCCTTGGTTTGCGCGGAAAAAAAGTTTCCTAGCGAATAAAAAACATGTGCTCGGTGACCACTACTTGTCGTAATCATCTCATATGGTTGAATGACATGCGGGTGATGCCCGAAAATAATATCCGCTCCCGCATCTGCAATCGTATTTGCAAGACTTTTTTGTTCTTCATTGGATTCCAGCTCATATTCCGTTCCCCAATGCATACTTACCACGACAAAATCAACTTTTTGCTTGAGCAAACGAACATCTTTTACAATTCGCTCTACATTGATACGGTTTACTAAATAGTCTTTACCAGCTGGGGTTCCATGATCATTCGTACCGTATGTATAACTAAGAAATCCAAAGTCAATATTATCTACCTGCAAGATACGATCTGTTTGTAAATCATCGAATGATTCGTATGCACCAATATAAGGCATGTCAACTGTTTTCATATGATTAATAGCTGCTAATACTCCCTGTTCATTTTGGTCGAGCGTGTGATTATTAGCCATCGATATCATATCAACACCAACCGTCTTTAAGTCATCAATAATATGCGTGGGACTAGCAAAATCAGGATACCCTGATAGTCCAAACTCAACACCGGCTGGGATAGATTCTTGATTAGCTAGTAGTATATCTAATGATTCTAGCTCTTCCCTAATAGGATCAAATGAGGATAGAAAGCTTTTATAATTATACAGTGGATGATGCAACAAAATATCTCCAATCATACCGATTTCTATCGTATCTTCCCGATAATCGATATGAAATGTCGAATAATGTTTCCCGTGGAACTTTTCATGAAAGGGTTCTTTTATTTGCAGGTTAAAATAAAATAAGACCGAAATCAGTATAACTAGCAATGAAATTAATGTTTTCATAGAAGCACCTCCCTCTTAATCATCTACTTTTTTTTTGAAGTTTTATGCGCTCTTTTCATTGTATCTTTTATTTTTCCAAACCGCTATTGACCTATTATAAATTAAGCATATACTAAAAGTGAGTAATCACTCACTTTATAAATAGGAGGTTTTATACATGACTTCGACTATTGTATTAGAACAAGTAAGTAAAAGCTTTGGCAAAAAGAAAGTGTTAAATGACATTAACTTTAGCGTAGAGGCCGGGCAAATATTTGGATTAATCGGTCCTTCTGGTTCAGGCAAAACAACATTAGTGAAAATGATTGTAGGAATGGACCAACCTTCCACTGGCCAAGTGCAAGTGCTAAATACGCAAGTGCCCAATTTGAGTTTATTACAAAGTATCGGTTATATGGCACAAGCGGATGCTCTTTACAACGATTTGACTGGTAAAGAAAATCTTGCTTTTTTTGCGTCTCTTTATAAATTGAACAAAGAGGTACAAAAAAAGCGAATTGCGTATGCTGCCGATTTAGTGGACCTAACTCCTCATCTTACTAAAAAGGTTCAGAACTATTCCGGCGGCATGAAGCGAAGATTATCACTAGCCATTGCATTAATACACGATCCACAAATATTAATACTAGATGAACCTACTGTAGGAATTGACCCAGAGCTTAGAAAGTCTATTTGGGAGGAAATAAATCGGTTCAAAAACGAAGGGAAAACAATTGTAATAACGACACATGTAATGGACGAAGCGGAAAAATGTGATCAGCTTGCGATGGTTAGAGATGGAGAAATAATATCGAGCGGTTCTCCCGTAGATTTGAAAAACCGTTATGACATTAACAGTTTAGAAGAAGTATTTTTGAAAGCAGGAGGTGAAAAAAGTGAGAACAATCGCTTTAGTTAAACGGGTTTGTATCCAAATGATACGAGATAAACGAACACTTGCGTTAATGATGGTCGCGCCTTTAGTCATTTTAACGTTGTTGCATTTCTTACTTTCCTCTGAAACAACTAACCCAAGATTAGGCGTAAATGGTGTAGAAGAAGTTCTGCTGGATGAACTAAAAGAAAAAGAAATAGAAATTATCCAATTCGAACAACTAAAAAATCCAGGTCAACTTATTAAGGATGAAAGTTTAGACGCTGTACTTCAAATAGAAGGAGACCAAATGAACTTAACCATTACAAATGACGATCCTTCTAAAGCAAAATTGTTACAAACGAAAGTGATGCAAGCTATTTCTACCGTAAATGCAAAAGAACAAGCAACTAATTTATCCAAATTCGTTGAAGATATCAGGCACCAACTGCCAAATGCACCAATAAATATAAATCAAGGAAAAACGCCAGAAATAAATACTTCTTATATTTATGGGAGTAGCGACACTACTTTTTTTGATCAATTAAGCCCTATTCTAGTCGGTTTCTTTGTATTCTTCTTTGTCTTTCTCATTTCAGGAATTGGGTTATTGAGGGAACGAACTACTGGAACGCTTGACCGATTGATGGCAACACCCATTCAAAGAAGAGATATTGTATTTGGCTATTTAATCGGATACGGTTTATTTGCAATCATTCAAACAATAATCGTTGTTTTTTACGCTACGAAAGTATTGGATATTATGCTTGTTGGTTCCCTTTGGAATGTGATCTTGATTAATTTATCACTAGCGCTTGTTGCATTATTGCTTGGTATTTTACTGTCGGCTTTTGCGAATTCCGAATTTCAAATGATGCAGTTTATACCGATTGCGATTGTTCCCCAAGTCTTTTTTGCAGGGATCCTACCGTTTGAAGGAATGCCCGAATGGATGCAAATTGTTGCGAAGTGCATGCCAATGTACTATGGTGGAAATGCGCTAGTAGACGTGATGTATAAAGGTTTTGGTTTAAGTGATATTAAAAACGAACTCTTTGTATTATTAGGATTTGCCATTGTATTCATTGTGTTAAATATACTCGCTTTAAAGAAATATCGAAAAATTTGAAAGGAGTACCTAATGTCCGAAGATGAAGTAATGTTACAACAATTATTTGAAGAAGAAAAGTTAACCGAAAAGCAAAAAAAGATTATTATTGCTGCTATAGAATCATTTTCCGAAAAAGGGTATGCTGGAACTTCTACTAATGAGATCGCGAAAAAAGCGGGGGTAGCAGAAGGAACTATTTTTAGACATTATAAAACGAAAAAAGAGCTGCTTGTTTCGATCGTCGCTCCCCTTATGACAAAGCTAATCGGCCCATTCATTGTAAATGATTTTCATAAAGTACTTGATCGTCCCTATGAAAACGTAGAAGATTTTTTAAGAGCGGCGATTAAAAATCGAAGCGACATTATTAAAAAGATGCTTCCCGTTATTAAAATTGTAATACAGGAAATACCATTCCAACCAGAGTTAAGAGAACAGTTTATAGAACAAGTGGCTCGAAAAACTTTCGATCATATTTTGCAGGTCATTAAAGGATATCAAGATAAAGGGCAACTAATCGAAATGCCGACATTTAGCGCAGCTAGGCTTGCTATTTCGAGCATATTCGGCTTTTTAATTTCCCGATATATTTTCTTTCCAGACAGCGAATGGGACGATGAACTCGAAACAGAGCGTACTGTTCAATTTATTATGCACGGGTTAGGAACAAAATAGTTAAAACAAAACACATGACTTCAGCCATTACTGGTCTGTTATCATGTGTTTTTTCATTTACTGAGCTATTTTTTCCATCTTTTCTTTTAATGCTGCTTTCATCTTCTGTGCCGCTTCCACTTTCGTATGAATGTCTGATGAAATTTCGATTTTATAACGTCCTGTAGTGAGTAATTCTTTTATTTCATTTACATTGCTACATTCCGACTCTAAAATATTCACGACACTTCCATATTGCAAACTTTGATGTGTGTCACTACCACCAACTACAGGTAGACCTAGTTCCTTTGCAAACGGATATACTTTATCAGAATTACCGTCTACACCCTGTTCGTGTAAATCCTTTCCATTTAAATCAAATGCATTTAATTGTTTTAATAAATTATCATCAATTTGGTGGAGCGGCGTAGTCTCACGGAAAGGATGTGCACCGATTTTCAATAAATTAAATTTCGATGCTTCTTCTAATAGTTCCGCAAAAGGGATAAAGTGATCCTTTTCCGTATAAGTATTCAATTTAGCACGAAGTCCACGTATATCTTCTCTACTACCAATCATTAAAATATGTCCTTTTTCCCTAATATCCACTTCCATTCCCGGGAAGACCTTTACACCATTTACTTCATAATACTGCTCGACATACGGAAACTCATTATCTAGCGTATCGTATACATCTGAAAATCGGTGTGTATTAAAATGTTCCGTAAGTGCAAAACCATCTAAACCATTTTCTTTCGCTGCATTTACCATATCGATAAAATACTCAAGTGAAAATTCCACTTTCTTTGATAACTTTCCGTGTGTATGAAAATCTATTTTCATTTTAGGCTCTCTCCTTGTTGATCAAATTCACCTCGGCGAATTTGCATTCATCTCACCACTTATAGGAGTGGGAGACTTCTACTGAACGAAGTTAAAACTGATAAATGGTTCCTATCCAAAATACGAATAATACATAGACAATGGAGCCCACTGTAAAGAAATAATCTCTATTTGTAAAAGACATATATGCAAGTTTTAATTTTTTCACCTTTGGGTTTGAAGCTGAGTAACTAAACCCTTTTGTTTCTAGTGCTTCTACTGTTGTCCTAGACCTTTTTGCACCATTTAATATGAGCGGATAAAAAGACATAATAAGTATTTTCATAAAATAATAGATAGATCTCCAATATAAAAACCCTTTGGAATGGGGTGCTTTTCCGCGTAGTCGATATGATAAGAAAATCTGGTGAAATTCTTCCATTAGCGTTGGTAAAATACGATAACCGAACGCAATACTAAAAGAAACTTGTGCTGGCATACCTAAGCTAAGTAAACCATCACTAAACTTTTCAGGATCGATGCTGGAAAATACAGAAATACTCGCTAACGAAATAATGGCTAGTTTCACCGTTAGCCAAAACATCGGTGTAACAGACTCAAATCCTCCACCAAAAAATAATGAAATAATAAACAAAAAACCAATTTCACTTAACAAACCTGTACATAAAATAATTAATATGAGCGGACTTGTTCGAGCTATGATTGTTGTACATATGGTAAACAGCAGAAGACCTGTTAAAATCGTTCTATTGTGAAGGAACCAAGGTACAACACCAAAAAACAAGTACCATCCAATAAGTGTACGTGGATCTAGTCTTGCTAAAAAGGTATCACCATTTCCATATGCCGTTTTTAATAGCTCTTCCTTCACATATTCAACGGATAATTTCTCACGCATACTCCTTGCATAATCCAAGATTCACTCGCTCCTTACTCCCTAACCAATACTCCGTAAATTCTTCTACGGTATAACATAATGGATGCATATTTAACTCTCGACTTAGTTGTAAAATTTGAGGACTTTCAAGCCCGGCCTGCATTAATAGTGCTTCATCTTGAAATACGCCTCTTCGATCAGCATCCCGAATAATTTCCCCTTGATTCATGACAATTACGCGGTTAGACCACTCTGAAACAAGCTGCATATCATGTGTAGCAATAATGACTGTTTTGACATGTTTTCTTAACTGAGAAAGCATGAAAATCATTTGTTTTTTGGTTGCAATATCTAAATTAGCTGTTGGCTCATCTAGTAGTATAATTTCAGGATTCATCGCTGCCCCAATTGCTAAGGATGCTCTACGTTGTTGTCCACCACTTAGAAGTCGGCCATCTCGGTCTTGGATTTCAGTAAGCGAAAAATCCTCTATTAATTGGCTAACTACTTCATCATAGTTTGGAACCTTCCTTACTTTTAAAAAATACTCAATATCTTTTCGCACCGAGTCATTGATGAACATTTCCTCTGGATTTTGATATACATAGGCTACGACTTCACTAAGTTTTTCTGGTGTCATTTTTCTCGTAGTTCTATTTTTAACGAATACTTCGCCCTTATTTGGTTTCATAATTCCAGTAATTAGTTTAATAAGTGATGACTTCCCTGCACCGTTATTTCCAACTAACGCAACGAGGTCACCTGCTTGAAACGAAATATTAATATTGTATAATACTTGTTTAGCTGTTCTTTTAAGCGTTCTGTAAGAATGGTGCACATCCCTAAATTCAATAAGGGTTTCACTTTGGTTATCTAAACATATCTCTACTAATGGTTCACTTAAAGTTGCTACATGCGCAATACTTCGATTAGATACAGAAAAATGAGTGACTGCTTCGTCGAGTTTTATCGGAAAAATATTCGTTGATCCGTCCACTTTCAAAGAATGAGCCACTTGTGTAACTTGTGGTGGGTAGATTTGCCGTGCCATCAATTCATCTACTTGCGACAACGCTTCTTGTACCGGCTTTTTCCAACGTAAGCTACCTTGATCCATTAACACAACTTGAGTGCAATAATTTGCTATAAATTCGGTATGGTGTTCAATGACTATAATCGTCATATTGTATTTAAAATTTAATTCTCTTAATATGTCATATATTCTTTTAGCGTGATTCGGATCGAGCTGGGCAATAGGTTCATCCACAATAAGGATCTTAGGCTTCATAGCAAGTGCCCCTGCTAATGCGAGGAGATGCTTTTGTCCGCCGCTTAACTGCCAGATGAACTCATTGCGAAGTGAAGAGAGCCCTGTTACTTCAAGGGCCCATTCTCCTCGCTCTTTGTAATCTTGCAAACCGTAGTTTAATGGTACAAAACAAACATCATCTATGACAGTTGGTCGTAATAGTTGATTTTCAAAGTCTTGGTATACATAACCAACATTTTGGGAAAGCTCGGATACGGAATGATCTGCCGCAGTTAAACCATTCACGATTACTTCTCCTTCAAAATCACCAACGTAAAACTGCGGAATTAGTCCATTAAACGTTTTACATAAAGTCGATTTTCCTGATCCATTTCCACCAATAATAGCTGTAAACTCGCCAGGATTTATGGTTAAGTTTACATTATTTAATACAGGCATTTCTGAACCTGGATAGGTAAACGTAACTTCTTTCAGCTCAATGATTGGTTTAACCGACATTACTAACATCTCTTACGTTTTTCTTATTTTTGGATTTATTTAACATGATTCCTATTGTGAAAATAGCAATGATTGCTGCCACTCCAATAACAATCCATATGAATGCATCACCGAATGTTTCTAAGAAATCTGGTTCCCAAACGCCAATATTAATATCAGATTCGGCCATAAATTCCGTCACAATTGCAATAGCAGCTAATACAACACCAATTACAACTAATCTTGGAGTAATGAGTTCATTCAATGAGTATTGAACTTTATTATCCCTAGGTTTCATACCAAGTAAAGGTTCAATTTTCCCGTAAAGTCGAGGAACTAAATACAATGTTGGTAGTAGGGCAAATAAGATTCCCGAAAACAGTAAGTCATTAAAGAATGCAACACCTTCTACAATTAGTACACTTTGCGCTAATCCTTCTACTGCTTCTAACTCTTCTATTCCAACCCAAACTTTCCCCATATCTACTATTGTTCCAAGCAGATGGTGGACGATTAACCCTGACATGACAGCAATACCAACTTGCAATCGATTTAATGGATTTCTAACTAAAATTCCTGCAATGTACATTCCTAAAGAAAATGTAATGAATTTTTCTATCTCTCCTATTCCACCAAACTGGCCGAGCATTAGTTCACCAAAGATAATTTCACCTAATGCTGCTCCAACTGCTGCATATAGTGGATGGAACAAAATACATAATGTTAGTGGGATGAATGCAAAATATTCCACTGATAATTCAATAACACCGAGCTGCACTGATGGAATTAGTTCTGTAAACATGTTCGAAAGACCGTAAAGCGACATAGATAGAATAAAGACCATCATTTTTTGCGATTGCGTTAATTGATAAGCACTCTTTTTCGTCATTGTTAACTCCTCCTTTTATAACAGAATCGTATCAAGCAGTTGTTAACGGAATGTTAAGACAATATAAAACGTATGTAAATAAATTTTCAATAATATTTGGATGAAAAATATTTTTCATAAAGAAAAGAAATATGATACACTTACTTCAACAGAGAAAACCGCTAGCGTCAGGAGTGAACGAGATGTATCAATTAGATTGGAACTTAGAAGAATTAACCCCCCATCAAAAAACAATTGCAGATTATGTTCAAAAGAATATTCATGCATTGCTTTATACAACGGAATCAGAAATCGCGGAGCAACTGAGTTTAAGTAATGCTACCGTATCACGTTTTTGGAAAACAGTCGGATATGAAAATTTCAAGGATTTCAAAAACCATTTAAAAGAACAGACCGAAATTTCTCCCGCAAATAAACTAGAAAATATTTTAAAACAAGTCGAGTCAAACGAAATGCAAAATAAGCTGCTAGCACAAAGCTTGCAGCATTTACAAGAAACGCTTCTCTACTTTTCTTCGGAGACTTTTCAACAAGCTATCGACCTTTTAAGTAATTCCAACAATATTTATATATATAGTCCTGGTCCATCCGAAGGTCTCGCCAATCTAATTCAATTTAGACTCTCACGGTTCGGTCTATCTATCCACTTGATGCCTAAAAGCGGACATGAAATTTTTGAAACACTCGTTCACATGACGAACAATGATACGATATTAATATTCGGTTTTGTTCAATTACACCCAGAGACAAAAGTAATATTAGATCATTCCAAAACGATTGGATGCAAATCAATTGTAATAACAGATAGGCTCATTTCGGATTTTAATACAAACGCCGATATCGTTTTATACGCAAGTAGAGGAGAACTATGGGAGTTTCATTCAATGGTTGCTCCAACTTTTCTTATTGAGAATTTAATAATTGCAGTAGGAATGCAAAAAAAAGAACACTCTATTGCAAAGCTTGAAGAATTGAATGAATTGAGAAGGAAATACAAAGATATATTGCCTAGATAATCTGTAAAAAAGGTGTTCCCAAAATGTTTTGGGAACACCTTTTTTCTATCGTCGAATATACACGTATAAAAATCCTCCAGCGCTTAACAACCGGAGTGCTGAGCTAATATACATTGCCATGTTCATACCTAATTGATCCAATAACCAAATACCAATTTGTGGTGCAATGAATGCAACAAAGGCCAGCAAGACGTTGTACGTCGTTATACAATACGTGCGAGACTGTTCGGGAGACTTCTCTAACAATAGATTAAATAAAATCAATACTGTACCAGATAGAAAGAATCCTGAAGTCGTTTGGATAAGTGTTAAATAATACAAGTTTGTAGAGAGCACTACTAAAAAAGGAGTTGTTGCCATACCAACTGCCGCCCATATAAAAATGCGTAAATTGGAATACTTATCTGCCCACTTTTTCCAAAGGGGAAATGTTAAAAATTGCATAAGCATACTACCAACTGAAAACATACTAATCCAAAAGATTGTTGCTCCAGCTACCCGAACATTGTAAATATTAAACAAACCCCATGCTGACTGCCAAGCAAAGTTAAAAAACAGCGCTGCTACTAAAAACCAAACATAATTGGCATCTTGAAAAATACTCCAATCCATGGACTTCTTCTTTATTTGACCACTATCTATTGGTACGACGTCCTCTTCATGTTTCAATAAGAAAAATACTTCCAATAATCCAAAGCCAAAAGCAATTGCAAACAAAATCTGATAGGCAATTATGCTTTCAGAAGCATCTCTCATTAAAATCCCAACAAGCAATGTTGACACTAAACCGATCATCGTCAGTAAGCGATTGCGGTCACTGAAAAACTGTCCTCTTCTAGACTCCTTAATCATTCCACTAATTAATGTTTGCCAGCCAACATTTGCTACCGTATTCGGTACACTAATGAAGGCAATAATGGCCAAAAATACCCAAGCCTGAAGAGAAGAAGAAGGTAAATAAACAACAAGTACGATTAACAAAAACATTAACCTAGCTAATAACACAGACATTGCCACTAATTTCTTTTGAGCGTTTGCTCGGTTTAATAACACTGCTGCCGGTATTGTCATTAACAACGCGATGAGTGGGGGCAATGAACTAATTAATCCAACCTGATAGTTAGTAGCCCCTAATATTGTAATCGCGAAGATTGGAAAAAAGTTATTTGAAAAATTAAGCGCTATAGTCGAAGCCATTCCATGATAAATACTAATCTTTTCATTATACGTTTTCATAAATTCCACCCATTCCAAGATCAAATACGCCTCGGCGTATTTGCTCCTGCGCAAGCTCGTCGCAGAAAACAGTGCGCCCAGATTTTTCTCGAGCTTGCTCGAGAAATTCCTCTAAAAATCTGTGGCATCCGCCGGAGGCTTTAACTTTATTCAGTAGGGGTTTTTATACCCCCACTGAATAAAGTTAAAAAGGATATGCTAGAATTATATACTCGTATAAGAAGAAAACAAGTACTTCGGGACACAAAATTTATCCTGTTTGGCTAAATCTTTTTTTCGCGTAAACATACGTCACAGCAAGTGCTGAAACTAACACGGCACCTTTAATAATATCGAATGCGTAATAGGGCAAGTTCAAAATGGTTAAGCCGTTTAGTAAAATACCGATAACTGCTGCTCCAAAAAACGTTCCGATCGCATTTGGTTTCCCTGCCCCAAGAACGGAGTAACCGACAAAAACAGCCGCTACTGCTTCCATTAACATGGGTGCACCAGCATCAATTTGACCCGAACCGACACGTGCAGTAAACAATATGCCTGCCATGGAAGCAAACACACCAGAAATCACATATGCTGCAAATTTCACTTTACGGGTATTCACCCCAGACAAAGTCGAAGCTTCCGCATTTCCACCTGTCATATATAAAACTCGTCCCCAACGAGTATGGTGGAGTACTACATAAGCGATTAATACCATTCCTAACATGATCCATACGGGAACTGGCAAGCCAAGCATTCTTCCTTGACCAATCCAAAGAAATGCCTCCGACAACTGACCAGGAGCAGTACCTCCAGCAGTAAGTGGCATATTATTATAAATAGAATAACCTTCCGTGTATGTGCGATGAAATCCTGCAACGATATACATCATACTCAATGTTGCAAGTAAATCTGGAATTCCTAATACTACAATTAGAAAGCTATTAAGTACCCCTACTAAAACTCCTATTAAAATCGGTAAAATGATAACGAGCCAAAGTGGCATTTCATACCATACCATTAAAGAAGCTGTTACGACTGTAGACAACGACATCGTGGATCCAACCGACAGATCGAATCCGCCTACCACTAATGTAAAGGTAACCCCTAATGCGAGTAACGTAACAATAGATATCGAACGCAAAATATCTGTGAAGTTAGCATAAGTTAAAAATGCTTGACTAATGGAACTAAAATACAAAATAATGATGATTAATAAAGCAATAGCCCCGTACTTAAATAGAAATTGAATGCCACTTTCCTTCACTTTATTCTTCTTTCCCACCGCTTGCATACAACAAAATCCTCTCCTGGGTCGCATCTTCCCGTGAAAACTGCTTCACGATTTGACCGTTATACATAACTATAATGCGATCGGAAATACCGATTGCTTCTTGAATTTCGCTTGAAAAATAAAGACAGCCTTTTCCACTCTCCGCTAGTTTACGAATAAGCGCAAAAATATCTGCTTTTGCCCCAATATCAACGCCTTTTGTCGGTTCATCAAACAAATATAAAATGGAATCACGCGAAATCCATTTACCGATTACTACTTTTTGTTGGTTTCCTCCACTTAAATGAACAATTGGTGTATCCGTGTTGTCTGTTTTAATCTGTAATCGTTTAATAATATCCTTCGCAAAACTTTTTTCAGCGCTTTTATTCATAAATAATAGATTGGAAAACTTTCGTAAGTTTGGAAAAGAAGCATTCGTTTGCAATGATTCGTGTACGAATAGCCCTTCTTTTCGACGTTCTTCTGGAATAAGTGCCATCCCTGCACTAATAGCATCTTTCGGATGTGTCACTCTTAATTCCTTGCCTGAAAGTTTCACACTTCCATTTGTTAGTGGCTCTAAGCCAAATAATGTTTTCGCTAACTCCGTTTTTCCCGCTCCTACAAGACCAACAATACCAACAACCTCTCCTTCTGAAACAGTAAATGAAAGATTGTTTAACTTGTGACCGTCAGACAGTTCTTTTACATCCAGTAACGTTTCACCTAAAGGGTAATTTCTAGTATGTTGTTCTTGATGAAATGAAGTACCAAGCATTGCTTCAATTATATCCTCGGCAGTTGCATCTGCCGTTTGAAAAACGTCCACCAGCGTCCCGTCGCGCATGACGGTAATTTTGTCACTAATCTCAAACACTTCGGGAAGTCGATGTGAAATAAATACACAACTTACTCCTTGTGCTTTCAGATGTTGAATAACGGAAAACAGTTTAGTTGATTCATGAAGTGATAAAGGAGCTGTTGGTTCATCGAAAATAATTATTTTGGCTGAACTAACAAGTGCCCTTGCAATTAATACTAATTGTTTTTCTGCTAATGTAAGCTTAAAGGCAGGTTGTTGTACGGAGATATTCTCCGCTTGCAATTGTTGCAGTGCACTCCTCGCCTCTTTGTTTAGTTTCGGAGTGGAGATAAACAAGTTATTATGAGTCGCAATAGTATCAAGCATTATATTTTCAGCAACCGATAATTCGGGAACTAATGCTGTATCTACTTCCTGATAAACACAGTAAATTCCATGTTCTTTTGCTGCTTTTGGGGAACGTAGATGAACACCCTTACCATCTAATAAGACTTCCCCTTCATCTTGCTCATACACTCCCGATAAAATTTTCATAAGCGTACTTTTTCCTGCACCATTTACGCCTAACAATGCATGTACTTCCCCTTTTTCTAGGTGAAAATTTGCATTCTCTAGTGCTGTCACATTTCCAAATGACTTACGTATCGAATTCATCGAAAGAAAAGGATTTGCCACAAATATGCTCCTTTCTCAAAAAGAAGCTATCCTGTTTCAGGACAGCTGCTAGTAGTTGAGTTTATTAATTTTCCAACCCTTTTAATGCATCTGTATACCCTTGTTCACTTGCACCCCATCCTTCGACAAACTCATGTAAACTATTAGTCGTCACTGTTTCTTCCGGAAGTTTAGAAGCATCCACAAACACTGGATCTAGTACAACATTTGCTGTTGGATTTTCTCCGTTAATCTTTTGGAATAAGTAGCGTACTTGAATACGCCCTATATCCATAGGATCTACGGCAGCAGAAGCAACCCAAGGACTATTTTCTTTTTGAATCATTTGCAAATCTTCATCGCTCATATCAATACTGTACACTTTAATATCTGTTCTACCTGCCTGTTCAATCGCGCGAACTGCACCTTTTGCGAATTCATCCCAAGCTGCCCAAACTGCCGTAATATCTCCTTCATTTGGATATTGTTTTAATATGGCTTCCATTTGTGCTTGTGTATCTAAAGCAGTATTTGGTGTCGCCGCTCCAAAAGTAGCAATTTCTTTTATTCCCGGATTTTCCGATAAAAACTTCTCGTAAGCAACTTGTCTTTTTTCCATCGGGGCAAAACCTGCAACCCAAATTTTCACAATGTTCGCTTCACCATTTGCATCTTCCGATAATTTTTGTAATGTCATTTCAGCCATTTTTTGATCGCCTTGTTCTAATGTTGTTATTCCTTCTACATCGACACCCGCATCAAATGCTACTACTGGGATTCCTTTATCAATAGCATTTTGAACTCCTAGGTTTAACGCTTCTTTTGTACCATGATCAATTAATATCCCATCTAAGCCTTGATTTACTGCCGCATCTAGATTGGAAGCCATTTTTGCTAAATCACCTTCTGAGTTAAAAACGGTAACAGTGCCACCGAATTTTTCTACTTGTTCTTTAACACCTTCAATGTATTGTGCAGAAAAAGTACCAAGGTTTTGCTGTAAAATCAATGCAATTTTCTTGCCTACTAGTGGATTCTCTGACGTTTCTGTTTTGGTAGAAGTGGATGCTTCTTCCTTCGCATTCCCCTTTGGCTGACAACCCGTTAATATAATTCCGATGATCAATAAAATTGATAGTAACCAACTTGTTTTTGTCTTCATGATTCTTCTCCTTTTTGTGTACGTAGTAATGTCACAATATTTTTGTTGTATTCTGGATGAATGATTCCTTTTTCAGTTATGATTGCTGTTATTAAACGGCCTGGTGTCACGTCAAAAGCAGGATTATATACTCTTGTATTAGGAGGGGCTACCTGCTTCCCAGCAACATGCGTTATTTCTTCCGCTGGACGTTCTTCTATTGGTATTGCTTTGCCGCTTTCAATCGTTAAATCGAACGTCGAAATAGGAGCTGCTACATAAAATGGAATTTGATATGCTGCGGCTAATAAAGCCAAGTTAAGCGTTCCAATTTTATTTGCAGTATCGCCATTTGTAGCTATTCGATCTGCTCCAACGATAATAGCTTCTATCCCTTTTGCACTGATTGTATGTGCAGCCATACCATCTGTAATTAGCGTGACATCTACTCCAGATTGTTGAAGCTCCCATACAGTAAGTCTTGAACCCTGAAACACTGGTCTAGTTTCGCAAGCAAATACTTGAAACTTTTTTCCTTGTTCCTTACCAAGATGGAAAGGTGCTAGGGCAGTTCCATATTTCGCTGTTGCAATGGTTCCGGCATTACAAATGGTCATAACCTTTGTATGATTTCCAAGCAATGATAAGGCAAATTCACCAATTTTACGGCAAGAAGCTTCGTCTTCCTTGTGTATGCTAATAGCCTCTTCTAACAACCGTCCCTTCGCTTCCTGTACAGTTAAAGTGAGCGGTTTAGAACCTTTCAGACGCTCTAAAGCCCAAGCTAAATTGACAGCTGTCGGCCTAGACCCTGCTAAATACAAAGCATCCTTAACTAATAACTGCTGAAATTCATCCAAAGAATTTGTGTTGTAATGTTGTGCAGCTGAGGCTAATCCATAAGCAGCTGTTATACCAATTGCTGGTGCTCCTCGTACTTTTAACGTAATGATTGCATCGTATACATCTTCCAATGTTTCAAGTGTTAAGTATTCCACTTCTAGTGGTAGTTTCTGCTGATTCAATATTTCAAGCTTCTGATTGTTCCATTTGATAGATAAGGGAATACTCATTTGTGCAGCTCCTCAAGTAATTCAATTACCGCTTGTATAGAATTAATTTCTCTTCGTTTCAATATAAACACTTCACCTAACAGTAAAGCTTGTTTTTTCGAAACCGTTCTTTTTTCACCGTCTTCAATACCGTCCAAATCTTTCACATGTGCCAAACCGATTGTACGGCGTATTAACTCACAACCAGCAAAACCGAGTGTATCTTGGAAAACTTTCTCCAGAACATACGCCTTAAATCCTTTCGTATCTTTATACGATTCCACTGCCTTCGTATCCCAAAGTTTTGAAAACTCCGCAGAAAACACATCCCATGTTTCTGCAATATGGTGGAGGATTACCTCCCGTTGTTCCCCATCTCTTGTAATCGTTTGAACTATTAAATTAGCTAAAAATAATCCAACATCAAAACCAACCGGACCATAAAAGGCAAATTCAGGATCAATCACTTTTGTTTCCGTTTCACTCGCAAAAATACTACCTGTATGCAAATCTCCGTGAAGTAATGCTTCCGCTTCTGTCAAAAAACTTTTCTTCAATTTTGCGACTTCTAGCTTTAAAGGTTCATTACTCCAAATTGCTGCTACTGCCTCTCGTAAAGAAGGCTCAAAATCATTTGTTTCATGGTCAAAAAATGGATCGGTAAAGATGAGATCTTCTGTAATTTTACACAGTTCCGGATTAGAAAACTCGGAAACTAGTTTCTTTTTTTCAAATGGATGTAATGCAAAATCAGATGTATGAAATAGAGTTTGTGCTAGATATTCCCCTATATGGGATGCTAACTTAGGATAGGCTTCTAGACGGATCAACCCTTCCCGTGCAATAGTCAAATGTGATAAATCTTCCATCACTGTAATCGCCAATTCCTCATCGACTGCATATACTTTGGGCACTAGTCCCACTGCAAATTCTCCATGTTTTTGAAGTGCTTTTGCTTCAATTAGTGCACGCTTTAACGTGAGAGGCCAGCTTTCACCAACTACTTTTGCATACGGCAAAGCTTGTTTTAAAATGATTCCCTTTCCACTTTCTAATTCTTTGATATGAAAAACATAATTTAGATTCCCATCACCGATTTCACGACATTCCAACTCCGCGTCTTTTGGAAAAAGCTCCAGCCTTTTTGCGTATAAAATTGCCTTTTCTTCTGTTAATGATTCATACTCTTTTTTCGTAACTACCGTCATTCTTCTCTACCTTCCTGTACAAAATAAAAAGCCTCTTTCCAAAGAAAGAGGCGTAGAATAAGAGACTTCTCGCCTCTTATCTTTCAGAAAGTTCCCTTTCTGATGGAATTAGCACCGTGCCTTACGAGATGTTCATCTCGGCGCAAAAAAAGCGCCCCGTCTCACAACGGAATTACAGTCGGTTGCTGGGCTTCATAGGGCCATTACCCTCAGCCTGCTCTTGATAAGAGTGCTATTATTTGTAACTTTATATTGTTGATTTGAATCCTAACATAATTCAAAAAGTTCCGTCAACATATTTTTTAAAATTTTATAAAAATCTAAAAACTGTATTGACATTTTTCTTATTGCGTGAAATAATCGTTAGTAATTTGACAATAATAATAATTTCAATTGAATAATATTTTCTTATTTAGAGCAGGTGGAGGGACGAGCCCAATGATACCCGGCAACCGATTCATACTTTGAACACGGTGCTAATTCTTGCAGTCGGTTGACTGAGAAATAAGAAGTTGTTAACTATTTAACCTCTTCTTATTTGAAGAGGTTTTTTTAATTTGATTTTTTTAAAAGGGGATTGAAATTATGAGTGGAGTAACTTCAGTATATCAATTGTACGGAAATCCTGGATCATTCGAAAAAAAAGCAGAGGGCATCGCTTTAGGATTGACGATTGGCTCATGGACCGACCTACCTTTACTGGAACAAGAACAATTAAAACAGCATAAAGGGAATGTTGTTTCCATTACGCAGTTTGAAAATATACACCACCCATCTAAGACTGATCAAGTGAAAGCAGAGATCAAAGTAGAGTATCCTAGTGCCAACTTTTCAGCAGATTTGCCTGCCATCTTAACAACTGTTTTTGGCAAATTATCATTAGACGGGGAAGTGAAACTATTAGACTTAGAATTTTCACCGGAGCTTTTAGCAAAGTTTCCTGGACCGAGATTTGGTATCGAACATATTCGAAACATACTAAATGTACATGAGCGACCACTAATCATGAGTATATTCAAAGGGGTTATTGGGCGAGATATCGATTATTTAGCAGAGCAACTTCAACATCAAGCGCTTGGAGGGGTAGATCTTGTAAAAGACGATGAGATACTTTTTGACAACCCATTAACTCCTTTTGAAAAGCGAATAACAACTGCCAAAGAAGTGTTACGGCAAGTTTATGAAGAAACTGGACATCGAACGCTTTATGCAGTGAATTTATCTGGACGAACGTCGAAGTTAAGAGAAAAAGCTAGAAGGGCAAAAGAACTTGGAGCAGATGCTTTGCTACTAAATGTTCATGCATACGGGCTAGACGTACTACAAGAGCTTGTTGAAGATGATGATATTCAATTACCACTTATGGCGCATCCTGCATATAGCGGGGCTTTCACTTCTTCTCCATTTTACGGGGTCGCAACTTCCCTTTTACTTGGCAAATTAACGCGCTACGCAGGAGCTGATTTTTCGTTATTTCCTTCTCCGTATGGAAGTGTTGCACTCGAGAAAAAAGTGGCACTTACTCTAGGCGAAGAGCTAACAAAAGCAAGTTCTGTAAAAAGAACTTTTCCAGTTCCTTCTGCAGGTATTCATCCAAGTTTAGTACCTCTTTTAATGCAAGATTATGGAATCGATAGCATCATTAATGCTGGGGGTGGGATACATGGACATCCTACTGGTGCGATTGGCGGTGGGCTTGCCTTCAGACAAGCCGTGGAAGCTGTCCTAGCTGAAATTCCGCTTTCAGAAGCGGCAAAGCAGCATGTTGAACTCAAATCAGCAATCGAATTATGGGGGTAAGCATAATGAAAAAACTAGTCATCTTTTGCGACTTTGATGGCACGATTACGACTCAAGATAATATTATCTCTATTATGAAGCAATTTGCTCCTCCCGAGTATTTGCAGATCAAAGAGAATATTCTGGGACAAAAGCAATCGATTCGTAAAGGTGTCACGGATATGTTCGCACTACTTCCTGTTTCACTGAAAGATCAAATTACAACTTTTTTGCTAGAACAAGCACAAATTCGCGAAGGTTTTGCTGAATTTGTTTCTTATACAAAACAAAACAAAATTTCGCTTTATATTGTGAGTGGCGGAATCGATTTTTTTGTGAATCCAATGCTTGAGCCGTTCGGACCGTTTTCCGATGTTTATTGTAACGAATCGGACTTTTCGGGGGATACGATACAGATTAATTTTCCACATGGATGCGATGAGCAATGTACAAACAAAGGCTGTGGCTGCTGTAAGCCATCTATTATTCGCAGGCTCCAAGACAGTGATGCATTAAGCGTTGTCATTGGAGATTCTATAACAGATCTAGAAGCTGCTAAATTAGCAGACATCGTCATTGCACGAGATTTCCTGATAGAAAAATGCGAAGAACTTCTTATTCCATATGAACCGTTTGAAAGTTTCCATGATGTCATAAACATAATAGATGCAAAATTAGGTGTAGAAATATGACAGCACTTCAAAACAAATGGGAAGAATTAGCTGACATTAAAGACGAACTAGCCGCAAGAGATTGGTTCATGGGGACTAGTGGGAATTTAGCGATAAAAGTGAGCAATCATCCACTACACTTTTTAGTGACAGCTAGTGGAAAAGATAAAAAGAAGCGGACAATGGAAGACTTCTTACTCGTAGACACTAATGGACTTCCAGTTGAAAAGACCGATTTAAAACCATCTGCAGAAACATTACTGCACTGTGCCATATACGACAAAACATCAGCTGGATGTAGTCTTCATGTACATACAGTGGCGAATAATGTTATTTCTGAAATATATGGTGATGAGGGAAAAATTGACTTTCAAGGTCAAGAGCTTATTAAAGCTTTTGGTTTATGGGAAGAGGATGCGTTGCTCTCTATCCCTATCATTCCAAATCACGCGCATATTCCAAGCCTGGCAGAAGAATTTTGTTACCATATACATGCTGATAAAGGAGCCGTACTAATACGAAACCACGGTATCACTGTTTGGGGAAAAGACGTTTTCGAAGCAAAGAAACTATTAGAAGCCTGTGAGTTTTTATTTCAGTATCAACTAGCACTACTTCAAATAACATCAAAATAAGAGAGGAAGATTGAAATGGCTATCATTAAAATTCAGGGAACAAATGAAACAATTGAAGCACAAAACGAGGTTGCAGCATTTTTAGAAGATCAAGAGGTTGTTTATGAACATTGGGATATTGAAAAGTTACCGGTACACCTTCGTGAAAAATTTGATCTAAGCGATGCAGAAAAAGTGGAAATTCTACAAGCTTTTCAAACGGAGATTGATGACATTTCAGAACGTCGTGGCTATCAAGCATCCGATATAATTTCGTTATCTGATTCTAATCCTAACTTAGATGAACTTTTGAAAAACTTTGAACGCAAGCATATTCACACAGACGACGAAGTGCGCTATATTGTAAGCGGCCATGGCGTGTTTATCATCCAAGGAAAAGATGAGCGTTTCTTTGAAGTACATTTAACACCTGGGGACCTGATTTCTGTTCCTGAAAATATTACGCATTACTTTACACTTTCGGAAGATCGTAAAGTAGTTGCAGTTCGAATCTTCGTCACAACAGAAGGCTGGGTACCAGTTTACCAAGACGAAGTTGCTCAAAGCTAAATCAAAAACTCCTAAATTGCCGTATAAAGCAATTTAGGAGTTTTTTATCAATTATTAAGTAAATAGCGGGTACTTTTATTTACAAATTCACTGGAAAGAGTATAATGTGAAGGTGACGTAAGTCTATATTACTCACTGTAAAATCTATTTTTGACTAAATGAATTCTAATAAAATAAAAGCAAACTTCACTTTGTTTGAGAAGATGGGGTGGTAAAACCTAATGACACAAGAACCAGAATTGACACTTGTCGAACATTTAACAGAACTACGAAAAAGGCTTATCATTGTAGCAACAACATTTATCCTTTCACTTGCATTAGGATTTTGGCTTGCTCCAAAGACATTAACTTTTATAAAAAAACAACCTACAGCCGCCCATGTTGAATGGAACGTGTTTGGTTATACAGATGGTCTTATGATTTATGTTAAATGTGCTCTAATTTTAGCTATTTTAATCACTTTACCCATTGCAATGTATCAAATCTGGTTATTCGTAAAACCAGGTTTATTGGAGAAAGAAGCACAAGGAACAATTTTCTTTATACCCGTTTCGTTCTTTTTGTTTTTAGCAGGGATAAGTTTTAGTTATTTTATTCTTTTTCCTCTTATGTTGAACTTTATGTCTAGTATCAACGATTCTATAGGAGCTTTAGAAACTTATGGAATGCAACAATACTTTACATTTATGTTTAACTTAATTATTCCTGTAGGCATTGTTTTTGAATTGCCAGTTATTATTTTATTCCTAACAAAGTTGGGTATAATAACACCAGATCGATTGAGAAAAATGAGAAAGGTTTCATACTTTATACTAGTAGTAGTGGGAGTTTCTATCACACCACCAGACTTTATCTCTGATTTTATCATCGTTGTTCCATTACTATTACTTTTTGAAATAAGTATTCTTGTTTCTAGCTGGTCGTATAAAAAACAACTAGCAAAAAGAGCACTTGAGGAAGAAAAATTAGCAAAATAACCTATTATTCGAGGAGGAACATCCCATGCCAAATATCGGTGTACCAGGGTTAATCATCATTTTAGTTATTGCTTTAATCGTTTTCGGACCTTCTAAACTACCTCAATTAGGTAAAGCGGTAGGACAAACGTTAAAAGAATTCAAAAACTCTACAAAAGATATCGTGGATGAAGTAGCAGAAGAATTTAAGTTAGACGACAAAGAAACAGATACTAAAAAGAAAAACTAATACGAAAAGCCAGCTATCCTTTGGAATAGCTGGCTTTTATGATTTTTAAAAATTTTTAAAGAATAAGCGAATAACATCTGCGCCGCCTAAGAGTGTACCTAAAGATCCAACTAAATTAGTTAGAACGACTACTAATAAAATACGTGTAACTTTATTACGCCAAAAACCTTTTATCGTAAATACATCTTCCGAAAGAGTTTCAAAGTCCCCTATATTAGGACGACGAATATATGCTTGCACAATCCCTGATACCCAACCAGATGCTATTAGAGGATGTAATGTAGTAATTGGTGCTGCCACAAAAGCAGATAGTATAGCAAGCGGATGTGCCAAAGCAATAGCCGCTCCGATAGCTGCCGTAGTACCAGTCCACAGTATCCAACTTAAAGCTTGATCTAACCCAGCAGTAGGGTTGGCTAAAAAGGTGTAAACAACAATTGCGATAAGAAGGACCGGTATTGCCCATCCTATAATCTTAGGCACAATTGATTTGGGAGGTATCTCGACCAACGCTTCTAGGTCATGTTCTTTGTGTATTTCTTTCGTGATACCCGGGACATGAGCAGCCCCTAATATAGCAACTATCTTATTTCCTGGAGCATCTTTTATTTTTTGAGCTAGATATTGATCTCGTTCATCAATTAAAGGAGTCTTTAACTTAGGGAAAGATTCCGTAAATTCAGCAAGAACGGCATTTAACGTATCTTGCGTTTTCATTTTTTCTAGTTCTTCTTCTGAGATTGTTTCCTTGCTAAAAATACTAAAGATTACTCCGTTAAGTAGTTGTGCTTTCCCCATAAATCCAAGGTTATGCCAAATCCGAGAAAAGGTGATTTGAATATTGCGGTCTGCAAGCACTAGCTCTGCTCCCGTTTCTTTAGCAGATTCAATCCCTTGAATCATTTCTTGCCCAGGTTTTATCTCAAATTGCTTTGCTAAACGATTTTGGAAAGAGGATATTGCTAGATTCATCAAAAGCAATGTGGCTTTCTTTTCTTTAATCACTTTAAAGATGTCTGTTTCTTTCCACTTGCTTCCTTCCATCACCGATTGATATCGTTGGTCATCTAGTTCTATACAGACAGAATCTGGTCTTTCTGCTTCAATTACTTCTTTTACTTGTTCTGCACTTTGTTTAGATACATGCGCTGTTCCGATTAATATTATTTCTTTACCGTCTAAGTTTATACGAGTAATATTCTCTTCTCTCACAAGTTTCTTCCTTCGTTGAGTATATTTCTTTTACACAAATTCTTGGTAAAAGACTGTCTATTATTAATAATGAATTAGTTGGGCGTAAATTTCAATTATGTTTTACAATTAATATAGAAAAATGAATAATAACAAGTAGACAGTGTAGGGATAATACGTCTTAAGGAGATTACCGCTAGGATTTCCGTGCAGGGCGGACGCTTTCCGTGGGGTGAGTGATGAGCCTTCACCGACGCTTGCGCGTACGTTGTGAAGTCTCATCTTACTCACTTGATCCCACTGGAGTCGCCGCCCTTCCGCTACAATCCAGTAGAGCTTGCTATTTACTTAGCATACTAGCAGTAAGAAATATTACGCATTATCGGGAAGAGTCTTCACTATGAAAATAAGCCGAATATTTTTGCCGCAGCGCGCCGGGCCGCATGAGCCGCAGTCATGAGACCCACTCGTGTGCAACACGAGTTGGCTCATGCAAGGTGCGGCAAGTGCGAAGGCTAGCGGTCATCTTAAGGCGCATTATCCCTAAAAGGTTACGTACTTTTTTTCTATAAAAAAAGACATCCGTTTACGATTCAACATAAATGGATGTCATATCCTTTTTTACTTTAATGTACGTTTTAAAAACTCTCTCGTACGTTCTTGTGTAGGATTATTGAAAATTTGCTCTGGGCTTCCTTCTTCTGCAATAACTCCTTTGTCCATAAACACGACACGGTCAGAAACTTCTTTCGCAAATTCCATCTCATGCGTAACGATTAACATCGTAAGCCCTGACTCAGCAAGTTCCTTCATGACTTTTAGAACCTCTCCTACCATCTCAGGATCCAGTGCCGATGTTGGTTCATCAAATAACATCACGTCTGGTTCCATCGAAAGTGCACGAGCGATTGCCACACGTTGCTTTTGCCCTCCAGATAGCTGGTTTGCTTTTGCATTTACGTATTGATCCATCCCAACGACCTTTAAATAATTCATCGCTATTTTTTCTGCTTCTTCTTTAGAACGTTTTAACACTTTTATTTGTCCAACGACACAATTGCTCAACACATTATGGTTGTTAAACAAGTTAAACTGTTGGAAAACCATCCCTAACTTTGTACGATAAGCGTGGATATCGTGTTTGTCGTCTAAAATATTTTCACCATTGTAAATAATTTGACCACCACTTGGTTTTTCTAATAGATTAATACAACGAAGAAGCGTGGATTTACCAGATCCAGACGAACCGATGATACTAACCACTTCTCCTTTGTTTACAGAGAAATCGATGTCTTTTAGTACTTCACGTGCTCCAAAGGATTTGCTTAAATGTTGTATATCAATTACTTTTTCCATTATTGCTCCTCCTTCGTCTTAGCTTTCTTTCGTATTTGTTAAAGCTACTTGTGCCGGTTGACCAATCATGCTGTAGTTTTCCGGTCCATCTAGTTTTCTTTCAAAATAACGTAGTATTAATGTTACCGTGAACGTCATAACGAAATACAAAATACATGCTACGAAAAATGGTTCAAAGTATTTGAAACTCATTCCCGCAACTGTTTTAGTTTGGAAATATAGTTCCGTTACCCCTATTACATTTAGTACAGAGGTATCTTTAATATTAATGATAAATTGGTTGCCTGTTGCAGGTAAAATATTTCGAATAACCTGTGGTAATACAACGTGAAGCATCGTTTGTACATGATTCATACCGATTGCTTGAGCCGACTCAAATTGACCTTTATCAACAGAAATCACTCCACCACGGACTATTTCTGCCATATACGCTCCTGTATTAATGGATACAATAAGGATAGCTGCTGCAGTTCGGTCCATATCTACTCCAAACGCCATTGCGGACCCATAGAATATAACCATCGCTTGTACAATCATTGGTGTTCCACGGAAAAACTCTATATAAACTGATAGAATAATATTGACTATTTTTAATAAAACTCTTTTAACTTTTCTCTCAGGTGTTGGTATTGTACGAATAACACCTGCTAATAAACCGATAATCGCACCGATGATTGTACCTATTATGGAGATTAAGAGTGTCATACCTGCTCCGCGAAGAAACAGTGGCCAATTATTAATAACCATCGTTATAATCCACTCAATACTCATACTTTCACTCCCTTATATATCAAAACCGACTGCAATAAGTCGCAGCCGGTTCGCTCGTCTTCATTATTGAGCAGCTGGTTGATTTAGAATTGCTTTGTCCATGATTTCTTGACGTTCTTCTTCCGAAATCTTTGCCAATACTTCATTTATCTTGTCCGTTAATTCGCTACCTTTTTTAAGACCAACTGCTACTGCTGTTTCTTCTTCATCCGCAACAAATCCATCTGTAAATTCAACCATTGCAAAATTTTCATTTGCAGCGGAAGCACTAATACCTTCCGGACGCTCGGATACATACCCGTCAATCACACCTGATTCCAAAGCTACACGCATTGCAGAGAAATTATCAGACGCTGGTTGTTTTTGGACACCTTTGATTTGATCAATAACACCATAGTGGGAAGTATTCAATTGACCAGTGATTTTCGCTCCACTAAAGTCTTGAATAGATGTAGCATTTTCATATGGTCCGCCTTTTTTAACAATCATTACAAAGTTCGATGTGTAATAATTATCAGAGAAATCGATTGACTGTTTGCGCTCTGCCGTTGGTGACATACCTGCAACAATTGCATCTATTTTACCTGACTGTAATGATGGTACTAATCCATCCCATTCTGTTTTGACAACAACTAATTCTTTCCCTAAACCTTCTGCAATCTTTTTAGCGATTTCTACATCGTATCCACCAGCGTATTCTGCGTTTCCAGAGATTTTCACTCCACCGTTTGCATCGTCAAGCTGAGTCCAGTTAAACGGTGGGTAACCAGCTTCCAAGCCAACTGTAAATGTATTATCACTTTCTTGTGAAGAAGATCCCGTTTTTTCTGTATTATCCGTTCCACATGCTGCTAAAAATAGCACGACAGATATGAATATTGTTAATAATGCTAATTTGTTTTTCACTTGTATTTCTCTCCTTTTATTTTTAGTTTATGTTTAAAAACAATAAAAAAGGACAACCTACAAAAAAGATCTGAGATGAACTCAGGTCGCAATTTGTATAGTTGCCCTAAATCCTCTACTTTACCCAAATGAGATAGCACACCACGATAAACCGGGACGTTTAAAGTGGACAGTCCTGCAATTGTTCACTGCAGACCCAGCATGTAATACGGAGAAATATTTACAAACTTCGGCGATATTTCCTTCTCCCTAGCATCATTGCTTCTCAAACTCCACTAAGGACTAATAAATATCGCGCCTCTACCTCACTGTTTAAGTGAGGTTGTATTTAATTATTGTTCATAGTCTACAACATCAGGTACTATGTGTCAACCGGTCTCCCCTCAAAAATTCATCCAATATTTTACTTTTAGTGAGTATTATTTATTGTTTATACTACGTAAAATTAGCTATAAACTCCCCCTCTTTTAACACTTAATTTGATAAACCCTTGCTTTTTCTGGTATTATAGAGGATGAATGAATTGGGATACGAATATATAAACAAAAATGGAAGTCAAATTTATATACAAAAAGGGAGTTGATATTATGGGATCTGTCCAAGTCGCAGATCACAAAGTGTCAGAAGAAATGAAAGATGATTACTCACTAGACAGAGTGCCAAGAGATCAGAGAAAAGCAGGTTGGTTTAGTATTACTAACATCACTTTTGGTATCGCAACGGCAATTTTTTATTTTCAAATGGGAAGCGTTATGGCACTCCAATTCGGAGCCATCAATGCCATCATATCCTCCATATATGCGATAATCGTTGCTGGTATACTCGGAACATTCATTGCTTATCTTTCAGCAAAATCCGGTATGAATGTCAATTTATTATCTAGGGGTGGAGGTTTTGGTTACATAGGTGCATCGTTAACCTCATTCATTTATGCAACAAACTTCATCATGTACTGTGCATTTGAAGGTCTAATTTTAGTTTCCGCAGTTCACACCTTTTTCCCCGTACTACCAGAATGGGCTCTAATCATTTTCTTCGGATTAATCGTTATTCCATTAAATTGGTTTGGAGTCAAACAGCTCGATAAACTACAAAAGTGGTCATTGCCGATTTTCGTTATTTTTTTAGTGGCTGCCATTATTATGTCATTCTACAAACCTTCCGTTTATGATGGAGCTTTTTGGACATATATGCCAGAAGGTGTCCAAATGGGTGGACAAGCTTTATTGCTTTGTATCGGAATGCAACATGGAATAATGGGTCTTACAGCATTACTATCATCGGATTACGCACGTTTTCTTAAACCAAAAGATATTAAATTTGGATCTTTAGCCATTGGGTTTGTTCCCCAAATTTTCTGCTTTGGCGTAATGGGTGGACTTGGTATATGGTTTGGTGTTCGTTTAGGTGAACCAAATCCAGGTGTTTACATCGTTCTGCTTTTAGGTATTGGTGGCGTGTTATTCACGATGTTAACGCAATTACGAATAAACGTTACAAATATATACAGTAGTTCCTTATCCCTTGCTAATTTCTTCGAAAACATTTTTAAATTTACACCAGGTAGACGCTTTTGGGTAGTTGTCACTGGATTAGTTGCGATTGGCTTAATGCTTTGTGGTATTGTAGATCATCTAGATACGGCGATGACGTTCCAAGGAGTCTTTTTACTTGCTTGGGCTACTATATTAGTTACCGACGCAATGATTGTGAAAAAGCTATTAAAAATTGGACCACGTTATTATGAAGCTCGACACGAGTTTTTATATAAATGGAATCCTGTTGGAGTCGTTTCTCTACTTATCTCTAGTGGATTAGGAACGATAGCTGCATTAGGATATATGGGATCATTTTTGCAAAGTACCGCGGCATTTTTTGCAGCGATCTTAGCATCTATACTTACGGTTATTTTAGCAATTTCTACTAAAGGAAAGTACTATAGCAAAGGTGAAACCCCTACAGACATTCCTAAGGAAGATTACATTGCTTAATAGGTAAAAATAGATTACCTCTTTAACTTCTATTAACCAATCGATCAGCCCGCCATTCATTTTCTCGACTGATTTCCATGTTGCCTTTTTGACGAGGCATTTGATTCGTTTCACGCTATATGCACACTTCTTTTGGTGAAGCTGTGTTTATAGTATGCTGGTCATTTGATTGGTTTTTCATTCGTAGTTCCTCCAACCTATATACCTCAACATTTTTCCACATATATAAAGAATCGAGTAGCCAGCCTAAGATAGGTTGGCTACTCTTATTTACTTTTAATTCTTCAGACAAATTTTTACCGAGATATTCACTGTAAATTTTTTGTAAACCAAGCAAGTTTCCTTCAAAACTTTGTTATGATGAATGAAACTCTCTATAGAAAGTGGCGAAAATGATTCATGAAAAAAATAACGATACTGCAAACAAGCGATATTCACGGTAGTGTCTATCCTATAAACTATGGAAATAATGAAAACGCAAATGTTGGACTAGGGAAAATAGCGTCAGTCATACATCGGGAACGCCTTATAGATGACCAATTAATCCTGATCGATAATGGAGATTTAATCCAAGGAACGCCTCTAACCTATTATTATGTTCAATTTTTACAAGATCTACCTAACCCAATGATTAGTCTTTTAAATCACTTGAAATACGATGCGTCGGTTATTGGAAACCATGAATTTAACTATGGCATGGACGTATTAAACCGTGCGATAGATGAATCCAACTCCCCTTGGTTATCCGCAAACATTGTAGATGAACAATCAAAACAACCCTATTTTGGTCGCCCTTATATAATAAAAGAAGTAGAAGGCGCAAAAATAGCTATATTAGGCGTCACAACTCATTACATTCCAAATTGGGAAAACGAACAAAATATCGCAGGTCTAGCATTTCATGATGCCCTTCAAGAAACCAAAAAATGGGTTGCGTATATAAAAGAACAAGAAAATCCAGATGTACTTATTGTTTCCTATCATGGTGGTTTTGAACGGGATCTCGAAACTGGCGAACCAACTGAAAACTTAACCGGGGAAAATCAAGGGTATGCTATATGTAAAGAGATCGAAGGAATTGACGTTTTGCTCACTGGGCACCAACATCGTTCGTTGACTGGCAATATTAATGGCATAGAAATTGTTCAACCATCTAATAATGGACAAATGATAGGTAAAATTGTGCTAACGCTAAATGAAGAAAATGAAATTATGCATAAAACATCCGAATTATTAGTAGTAGACGATGTAGAGGCAGATGAAGAAATGCTAAAAATCACTGCTAGCATTGAAGAAGAGACACAAAAGTGGTTGGATCAACCAATTGGAAAGATCGAAGGCGATATGTTAATAAAGGATCCCCTTTTAGTTCGAACAAGTGACCATGCTGCTATCGAATTTATAAACAACGTACAAATGGACATTGCTGGAGTAGAAATTTCCAACACCTCTATGTTTAACAATGCAACTCCCGGATTCGAACCAAATGTAACGATGCGTGACATTATTTCTAATTACATGTTCCCGAATACACTAAAGGTTCTTCGCCTGTCCGGTAAGGATATTAAAGAAGCGTTGGAACAAAGTGCACAATACTTTACCTTGAATGAAGAAGGCTCGCTAGAAGTAAACCCTTCTTATATATATCCAAAGCCGCAACATTATAACTATGATATGTGGGAAGGTATCGAGTACGTATTGGACATTCGTAATCCGGTTGGAAAACGGGTTACCACACTGAATGTTAAAGGTGCTCCTATACAGTTAGACGGTGAATACGATGTTGTGATGAATAATTACCGCGCTGGTGGGGGAGGAAACTTTATGATGTTCCAAGATAAATCCGTTATCAAAGATATTCCAATGGATATGACAGAAATACTTGTAAATTATATACGCGAAAGACAAACAGTAAAAGCAACGATCAATCATAATTGGAAGGTTATTTGGTAGTCAAGTTAAGAAAAAAACTATAAATTACACCTTCAGAAGAGTTGAGCTTATCAACTCTTCTTTTTTATTTACACAACGTTAATTGAATCTTTACACTACATCAATTTTCAAATGCACTTTCACTGCTATACTGAACTGCTACACAAAAATAATCAAAGGAGCATTACGATGACCATTACACTAAATAATATTTCTATGAAATTTAACAATACAACCGCAGTAAACCAATTATCTGTCACTATTCCTAAAGGAGAGCTTGTCTCTATATTAGGACCAAGTGGTTGCGGGAAAAGTACAACACTATTTATGCTTGCTGGACTTTATCAACCAACCGATGGATCAATTTTATTTAACGATAAAGACGTTACAAAGCTTACACCGGAAAAACGTGAGATAGGAATGGTATTTCAAAACTATGCCCTTTATCCGCATATGACTGTTTTACAAAATATTATGTTTCCTTTAAAAATGCACAAAGTGAAAAAAGCAGAAGCAAAGAAAAAAGCGATAGAAATGGCTAAGCTTGTAGAAATTGATCATCTATTGGATCGAAAACCTAGTATGCTGTCAGGTGGTCAACAACAACGTGTAGCGATTGCAAGAGCCTTAGTGAGAGAACCTGAAATTTTATTACTAGATGAACCACTATCTAATTTAGATGCACGCTTACGCTTAACAATGCGGGAAGAGATTAGAAGAATCCAACAAGCACTAAAAATTACGACTGTCTTCGTTACGCATGACCAAGAAGAAGCACTTAGTATATCCGATCATGTTCTTTTGATGAATCAAGGAGAGCTTATGCAGTTTGATGTTCCTGAAAATTTATATGATGAGCCGAATCATCAATTTGTCGCAAGTTTTATCGGTTCCCCGTCCATGAATTATTTTGAAGGGGAGATTGTGAATGGAACATTGAAAACGCCATTTGGATATGACGTGGCCATGGAAGCACCTAATCAACCGGTTCAAATTGCGGTTCGTCCTGAAAACCTTTATCTTTCTACTAGCGGATTCCAAGACGAAGTACGATTAGTGGAGCGTGTAGGAAAAGATACACTTGCCGTTATTGGTTCTGAAACAGATAAAAAACGTCTGTTCCTGCAAAAAGGGGAACAAATAGAAGTTGGACAAGCAGTATATGTGCAAGCAGATAAAGATGCCATTCGTGTTTTCCAAAAAACTGGGGAAAGAATCTATTTAAAGGGGTAAAGGTACGATGAAACTTAAAGATACAGCTAAAGCCTTTCTTTACTTATTCCCTGCACTGCTCATTATCGGAGTATTTGTCATTTATCCAATGATTAAATCATTTCTAATGAGTTTTTATGCAGACTATGACTTTTTCAATGATGTCGTTTATCGATATGGATTTGATAACTTTGTTTATTTGTGGCATGACCAGGTTTTTCATCAAGCATTGAAAAATACACTTATCTTTGTGCTAGGTGTAGTACCAATTTCAATTATTTTATCCTTATGGATTGCGTTAATGCTGAACTCTATTACCGTGCTGAGTAAGTTCTTTAGAACGATTTATTTTATTCCATTTGTTACGAGTGTCGTAGCAGTATCTATTGTATGGCGTTGGATTTTTCACTCGAACTATGGAATTATGAATTATTTTCTCGGGTTCTTTGGGGTCGATCCAATTCAATGGTTAACAAGTACAGAATGGGCAATGCCTGCACTGATCATTTTGGCCATTTGGAAGGGATTAGGCTATAACATTATTATTTTTTTAGCAGGCCTACAAACGATTGGAGATTCCTATTACAACGCCGCTAGAATTGACGGAGCGAATCGTTGGAATCGATTTATACATGTCACGGTGCCGCAGCTTGCTCCTACGACATTCTTTATAACAATTATTTCGATTATCAATTCATTTAAAGTATTTGATGAAATTTATGCATTATTTGATGGGCAAGCTGGACCGTCTAATAGTGCGTTAACCGTTGTGTATTACGTATTCAATAAGTTTTACGGAGAGTGGAACTTTGGCGTTGCATCAGCAGCTGCGTATGTTCTATTCCTGATTATCTTCATTTTTACATTAATCCAGTTTTATATTAGTAAGAAAAAAATCACTTATTAAGGGAGTAAGCTCATGAAAACCAGTCCTCTTTCGAAGACATTTATATACGTCATGCTTGGTATTGGTAGCATTTTAATGCTATTACCCTTCGTTTGGATGATCTCCACTTCACTGAAAAGTGGAAATGAAGTCATGATCATGCCACCTGTTTGGATACCGGAAACATTTCGTTTTGATAATTTTGCAGCAGCTTTTGAAAAAGCGCCTTTTGCAACTTACTTTGTTAACTCGGTTATTGTGATGGTTTTTAGCACATTAGGCGAGGTTATCACAACTATTTTAGCTGCCTATGCATTTAGCCGTTTAAACTTTTGGGGGAAAGATGCGTTATTTGCACTTTTAGTTGGAACGATGATGGTTCCTGGAGAAGTGTTATTAGTTCCTAATTTTGTTTTACTTTCTGATTTAGGTTGGATTGATCGGTATGAGGCATTAATCGTTCCATGGACCGCAAGTATATTTTCTATCTTTTTACTGCGTCAGTTTTTCTTAAAGATTCCGAAAGAGTTAAACTATGCCGCTCGTGTGGATGGATGTACGAATTTTAGATTTTTATGGTCGATTATGATCCCAATTGCCAAACCTGCGTTAATTACGATTATTTTATTGAAAGCAATCGGATCTTGGAACGCATTTTTGTGGCCGTTAATCGTCACGAACTCAAAAGAAATGAGAACATTACCCGTTGGATTAACGAGCTTTACAACAGAGGCTGGTACTGTGTATGAGCTGCTTATGGCTGCATCGACGATGATTATCTTCCCGATGATTATATTATTCATTTTCTTACAGAAGTACATCATCAAAGGAATTGCAGGAGCTGGTATTAAGGGATAAGTAAAAAAACATGCATTTGAGGAGGTGTTGCTTAGGGATTTTGAAGTATTGATAATTAAGAATTCTACATGTTTCAAAACATTAAAAAATAAGGGAGATTTAAACATGAAAAAACTATCTTTATTATTGTTTGTTATGATGGTAAGTGTATTGATAGCCGCTTGTAGTAACAGTAAAAACGAAAGCAATACTTCAACCGATGCAACAGAAGAAACAAAACCAACAGAAACGGCAAAAACAGAGGTAAGTGAACCAGTCGAAGTGGAATTTTGGCATGCAATGAGTGACACACATGAAAAATGGTTAGAAGATGCAACAGCAAAATTCAATGCTGAACATGAAAATATTACAGTAAAATTAGTAAACCAAGGTAGCTACGGCGATTTGTCACAAAAGTTATTAGCTGCTGCTAAAGCAAAAACTTCTCCTACCATTGCTCAAGCTTACGCTGAGTGGATGACAGATTATAATAAAAATAACTTGGTAGTAGACCTTGCTCCAATGATTAACGGAGAAAATGGATTCTCTGCTGATCAAAGCTATGAAGATATTAGCGAAGTTTTCCGTAACGATAATACGTTTGGCGATAAAATCTTAGGTTTACCATTCAATAAATCATCACGTGTACTTTTCTACAACAAAACGTATTTTGAAGATAACGGCTTAACACCTCCTACAACATGGGATGAGTTAGCTACTGCAGCTAAAACATTAACAAAAGAAATTGACGGTAAAAAAGTTATTGGAATGGGCTTCGAAAACGGAATGGGTTCTGAACTTAGTATGTGGATTGAACAAGCAGGCGGAGATTTCGTTGATGAAAAAGAAGGAAAAGTGTTATTTAACTCAGAAGCTGGTTTAAATGCTTTAACATTTATCGATACAATGCTTAAAAACGGTTCTGCTCGTATGGCTGGTGAAGATGGTTACATGTCTGGTCCTTTCACGAGAGGTGACGTTGCAATGTATATCGGTTCAAGTGCTGGTATTGCCTATGTAGCAAAAGATGCTGGAGATATGGCTTGGTCGACTACTCCACTTCCAAAAGGTGTAGAACAAGCTGCTCCTTTCCAAGGAACAAATATCACGATGTTCGCTAACAGCACAGAAGCTGAGCAAGCCGGAGCATTTGAATACATGAAATACTTGATTACACCAGAAAACACTGTAGATTGGGCGAAAACAACAGGCTACCTGCCAGTTCGTGAATCTGCTCAAAAGGGTGCGGATTGGACATCTTTCATTGAAGCAAACGAGCCATACCAGGCAGGTAATGCTCAATATGCATACGGATTTATCGATGTTCGTCTACCTGGATCTTTTGCAATGAAAAATGCTATGCAAGCAGAATTAGATAAAATGCTATATGAAAACGCAACGCCAGCAGATACTTTAGAAGCAATGAGCACAAAAGCTCAAGAAGCATTAGATCAAGCTAAATGACAGTAGAAAACCCTATCAAAAACAGTAATACTACCATTCAATTTTATGCTGGCTTAAAAACAATCGGTGGAACTATTTTTGAAATAAAGTACAAAGATGAAAGATTTATAGCAGATTTTGGGATGATTTTTCAAAACAAAGAGGGCGTGCAACTGCGCCCTCAAACTACCATTTCAGAATTGCAAGCAATTGGTGTGATTCCCCCAATTAGCGGTGTGCTGAAAACGGATGAGATTGATGAAAATGTAACAATCGCAATCTCTCATTTACACCTAGATCATATAGGCTTGTTACAATATGTACACCCAGATGTACCGATAATCATGAGTGAAGGTAGCAAAACATTGTATGAGCATTTGCATACAATTGGTGAAGAGCCGAATGTGGATGTAGAACGACAAGTGAAGAGTGTGCCATATCATCAACCTATATTAGTATCTGAACATATACAAGTAGAGTTTTTCCCAGTCAATCACGATGCACCAGGTGCTTCCGCAATGCGAATTATAACCCCAGATACAACGATTGTTTACACTGGTGACGTACGTCTACACGAAGCGGATATAGATACGGCAAATTTACCAAAAGTCGCTGGATCACCTGATCTTTTAATCATTGAGACAACTAACGTACAAGAGGAATTTCTCGATGTAAACCCAGTCATTCCTAGTGAGAAAGACGTATTAATACAAGCTTTACTGAAGATTGATACACCAATAGTTTTTAATATATATCATCGAAATATTAAGCGTTTGGAAATATTAATAGAAGCAGCAAGACAAAAAGAAAAACTAATTGTCTTTGAACCTGAAACGGCTTATTTAGTACAGGCATTCCAAATGGAAGCCCCTCATGTACGTTTTTTACAAGTCGAACAAAGTGATTCTAGAATAAGCGACCTAATCCATACGATCCAACCCATTACATTAGCAGAATTGAATCGTGACTTTTCACAAGTATGGCTTCAGTCTTCGTATCACCATATAACTACACTACAGCAGTTGCCTGTTAAAGGTGCTACGTATGTGCATTCAAATGGTGTGCCACTAGGAAGCTTTGACCCGGTGTATAATGAGTTATTGGAATGGATTGACAAGCTTGAGATGGAGCTAGTTGTCTTAGGCGTATCTGGTCATGCAGCCGCTGCGCAAATAAAATGGTTAGCAGATAGCATGCAAGCAAAAGTAACTATTCCGTTACACGGTTTCACTCCAGAGTTGCTGCAAGGACCATATGAAACCTTCTTGCCTGAAACCGGAATCATTTATCCAATTTTTGCATTAATAGATGAAAAAAATTAAAAACAAGAACTCACCTCTCATGGTGGGTGCTTGTTTTTTTTTTAACAGAATCGGTCCATTAGTTATGAATAAAAAAGCAATAACATAAGGTTAAAAGAATCATTAAAGTGGAGATGAGGGATTTCTATATTCATTTATGTTGTTAAAACAGGCGACTCTTTATTTTCCATTGCAAACAAATACCAAGTTTCAATGGATAGTGTACGGGGCATTAATGGTTTAACAACGGACAAATTGGTAGTAGGACAGGATTTACTTATACCAACAGATATGTACACAGTGCAGCCAGGAGATTCACTTTATATTATTTCCCGAATGAGTTTCATTCCGATTGAAAAAATAAGCCTCTTTAATGGCTTACATTCAGATGTATTAATGGTTGGAACGAAGCTTTATTTGCCCCCAAGAAAAAAGTACAGTGCTGAAAATTTTAGCTATTTAACGCCATCGACACCTGAAAGAAATACTATGCTCGTACAGAGTTTTGCACCTATTAATACTTTTTTAGGCATTTTTGAACATCATATTTTAGCAAATGGAAGTTTGAGCACATTAGATGATCAGCAAATTATTCGAACAGCACGTGCGAATAGAATAGCCCCTCTTGCCGTTGTAACAAATCTGACTTCTACTGGTTTTGACCCCGAGTTAACGCGGCGGGTATTAGGTTCAACCGAAATAAGAAATCGCGTTATCAACAATATATATCAGTTGGTTAAAAACAACAGCTACGCGGGAGTAAATATTGATTTTGAACTAGTACCGGAGGAGCTAAGAGATCTATATACTGGCTTTTTACATGCATTAAGAGCTAGATTAAAGCCAGAAGGATATTATACGTCTGTTGCAATTCCACCGAAGATGAATAATGATATCCCCTGGTTAAAAGGGTATGATTACGGCGGTATTGGAGCATCAGTAGATTTTGTCTTTATCATGGCTTATGACTTTCACGAAGCAAGTAGTCCGCCTGGTCCTGTAGCACCGATAAATGAAGTTAGAAAAACAATCGAGTTTGCACTTCAACATATGAACAGAAATAAGATTATTCTCGGTGTCCCGCGCTATGGGTACGATTGGACAATGGACAATGGAAATGCAGTCAGTGCTAGAGCAGTTTCTGTAGCTGAAGCAGTTGAAAATGCAATGATAGCTCAAGTACCTATCTCCTATTCTACCGAGTACCAGCAGCCCTTTTATCAATATTGGGATTCGAATGGGCAAAGACATATCGTATGGTATGAGGATTCCAGAGCTCGTGCTGAAAAACTCGAACTAGTAGTTGAGTATCGTTTAAAAGGTGCTGGAGCTTGGCAATTGGGATTACAATTTGCGCAGTCTGCAATCTTAGTTAAAGAGTTCTTCAATACAAAGAAGGTTCTATAAACAGAAAAATTAAGACAGATCTATCTAAAAAAACCGGCCTCCTAATGGATTGCCGGTTTCGTTCTTGTGAAGTTATGCTAGTTCGTCCATAGAAGCAACGTACTTTTCTTCTTTTTCTTTATCAAATCTACCTTCCCATTTAGCCATAACAACGGTTGCCAATGCGTTTCCTACAACATTTACAACAGTACGTGCCATATCTAATAGTCGGTCGATACCTGCGATAAACGCTAGTCCTTCTAAAGGAATACCTACTGTTCCTAACGTAGCTAATAATACAACGAACGATACGCCCGGTACACCAGCAATTCCTTTTGAAGTAACCATTAACACAAGCACTAACGTAATTTGTTGCATAATGCTTAAATCAATTCCATACATTTGAGCAATAAAAATTGCCGCAAGTGCTTGATATAATGTAGAACCATCTAGATTAAATGAATATCCAGTCGGTATAACAAACGATACAATATCTTTTGGAGAACCGAATCTTTCCATTTTCTCCATCACTTTTGGCAATACTGTTTCCGAACTAGAAGTTGAATATGCAAGGAGTAACTCGTCCTTCAACACTTTGATAAGATGGAAAATATTCACGCCAACAAGCTTGGCAATTCCACCTAGCACAACAATGATAAAGAAAATCATCGTCGCATAAACTAATATCATTAACTTACCGAGTGGTAATAATGATTCCAACCCAAATTTAGAGACGGTTACCCCGATCAAAGCAAACACACCAAATGGAGCGAATTTCATGATAAAGTTTGTCACCCAGAACATCGCATCTGCCGTTCCTTGGAAGAAGGCAAGAACTGGTTTTCCTCTATCTCCAATTGCAGCGATACCTAAACCAAATAAAACAGAAAAGAAAATAATCGCAAGCATATCGCCACTTGCCAAGGACTGAACAATATTACTTGGAACAATTCCTACAATAATATCCATGAATCCATGATTTTGTACTTCTTCCGTCGTTTGAACATATTGATCAATATTTCCTTTTGAAAGTGTCGACATATCTAAACCTTCACCAGGCTTGAAAATATTCGCCGCTAGTAGACCAACAATAATCGCAATTGTTGTCACAACTTCAAAATATATTAACGTTTTCCCACCAAGTTTACCTAGTTTCTTTATATCTCCAGTTCCTGCTACACCTAATATAAGCGTTGACACAATGATTGGAACAACGATCATTTTAATCATGTTTATAAAAATCGTACCAATTGGCTGTAAATAGGTTTCTACTGCCGGGTTACCAAAAAAGATAGCACCCACAATGATACCTAGGACAAGCCCAACTAGGATTTGATAGGCCAATGTAAATTTAAATTTTTTCTTCATCTGTAAGTCCCCCCTTAATTTAATGAAAACGCTTTCCTACTTTAAGAGTAAGCTTAAGGAATATTTTACGGTCAACCTACAAAATCCGACAAAATCCGACAAATATATTATTGAATACTTTTCAAAGTTATCTATTCGTCGGAATTTGTTGGTACTTTTCTTGTACTTCTAAATAGAGAACTTGAAGAAATTTTTTATTATTTACTTTCATTTTGGTAAAGCTTTTCCTTCCTTCTTGCATTTGAATCATTTGATTTCTGATTTCTTGAAAATCAAAATAACGAGGGGCATAATGTTCAAATTCCGGATTTGTGTAATCTATGGCACCTAGAGAAGCTACGTTGTTCATCGCAGTTAGTATTGTCCGACGTAAGCGTTGTTCCATTGCTTTACTTTCCTTTTGGATATTGGATGAAGCAATTCCTGATTGTGTCGCAACGGCTTCGTATAATTTTTTTAACGGGGGCAATTGGGGCATTAAATCATGTTGATCGAACAGAAACTCTATCATTGCTACGATGTCATCACTACCTACTTCTCCAATTACGCCCATATCACTTAATATGGAATAGACGATTTCTTTCACACTTTGTTTTTTATAAACTGGTTTAGATGGAGTAGTAATATTCGCCAAAGATTCTCTAATCGCAAGTAGCGAATCTTGCAATCGAAATTGTTCTGCCGTTTTTCTTAAAATACTATGAACTTCAATTCGATTAATCGGTTTATGGATAAAAAATTCTACCCCTTTTTCATAAGCTTCGCCGACCATTTCTTTATTCACAACTTGAGAGATCATGATAAATTGCCCTTGGTATCCCTTTTTTCTTAACTGTTCGATTGTTTCAATCCCGTCCAATTCAGGCATTAAAAAGTCGATTAACACAACATCTGGGTGCATGGTAGAAATTAGGGATAGTGAGCTGCTACCACTTTCTGCTTCACCAATTACTAAACCAAGATCCCCTTCTGTTATTATTTGTTTTAGCATTTTTCTGCTTGCTGTATCGTCATCTACTATAAAGTAACGCAGGTTGTTTCACTCACTTTCTTAAATTGTTCGTTGGGATTTGGATTTGAAAAACCGTTCCTTCTTTCATCGTTTCCACGTGTATTGCGCCTGTTAACGTTTGAGTAATATCTTTTACATGTGATAGACCAATCCCAGTCGCGGCAACTCCTTCGTCATTATACTTTGTCGTATATCCCGGTTCAAAAATAATTGTTTTATCTTCTTCCGGAATTCCTTTTCCGGAATCTTTTATCGAAAAATAAGTATAACTAGATTCTTCATACATGTTTATATGTATTTCTCCTTTATCCGAAATAGCTTCTACGGCATTAGCCACTATATTGTTTAGTAAAGCTAGTAATGGAATTTGTTGATCTGTTTCAAAATCAGTCTCTGTTGACATGGAAAAGTGAATATGTTTCCTTAATAACTCGCTATATTTTTCATTTGCATGAATTACGAGTTGAAGTACTTCTGACATCCGGATTGGGTTATCTGTCTCTCCATCTGTCATGTTCTTCAACCCTGCTAAAATTCGTTGGGAATCCTTTTTTACTTCATGAACTTCCTGCGCAATATGTAATGCTTGGACGCTTAATTCGTGCAAATCCTGGTGCTTTAATTTTCGGTACAAGTCATGACTAGCGGCGGTAATCTGCTCCATATGATTCATCGATTTTTGCAAATAAAGCGTTTCCGCATAAAGCTCAGAATTTACGCCAAGCATTTCTTCCATCCGTTTCTTTTGCTCCGTAATAGCAATGGAGCTATAGAGTCCTACGACAAAATAGCTTCGAAGTACTGCCACTCCTAGTAGTAATGCCCATTCTTCCAAGCCTAAATTCTCTCCATACATAAACCAGTTTCGTACAAGATGCTCTGCACCATTTGCGATAAATTCAAATCCAACGCCCCAGATCCCTAAAAGAAATGGAGTAGCTTTATATTTCTCCATATTTATCAATCGAAACCCTAGCGCGAACAAAAAGTAAAACATAAAAGCAGGCGCATGACTCATGAGACTTAACTCAAATGAATCTTCATATATCAATTTATCCCTTACCATACGAGCAATCACAACAGCGATTCCCGTAATAGACCCAGTGAAGAGGAGCGAGGCGGGTGGTCTGATAAGAATAAGTAAAAAGAACGTTATACTCCCTAAACCAAAACGAAAATCTTCTCCACTAAAAGGTATAACCTTAAACTCACTTGCCAATACAGTCAACAGGACAGTCAGAACGATTGCAAACTTACTATTTCGTAAAATCATGAAACCCTCCTGAAAGGCTTATTTATTAGTTTGAGTATAACATCGAACAATAGAGATGAAAAAAAGACGAAACATACATTCATTAATCCGCTCACTTGAATGGTACAAAACACAAATTAAACACACAAATGGAAAATTTATTTGAGATTGAAACTCCTATTGGTTTTAAACGTATTAAAGTCAAGGGACAGGATACTTGAATAAAATCTTAAAGGAGATTTGCAAAGTTAAAGAATTTTACAAAATGTGCTATTTATGAAATAGAAAGAGGGAGTTATTATGGCGATAAAGGGAAAATTTTTGTACTTAAGACCTATTAAAGATGAAGATATGCAAAGTATCTATAAGTCTTGTCAGGATGAAGAGTTTCTATATATGACTGGCACACGTAAGTCATTTACACTTGATGAAATTATTGATAGTTATAAACAGTTTAGCAAAGACCCCACAAGATATGATTTTGCCATTTGTTTATTGGATAATAATGAAATAATAGGTGATTTAGCCATCTTAGACATTGACCAAGACAATAAAAAGGCGGGTTTTAGAATATCACTACATAGTAAAAATACTTTGAACAAAGGTTATGGTACTGAAGCAACTCAACTTGCACAAAAATTTACTTTCGAGGAGCTTAAACTAAATCGTTTGGAATTAGAGGTGTTTTCTCACAATATTCGTGGCATAAAAGCATATGAAAAAGCAGGATTTAAAAAAGAAGGAACATTGAGACAATCCCTTTACATGAACAATAAATACTCTGATGAAGTCCTTATGGGAATGCTTCAAGAAGACTACTATAAATAAAGAGTATTCACAGCACTTCTGATATCAACCGTATTTTTGTGAAACACTTCACTTAAAGTAACGGGGGAGTTTAGTTTAAGTGTGTTGTTTAACTTTTGTTCAACTATCGGTCCAAATAAGTTATGAAGGTTGGCTCATTTATAATTAAAGGGGATATGCACTAATGAAAAATATTTTTAATCCTATGGTTACAGCAGAAATTTTAAAGCGTATTGACAAATTGAGTCCAAATTCACAACCACAATGGGGTAAAATGGATGTTGCCCAAATGTTAGCGCATTGTTCATCTTTCCAAGACATTGCAATGGGAAATTCTTTTCCACCAAGGAGTTGGTTAGGAATAATAGTAGGGAGGTTTGCAAAACAAATCATTTACAATGACAAGACATTGCCCCATAATATGTCTACTATTCCAACCATTTTGATTGCAGATGATAGAGAATTTGACACAGAAAAAGAAAAGCTTAAACAAAAAATTATCACATTCCAAAATAACGGACCAGAGAAGTGCACAACTCATCCTCATCCTTTTTTTGGAAAACTAACTTCTGAGCAATGGGGTAAAGGAATATACAAGCACCTTGACCATCATTTTAAACAGTTTGAAGCTTAAACATTGAAAAATAAAATGAAACGATGTGCATCGTTATTTGAAGAAAGTATCTCTAAACCGAATATCGAAATAGTTATGGCTTAGTTCTCCCTTGAGCAAGAACTAAGCCATCTTATGTGTCATAAGATATAGGAATTACTATGTTAATTTTGCTAATTGGAATGTTATTTTGAATGTTTGTACCACTGAACTGAACGGGTTATACATTCATACGCTTCCCCTTTTTTTCCAACTTTTATGCCTTTTTAACAAATTCCGATTTTAACTTCATTGCACCAAAACCATCAATTTTACAATCGATATTATGATCCCCATCGACTAAGCGAATACTTTTAACTTTTGTACCTATTTTTAAAGTAGAAGAACTACCTTTTACTTTAAGATCTTTTATGACAGTAACAGAATCTCCATCATTTAATATATTACCATTCGCATCTCGAACAATTTGCGTATCTTCGTTTTCTTCTGCTCCGCCTACAGTCCATTCATGTGCACACTCTGGACAAACGAAAAGATTTCCGTCTTCATATGTATACTCTGAGTTACATTTCGGGCAGTTAGGTAGTTTAGCCATTTTTTATTTCCTCCATTACAAACAAGTTCTATTACGCCTCTATACTACCATGCCTAGTTATTTTGACAACTATTAACGAGACAAATAAGACCCCGTGAGTAGTCTAATATGCAAATAAAAAAGAATCACCCATCCAGTAAAAGGATGAGCAATTCTTTTATGCGTAAATCACTTTCATTATACTCTTTCTAATTCTTGCGTCTCTTCCTCGGAAGAATTTACTTGGTTCGGTAAGTCTTCGCTTAAACCAAGCGTCTTCGCAGTTGAGGCATGAATTTCACGGAAAAGGTCTGGGTTTTCCACTAGAGATCTACCGTAGGAAGGAATCATTTCTTTAATTTTCGGCTCCCACTCTTTTACATGTTGTGGGAAGCATTTATTGATTACTTGAAGCATAACGTGAACAGCAGTAGATGCACCTGGAGAAGCGCCTAGTAATGCAGCAACTGATCCGTCGGCCCCAGTGACAACTTCCGTACCAAATTGAAGCGTACCTTTGCCACCAGCTTCAGTATCTTTAATCACTTGTACACGTTGTCCTGCTACTACGATATCCCAATCTTCGCTTTTGGCGTTCGGAACAAAATCTCGTAATTCTTCGATACGTTGTTCTTTTGATAACATCAGTTGTTGAATTAAATATTTTGTTAATCCCATGTTTTTTGCTCCTGCCGATAACATTGTGAATACATTATTTGGCTTTACGGAACCTAATAGATCCATATTGGAACCAGTTTTTAAGAATTTTGGCGAGAAGCCAGCAAACGGTCCAAATAGTAATGATTTTTTATTGTCTATATATCGAGTATCCAAGTGTGGAACCGACATTGGAGGTGCACCAACTGCAGCTTTACCATATACTTTTGCATGGTGCTGCTCTACAATCTCTGGATTGTTACATACTAGGAATAATCCACTAACCGGGAATCCACCAATATGTTTACTTTCAGGTATACCTGTCTTTTGCAGTAAAGGTAGGCTTCCACCCCCGCCCCCGATAAAGACGAATTTTGCATTAAGATATTCGAGTTTACCGCCATCGCTCTTCACTTTCACTTCCCATAAGCCATCACTCGTACGCTTAATATCATCTACTTGATGGTTGTATTTAATATCTACGTTTTTACTCGCTAAGTGGTCAAACAACATACGGGATAAGGCACCAAAGTTAACATCTGTTCCAGAATCTATTTTTGTTGCCGCTATAGGTTTATCCAAAGTTCGGTCTTTCAACATTAGTGGAATCCATTCCGTCAGTTTCTCGGGATCATCCGAATACTCCATTCCTTCAAACAATGGATTATTTGAAAGCGCTTCAAAACGATTTTTCAAAAATTTCACATTTTGTTCCCCATGTACATAACTTATATGTGGCAATGGCATTATAAAGTCTTGCGGATTACGAATTAGATCACTTTCTACAAGATAAGACCAAAACTGTCTAGAAAGTTGGAACTGTTCGTTTATTTTTATCGCTTTGCTTATATCTACCGATCCATCTGGCTTTTCAACGGTGTAGTTAAGCTCACACAGTGCAGAATGCCCCGTTCCCGCATTATTCCACTCATTAGAGCTTTCTTCTCCTGGTTTATCCAGTTTTTCGAATACTGTAATTTTCCAGTCTGGTGCTAGTTCTTTCAGCAGTGTTCCCAAAGTTGCACTCATGACTCCGGCACCAATTAAGATAACATCTGTTTTTGTTTGTCCGTTACTCATTTTTACCATATCCTTATATCCTAAGTTTTGTAGAAAGGATGTAGACGCTCCTTCTTTGGCGTTGCAGTAAGACAAGACGCAACCTAGGAACACATCTTTTCTGTATCAATATTCTTATTTAGTGTATCATAATTATTTCAAGATTAAAACATTTCCCTCTCATTCTCTCTTTTATATGGTAGTTTTAGTTATGGTTCTTCAGTGCCATCCCATAATGTTGAGGACCTTTTTATTTATCTTTCTCTGTGTACTACTATATATTTATATTAGGTGATGAGATGAAAACAAAAATATACTTAAATAATGATAAGTTTATTGCAGGAATGAGCTTGAAAAATAGGAATGAACTCGAAAACAACAATATGGCACTTCATGTATTTGAAAACCTAGATAATGTATTGGAAAACCGTAAGAAACTAGCTGCATCCTTACATTGCGAACTAGGGACATTCGTTTGTGCCAATCAAACGCATAGCGCTAATTTCCACCGAGTAACGCTAGATGACAAAGGCCGAGGCGCAGATCGAATGGATACCGCTATTGCTGATACAGATGCCTTGTATACGTATGAGCCAAATCTATTATTATGCAGCTTCACTGCTGACTGTGTCCCGGTAATTTTTTACAATGAATCGACGGGTCTCGTTGGTGTTATCCATTCCGGCTGGCAAGGTACCGTCAAAGAAATTACCTTGAAACTTTTTGAACATTTAACACAAATAGAAAAGTGTAATCCGAGCGATTTACACGTTCAGCTTGGTGCAGCGTTAAGCCAAGAAAAATTCGAAGTTGATGAAGATGTATATGTAAAATTTAAAGACCTTGGCTATGCGGATGATTTTATTTATTACAATGACGAAAATAATAAATATCACATAGACAATCAGCTAACCGTGAAAAAGCAATGCGAGTTGGCGAGAATACCGTCTGAGCAAATTACAATAGACCGTACTTGTACGTTTTTGAGCCCAAATGGATTCTCCTATCGACAAGACAAACAAAGTGGAAGACATCTGAGTTTTATTATGAAAAAAGGCGTTTGATCTAGAATAACCAGAAAAGCCCATTGATTTTAGACGTTGATGGGCTTTCCTATTTTCTTTACAGGCTCACTCTGCAGTAAGAGTATCTTCATATTTCTTCGACGTTCTTACTTCTATCGTAAGCAAACCATTCCCATAAATTGCTTTTACTAGAAAAGGCGCTCTACTTGTATTTTGAAATCTGAAATCTAATGAACCATAAGAAACAGTTGCATCTCTTCCTTTTGGCACATAGCCCACGTCCAATGAATGATGATGTCTTTCCACGTATTTTACCGGAAGTTGATCGACTACATTAAAAAGTGTGGAGGAAGTTTGGCAAACACCTCCACCGATACCCATGACAAGTTTCTTATTTATAATTTCCGGAGCGGGTTGATAACCATTTTCAGTATCTCTCGGTCCTGTCATCGTATTAAACGAGAAAATATCCCCACTTCCAACGACAACATTATTAATAGCCTTTGCTGAAAGTTCAATATTTTTGTTTCTGTCTACATCCGAGATATTAAAATAAGTTGTATAAGAAGCAATTAATACTTCCTCTAAATGAGGAATGTCTTCCACATAATAATCACTTTCTGTCACATACAAGGGAATTTTAACGTCGTTCCCATTAATTGATGCCTCTAGAACCCGATCTACCAATTCACTTTCTTTTAAAATAATTCTTGGGCTTCCTTTAACGATCTGACCGTCTTCGCCCATTCTATCAAGAACCATTCTCTTGTCATAACCTGCTTCTGTTTCTGTACCCCTTGCCAGTTCATAAGCTAATTGCTCAATTTCCTTTTTATAAGTTTCAAAATCTGTTTCGTACCCTAAATCTTGTGGTATTAAGGTTTTAATTATTTCTAGCGTATTTGGATCAATGATATTTACAACTAAAGGCTTTGTTTCCTTTTTAGTGTCTACTTTATAGGTTACAGGTGTTTTTAGCTCCTCCATCGGTTGTTTCTGTTCATCATCATTTTTTGCTAATTCTTCGTTTTTTTCTAGACAAGCTGACAGTCCTATAGAACATAAAACTAATACTCCAACCAACCATATTTTCACACTATCTTACTCCTGACTCTATGTTATTTCCCATTGACATCTTATTCGAGTATTAATGATAATGTGTTTAATTTGATTGATTTTAAGCACTGACTTGAAATCGATTGCCTAACGTTTTTACTATCTCCGGCGTCCAAGGTAAATCAGATTCGGTTTCGCTTTGGCGATTAATTATATAAAACGGCTTCTTATTTTTAAATTGTATTAATTAACAGAATATTCTAATTGCAGGTTATAATAATAATACAAAATTTTAGATTAGGAGAAATTATATGAGTACTTACAATACTGTTATACATCCGGAATTAGAAAGCATAGTGAATTTTGCACCTACTCTTAAAAAATTAGTTAATTCAGACGTTGCCTTAGTTATTTCGGATTGTGAAAAAATAGTTTATCAAATGTTCTCACACGAAATAAATTTTGGGGACATTAACAATAACAAGCTAACAGAACAAGATCCAATGTATACTGTTATACGAACAAAAAAAGTACAAGTAATGGATGTACCAAAAGAAATGTATGGAGTACCATTTAGAGGAGCTATTGCGCCTATAACTTCTAACACAGGTGAAGTTATTGGAAGTATATCTTTGAATACGAGTTTGAGAAATCAAACTCATTTAATCGAGGTTGCAGAGCAATTTACGATGTCATCAGAAGAAGTGCAAGCGTCAACAGATGAACTATCTAACACGGCTAATGAGTTGTTGAAATATATGAAAGATTTGTCAAATGCGCAAGCTGAGATGTTAAAGCAAGTAGAAAATTCATCCAAGATGTTAGAAATGATAAATAATGTAGCAAAAAATACACGTATTCTCGGATTTAATGCGGGTATTGAAGCAGCACGATCTGGTGAACACGGAAAAGGATTCAGTGTGGTTGCAAAAGAAATTACAAAACTTGCTGATTTAAGTGCTCAATCAGTTAAAGAAATCCGCCAATTGATGGATCTGTTAAAAACAAGGGTGGAACAAGTGAAAGATATTGTCAACGAAACGAACGGTATTTCTAACCAACAATTCGACTCTATAAACGAAATTTCTAGTGCAATGCATAATTTAACTTCGGTAGCAGAAGAAATAGAGCTATTGGCTAAGAAACTATAAACTTCCCTCATATTTGAGACACTTTAATTGAAGATATTTTAATATAGGATTACAATTAAATTGTTCACATTTTCAAAAAAATATCGGAGGGATACATTATGACTAACTTACAAAATAAAGTAGCAGTTGTAACAGGTGGGGCTTCAGGTATTGGTTTAGCAACCGTAAAAGCATTTTTAGACAAAGGCGCAAAAGTCGTCATTGCAGATTACAACGAAGAAGCTGGTAAAACAGTAGAACAACAATTGAAAGAAACTTACGAAAACGTACTATTCATACAAACAAATGTTGCAGATGAACAATCAGTTGAAAATGCTGTAAAAACAGCGGTTGATACATTTGGTCAATTAGATGTTATTTTCAACAATGCGGGTATCGGTATTCAAAAACCTACACATGAATTAACGGACGAAGAATACAAACGTGTTATCGCGGTTAATCAAGATGGCGTATTCTATGGTATTAAATATGCACTTATTGAAATGCTGAAAACAGGCGGCGGAGCAATCATTAACACATCCTCTATTTTAGGAACAGTCGGTGAACCAACATCCATCCCTTACGCAGCAAGTAAAGGTGCCGTAAACTTAATTACTAAATCTGTTGCACTTGAATATGCTGATCGCAATATTCGAGTAAATGCTGTTGCTCCTGGCTTCATCGAATCAGGTTTAGTAAACAAAGAGGCTTTAGGTGATTTCTATGATGGTTTAGTAGCAAAACACCCAATCGGTCGTCTTGGTAACCCCGAGGAAATAGCTCACGCAGTTGTCTTCTTAGCAGAAAATGACTTCGTTACAGGTACTACAATTCACGTTGATGGCGGTTATACTGCTAAGTAATATAGTTAGTGAAAAGCCGATCTTCTGGTCAATCAGAAGATCGGCTTTTTGTATCTCTAATCGTCAATTCTTATAGATCATTTTGGATAGGCGCAGCCAATCTTGTGCTTATTTATGATATAATAGTATGGTTGTTTTTGAGCAGCAAGGAGGTTTCATATTGAAACTAAATAAAGGTATTTTATTTATATTATTAGGTGCTTCATTTTTTGGTTTTACACCTATATTTGCTAAACTGGGATTCAGTTACGGTTACTCACTTGGTCAAATTAATATCGTTCAAATGACGATTTCCTTTATATTATTATGGTCTTTTACGCTATTGAAACGTTCTAGTTTCAAAGGACTTAATAAGAAGAAAATACTTCAAATAATGATTACCGGTTGTTTTATCGGGTTAACGAGTATTTTTTATTATGGTTCGATGCAATATTTGCCCGCTTCATTGGCCATCATTTTAATGTTCCAATTTGTTTGGATAGGGATCATTTTAGAATGGATTTTCAGCAAAATAAAGCCTGCTCCTATGACCATAATATCCATTATCTTGATCCTAGTAGGAGTCTTTTTTGCTTCAAATGTTTTAAATGGAGACATTCAAGGTCTTCCTTTGATAGGGTTCATTTTTGGGATTCTATCCGCATTCACTTATGCGGGATTTATTTTTTTCAGTGGAAAGGTCGCTGTCGATGTGGATCCATGGACTCGGAGCTCTTTGATGGTAACAGGATCAACCATTTTAGTGTTTGTCCTATTCATGCATGACATCCCATCTGTACTCCCTTTGGAGAAAAACCTGTTAACTACAGCCGTAGGAGTTTCGTTATTTGGAGCAGTTCTTCCACCACTATTTTTCGCAGTAGGTGCGCCTTTAGTTTCTGGAGGACTTGCCAATATATTAACATCCATTGAATTACCTATCGCAATCCTATCAGCTAGCATTATTTTGTCAGAAACGGTAACGCCGCTTCAGTGGTTAGGCACGGCTATTATACTTGTAGCCATCGTATTTAATGAGCTCGGTAGTAATATTTTTAGAATTAGGAAACATAAAAAGCAGGAAATCCATTCGTGATTTCCAGCTTTTTTTAATGTTATGTTAGTTTGGCTTCATCTCTACTTTACATCGTAGCCGCTGAGGAAGCAGATGATTGATCAGCCTTCACACAATCAATTGCGACAACAAGCGCAATGATGATGGCCTCCATCTCTTCATCCAATATTTGTACTTTGTAGCTATCGCCCCAAGTGAACCATTCCTTGCTTACTTTACCGACGACTTCGCCATGCTGCAACACCTGAAAATTCATATCCCACCAATTTCCATGTACCTGCATGCCTGCCGCATCAATCGTATAGCGTGCTTTAAAGAAGGAAAACTCCTTCTTAATCGCTAACACCTCTCGACCATTCACCTCAACAAAAAATTTCGGTAAAAAACTGAACACCTTTTTCGTAATGAGCGCGACTTCCTCTCTTGTTGTATCCATAATGGAGAACGTCTTTGGAATTTGCATAAAACTGCCTTCCACGTAATAAACATCCTGTTCCTGCTGATCTTTTACCGTAAATTTTTCACCTAGACTGAATACCTTTTGCTTTATATAAAGTTGTTTCACATTATGCCTCCTTCGATGCAGCATATTACTAAAAGTATACCATTGTTCTATCTTTCATAAGTAATATTTTCCATTATTCTGTATAATTAATATATCTGTAAATTACAGCACTTTTATGGAGGTCGTATTATGAATGATAATGCTTCAACAAATTTTGTTTTACATGCAAGAAGCAATCAATTTTACTGGGAAGGAAACGGCCAACTATCTATTAAGACATTCTCTAATGGGAAAGCACATTACAAGACCAGTAAAGGTTTTTTTGCTGTGGAGGAGAGTAGATACTTACTGCTTAATGAAGGAGATTACACAATTTCAATTGAAGAAAATAAGGAAGTGGAATCTTTTTGTTTATTCTTTAAAGATGGATTTGCAGAGGAAGTACTAAGATCATTTAGGGAATCAAACGATAAACTTCTAAGTGATCCTTTTAAGGATATGAGTTCTATCGGATTCTTTGAAAAAACATATCATACTAGTAAAACTCTTTCTTCTCAAATACATAATTTTAAAGAAAGCTTACCTCTTCTCGAGAATGATCCAGTTGGTTATGAAGAACAATTCCACAAGTTAATGCAAACTATTTTAAGCGGACATTTAAATACTTTAATGGAAGTAGATACATTGAGTGCAATACGTAATTCTACACGTGAAGAATTATATAGAAGGATTAGTACCGCCCATGATTACATAAGGTCTTTTTACAATAAACCAATTAAATTAAACGAAATAGCACAGGTTGCCTGCCTATCTCCAAACCATTTACTAAGAACTTACTCTCAAATATATGGGAGAACTCCTTTCCAACATATTTCAGAGTTTAGAATACTAAAAGCAAAAAAACTATTAACACAACTAGATTTTAATATGACTGATATAACATTTGAAATTGGATTACAAAACCCAGTATCTTTTAGCAAGATGTTTAAACAGCATGTGGGGGTTTCTCCTATTGAATTTAGAAAAAAGGTGATTTTGGATAAGAAATGCTAAGTTGATTCGTATATTCTTATAATGAAATGATATTTGAAAGGGGATATTCTCATTGAATAAAAGTATGATTCAAAAAGTCGGACAAATTGGGGTACCAGTTAAAGAGTTAGAAAAAGCAATACACTTTTATAAAGATAAACTTGGTCTTTCTCTTTTGTTTAATACTAATAGTATGGCCTTCTTTGAATGTAACGGACTACGACTCCTATTAAGCCTACCAGAAAAAGAGCAATTTGCTTATTCTAGTTCAGTTATTTATTTTCAAGTGGAAAATATAAAAAAAACGTATCAAGACCTAGTAAATAAAGAAGTTATTTTTATCGATGAACCACATATTGTAGCAAAAATGGAAAATACAGAAACGTGGATGGCGTTTTTTAAAGACTCAGAGAGTAATATTCATGCATTAATGAGTGAAATACAAGTTTAATAAAAACAATGAGGGACCGTTTAACAATGGTCTCTCATTATTTTATACCCCCATTTAACTCTCAATCAATAGATAGAGTCTTCTAACCTTTATCAAAGGTTGTAAAAAGATGAAACCAATGATATACTATTTTCATTGGTATCTGGTATACCAGATACCAAAAATTCTTTTCCTCTTTTCGGTAGATTACCAACAATATCGAAAATCCCTTAAGATCTAACTACTATTATGAAAAAGGGTGAAAACTGATGAGCTTCTTAAAAGCGGAACAACCTCAATTATTTAAGGATCATGCATATATAGAAATTAAAAAAGGAATCATTCAACACAAAGTCGAACCTGGATCCATGTTATATGAACGTTCACTTAGTGAAAGCCTTGGTATTAGCCGTACCCCATTAAAATTAGCTTTGCAACAGCTTGAACTTGAAGGTTGGATTCAATCTGTACCAAGAAAAGGGATTTTGGTAAAAACCATTAATAGACACGATGTTAATGAAGTTTTCCAGCTGCGAAAGGCTAATGAAGTATTGGTCATCGAACTACTGATTCCTCTTCTCGATGATGAAACTATCTATAAGATTGAGAAGATGGATAAACAACTATCCAACTTTAAGGAAGATCCTATAAAGTTTGTGTACTATGATACTTCTTTTCACTTGTTTCTAGCGGAGTTAAGTCAAAATAATCGACTACATCAATTAATTCAAAACCTCATTGACCATTTTAATTGGTATGGATTCGCTGCATTAAAGACAGGATTAAGCTTAGAGAAGGCTCATTACGAACATAAATTAATTATTGAGGGGCTAAGAGCAAGAAATTTACGCCAGACAACAGATGCTGTTTTGAGCCATCTTGATAACACATATAGCAGCATAATAGCAAATCTTAAGGAGTAAAAGGAAAAGACGAAAAGGTTAGAATCATTCATTTTGCTATGTATGATGATGTTCATTTTTTAGTCAATTTTAAACGAAAGAAGGGAAGTTGCTACCTAAAAGAGGAGCAACACAGCATGAAAAAAATTCTCAATATCCTTTTGCAAATATGTATTTTATTTATTTTTTCCTACATCGGAACCGTTATTCACAACCTATTTCACCTAGTCATTCCGGGTAGTATAATAGCTCTCCTATTTCTTTTCATTTGTTTATGCTTAAAAATAGTTCCAATAAAGTATATAGAGAATGGGGCAAGTTTTCTGTTAAGTACATTAATGATATTTTTTATTCCATCAACAGTTGGTATCATGAACTATCCTTCCTTACTTTCTATTCAAGGTGCATTGCTCGTTATAGCCGTTCTATTAAGTACTACCATCTCCATTGCTATAACAGGTAAAGCAAGTCAATTTTTGGAAAAAAAAGCTCAAAAAAGAAAGGATGATAAGAAATGCAACAAGTTCTCTTCGCATTCTGCATGATATTATTAACCTTTGTGGCTTATTTTTTCATGACTCAATTATATAAAAAGTATTCTTACTCCTTTTTAATTCCGGTTCTAACTGCAACTACTCTTATTATCGTTATCCTTTTAGTGTTTCATATTCCTTATAAAAACTATATGATTGGTGGACAATGGATTAGTTCCCTCTTAGGTCCATCCGTTGTAGCACTTGCTTACCCTTTGTATAAGCAACGTCATTTTTTAATAAATAACTTATTCCCTATATTAGGAGGAGTTTTGATAGGTGCAATTTCTGGAATGGTCAGTGTTGGCCTCCTAGCTAAGATAATCGGGATAGATCACACATTAATTCTTTCTATTATCCCTAAATCCCTTACTACTCCTGTTGCAATAGAAGTATCTAAAGGATTGGGAGGAAATACCTCGATGGCAATTGTTGGCGTTATGATTGCAGGGATCTTTGGTGCAATAGTAGCTCCTACTATCTTCAAAATTATGCGAGTGCATAGCCCCATCGGTAGAGGTATCGCTCTTGGTAGTGCATCACATGCCATGGGAACTTCTAAAGCTGCCGAATACAGTGAACTTACCTTTTCGATGAGCTCTGTTACGATGACATTGTGTGCGATCATTGGCTCCTTTTTAGGACCAATTGTCGTGTGGGTATTTCACATTTGAGAAACCCTCTCACGAATAAAATTTAGAATACTTATGTAAGAATTCAATTACCCTACTAAAGATAAGTCCAATTTCCTTTAAATGTTCTTTGGAAATTGGACTTTTTATCTGGCAAAATGGACTCACTTAGTTGCTAATGCTTAAAACTTTCTCGTAACTAGATTTGAAACGCTTTAATGTCGAACCCGTTAGACCACCGATTATGGTAATATCCAATGAAAGCTGCAAAACTTTTATTTCAATACATCAAGTGGCTGCAAGTGAAAAAGTTCTAATCGAAAATAATTCCAACAGGCTTTAAGAGTCTTTTGCAAAGTTTGCACAGAATGACCTAGTAAACGAATTACTATTCCCTTATTTTCCAAAAAGCTTGCCCCACCATATACATCTGATAGCTCATCGTCTTTAAGAATCTCATTTTGTATATGTTGCAAGTGGTCAGTATTGATTTGCTCAGACAGTATCCATAATGTGCTCATATGGGTGAAATCGCCTAAAACCCCATTTTCTTTTAGATTCGATTCTGGCGTAAGGCGAATCGAATCCCATACTTGCAATTGCTCATCCCAGTACATTTCGAATCTTGATTGCAAACATTGATATTCAAAGATCTCATCTCTGCCTACCCTACCAGCTGTAATCATCTCCCCTACTATCGCTTGCGCTCCCTCCGTCATATAAATAGACATTTTCCCGGCATAATTCGACCCTTTAAAAGGAATCAACGGTTCTGGCATATATTCAAATTTGCTATTTTTGCCCAATTGGAAAATCTGATTCTGCCGGCATTCCTGTTGCGTTAAAGACGGATGTAACTCGGTTGCAGACACATCGGTTAAAAATAAATGCGCCCCTTCCATTAATCGGCAGGAAATTTCTTGTTCGTCTCCGTTAAACAGTCCAGGAGAGCTTGAGGCTAAATATACGATACTTTCACCGTCTTCTCCCGTAAAATTCACTACGTTTAAAGGGGGACGGCGAAAGGAATCGATTAGATAATTTTTTTCTCCTATCACGCTAATGGTTCCTTTCCATTCTCCAGTCATTCCCACGTTGCAGATTACCTCTCCCCAACATATTCTTGAACGATCCAATTTGCAATCTCTGACACGCCTATTCCTTCTTTCATATTTGTAAAAAAGGTCCGTTTTTCGTTTCGTTGTTTTTGACAATCGACCTCCATCAAATGCAAATCCACACCAACATAAGGAGCCAAATCAATTTTATTGATAATTAGGAGATCTGATTGCTTAATCCCAGGTCCCCCCTTTCTTGGAATATCGCCACCTTGGGCAACATCAATGATATAAAGAAAAACATCTGCCAATTCCCCACTAAATGCTGCAGCAAGATTGTCGCCACCACTTTCGATAAAAATCAAGTCAAGCTTATCGATTTTCTTTGTTAGTTCCTCTGCCGCTTCTAGATTCATAGAAATGTCTTCCCGAATGGCCGTATGAGGACACCCACCCGTTTCAACTGCGATGATATGATGCGCTGGAAGCACGCCACTCTTTATCAAAAACTCGCCATCTTCTTTCGTATAAATGTCATTGGTGATGACACCAACTTGATAGCTTTCTTTTAAAACAGACGCCAAACTTTGAACAAGAGCGGTCTTCCCCGAACCAACAGGTCCTCCAACCCCAATTCGCATTGGTCGATCCCCTTTGAACTCTTGATAATTCCAATTAAAATCATGGTGATGACCCATTATTTTCACTCCTCAATTTTTTTATGAAGTTTATAGTGTGCGATATCCTAACAATTTAGAGAAAGAGCGTTATGTCTCATGACATAAATAGCCTTGAGTATAGCGTTTCATGTCGCATCGCTTCAATTTCTTGAATAATAGAATATGTGAATAATTCGTCTTCATTCGGACATGACTGAATAATTTTCTCTGTTTCTTCTACTAAAAAAGGGTACAGTTTTTGCAAAATCATCTGTGCTGCAGTTTGACCAATTACAGTGAGCCGTATCGCACTTTGTAACAAATTATTAACATTTACATAGAGATGTGTGAACACCGATAATTCAGCCTGAACCTCTAAATAAGCAGTGATCCAGCCATGGACAATCGCAGCATTTCCAAAACAAAGCTGATCATCAATCCAGCGTGAATACTGTATAAGCCCTGATTGCGGATATAATGTATGAACATTCTTTAAATATCTTTTTCCTATCTTAATCCCGCCGTTTCGCGATTCCGATGACATTTTACTTACTGTTAATTTCCGATCTAGCCGTTGAATATATTTCTCGGTGTCTTCTGATTTTTCTTGCTTAAGGAAGTCTTTTATTTTCGCTTGATAGATAAGATACACAACAACTCCTTCTGTAGGTGCTAGACTTCCAGATATATAAGTCTTTAACCAGCTATAAAGTTCAATGGGCTTGTTAATTTTATTTTCTTGAAAAGTTGTTTCTAAACCAAACGAATGGGAAAATGCTCCGGTTGGAAAAGCCGAATCGACAAGTTGAAAAAGAAAATAAGTCTTTTCCATCACAACCCCCTAAAATAAGAAATAACGTTGCCCCATTGGAACACGGTCAACAGGGGGATTATGTATTGGCACTCCATCGAGGTATACAACAAATGTTTCTGGATCGATTTCGATGTTTGGCGTCTCATTGTTTAGGATCATATCTTTCTTGCCGATCGTACGAGTATTGCGGATAGGAGCAATTATCTTCTCAAGACCTAATTTCTGAGGAACATTCCAGTCAATTGCAGCTTGAGACATAAATGTAATCGAGATGTTTTTTGGCACTTTTCCAAAAGAGCCGAACATTTGTCGATACGTAATCGGTTGAACTTCTGCAATAGACCCATTTCCATTTCCAATAACACTAGATACAATAACCCCTCCTTTTACCACCATATCTGGTTTGACTCCAAAAAATTCTGGCTTCCATAGGACAAGATCAGCCAATTTCCCCAACTCAATGGAGCCTACGACATACGATATACCATGTGTAATTGCGGGGTTTATCGTATACTTTGCGACATACCGTTTGACCCGAAAATTGTCGTTATCACCTTGTTCTTCCTTTAAAGGACCAAACTTAGCTTTCATAACGGAAGCGGTTTGCCATGTTCTCGTAATCATCTCCCCCATATGTCCCATCGCCATAGAATCTGAGCCCATTATACTTAACACGCCTAAATCATGGAGAATTCCTTCTGCCCCCTGTGTTTCTGGACGTATTCTTGCTTCCGCCATCGCTATTTGGGTGGGATCATCCCTATTTAAATGATGAGCCACAAAGACCATGTCCAAATTGGAGGCAGCAGTATTAATGGTGAATGGACGAGTCGGTGTTGTCGAACCTGGCATCACATAGCTTTCTTTGGCAATTTCCATAATATCAGGTGCATGCCCCCCACCAGCCCCTTCCGTATGATACGTATGAATCGCCCTACCGTTGATCGCACTTATCGTACTTTCAACATGCCCGGATTCGTTTAATGAATCGGTATGGATCGACACTTGGACATCGTACTCATCAGCTACCTTAAGACAACTATCAATCACTGCAGGTGTTGCTCCCCAATCCTCATGAATTTTGAATCCAGCCGCCCCGTTTAGAATCTGCTCCTCCAACGGTTTAAGCGACCACGCATTACCCTTTCCCCATATCCCAACGTTGACTGGGAATGCTTCATACGCTTCTAGCATTCTTTGAATATTCCACTTACCTGGGGAAATATTGGTCGCCCTTGTTCCAGTCGCAGGACCTGTTCCGCCTCCAAGCAGTGTTGTAACTCCACTTTGCAAAGCAATTAGGACAATCTCAGGAGATACTTGGTGAACATGGGAGTCAACTCCTCCAGCTGTAACAATCATTCCTTCACCGGAAATGACTTCTGTTGATGTTCCAACAATCATATTCGGGCTAATTCCATCCATGTAATCGGGGTTTCCACCTTTACCAATTCCATGAATGCGCCCATTTCTTATGCCAATGTCCGCCTTAATAATGCCCCAGTAATCTACAATAAGGGCATTGGTAATGATAAGGTCAAGGGATTCTTTCCTTGTTGCTCGTGCAGACATCCCCATTCCACTACGTACCGTTTGCCCCATTCCAAACCTTAATTCCTCTCCATACACGGTATAATCCATTTCCACTTCTATCACAAGATTCGTATCAGCTAAACGAACTTTATCACCCACAGTCGGACCATATTTCTTGACATAATTTTCCTTTGAAATGCTTTTCTCACTTATTGTTGGGGAAGCTATGCTTTTAACAGGTCCATTTACATATCCTCTAAAACCATAAACTTCCTTACGCCCGCCAATTTCTACAAGCTCAACTTCTTTTATTTCTCCTGGTGGGAATTGCACATTTTCTCCAGAGGCAATATTCAAACGCATTCCTTTGGCAAGCTCTCTGTTAAATTCCAATCCTGGATCCGTCTCATAGAAATGATAATGCGAACCGACAAAGATTGGGCGATCCCCTCTATTAACCACTTTAATCAGCCGGGTTTCTCTTCCTGCATTAATAGGAATTGAGCCCTTTTTTAAAATATATTCACCTGGTTTCAATGCACGTTCTCCTTTCGATTATGGCTAATAGCCCTTTATCATGGTTGAATAGGGTTATAAATTACGACTAGTTGTGTTCCATCTGGAAAAGTCGCTTCTACATTGATCTGTTTGACCATGAATGCAACACCATCCATTACATCCTCTTCTCTTAAAATCTTTCTTCCGGCGTTTTCCATTTCCGGTACTGTTTTACCTCCCCTTCTTGCCATTTCCATTATTTCATATGTAATCAACGCCACTGCTTCGGGATAATTCAGTTTCAAACCTTCTTGTCTTCTTTTTTTTGCCAAATTCGCAGCAACTACAATCAGTAACCCATCCTTTTCACGTTCAGTTAGATACATCTTGATCCTCCCTTTATCACCTTTACTCATTAGAAATATAATTACTTGCTTAGTATCCGAACTCCGAATTCTGCATGAAGGTTAGGATTTTATAAAATCAGCCCATTTTCAAATGTATATGATAGCGTGTATATAAACATGTATGGAGTAAAATATTCATTAATCTAGGAATAATAACTCTTATTAAAGAAACCCTACAAGATCCCAGGATCTTGTAGGGTTAAAAGCTAAAAAAGTCTGACACTAGAACTATTATGTGGTGGACTACCAAATTTGTATTAACTTAATAAAAGTAGATCGACCACTTTGAGTATAGTAAATTATTAGTCAAATTTTTTTATTTTATATTTTTCTAAAAGTGTTTCTCTTTGTCGCGAATAATGCCTAAAATGCCTACGATCTAAAATACCTCATTTATTTATGGTACGGTTCACCCTTCATAATCCTAAAACTCCGATAAATCTGCTCCACCAACACCAACTTCATCAACTGATGCGGTAATGTCATTTTACTAAAAGACAGTTTTTCATCAGAACGTTTCATTACATCGTCATGCAAACCAAGTGATCCTCCAATAACAAATGCGATTTTGCTTCGGCCATATGTCATTAAAGATTCTATATCGCTAGCAAGTTGTTCAGATGACTTCATCTTTCCTTCAATCGCAAGTGCAATGACATAAGTATCCGCTCCGATTTTTGAAAGAATGCGGTCTCCTTCTTTCTTCTTCACGATTTCCATATCTGCATCACTTAAATTTTCCGGTGCTTTTTCATCAGGTACTTCCACTAACTCGATTTTTGCATAGCTACCTAATCGCTTTGTATATTCCTCTATCCCCAATTTTAAATATTTTTCTTTTAATTTCCCAACCGATACAATTTGTATATTCACAAGTTATCCACCTTTACTTTCCGTTTACAAACAAGTTATACACATAACTTATGCACATATCCACAACACTTATCTACATATTGTGTCTCATTTTTCCTTTTCTACAATATATACTGCTGCGACATCACAGTATGTACATTTTGTGGATAACTTTTCTTCCTCTTTTAATTTTTCTAGCATTGGGAAGGTTTTATGCTCCGCCACAAACATGTCTAAAGCTTGATTTATATGAGTTTCACAGCTAAATAATTTCAATTTTTAACTTCCTTTCGTTTTCCGAATAATTTAATTAGTTATGCACAAATCGTCCATTCTTATCCACAGTCTATTTTATCAAAAGAAAAACGAGTAGGAAAGAACAGCTTTTCTTTTCCTACTCGCTGTGTAAATCTTTTATTTACAAAGTGCAGTTATCCACATGTTTATAATGTATCCGTTTCTTTTAACATAATCGTTATTTCCACTAAGTTACCTTGGCGATATACTTTTAGTTTCATTTCATCGCCAATTTCTTTTTCATTATATAAATGTTTTCTTAAGTCAATCGTGTTTTCTATTTTTTGACCGTCCATTTCTACAATAACATCGTACGGTTTCATACCTCCTAAAGCTGCTGGTGTATTTTCTATTACTTGATCTACTACAACCCCAGTTGTTACTTCAGCCGGTAATTTTAACGTTTCCCGTTGATGGAAAGCAGGTACATTTGTTACATCAACCAATGTAATCCCCATAGACGGACGATTTACTTTTCCATTTGCCTCCAAGTCTTCGATAATTGGAATGGTAGAGTTAACTGGAATAGAGAGACCCATTCCTTCAACAGCAGCCTCAGAAATTTTCATAGAGTTAATTCCTACAAGTTGACCAGCAAGGTTTATTAAAGCTCCACCACTATTACCGGGGTTAATCGCCGCATCTGTTTGTAACACCTCTGCTTGCCAATCTTCAATACCATCTCCATTAATATCAACGGGGATAGCACGGTCCTTACCAGATACAACTCCGGTAGTAACGGAACCGTAAAAATCCAATCCAAGTGGGTTACCAATTGCAATAACAGTTTCCCCTTGCTTTAGCGCATCTGAATCTCCGAATTCGATAACGGTATCCACACCCTTATCGTCAATTTCTAAAACGGCCAAGTCTGTCCATATGTCGCTTCCGACTAATTTGGCATCCACTTTTGCTCCATCCGTTAGAGTTACCTCAACTGCTTTGGCATTTTCAATTACATGATGATTCGTAATGACGTATGCTTTTCCATTTTCCTTTTTATAAATAACGCCAGAACCTGTTCCAGCCTCCTGCTCTGATTGGGACTGGCTCCAGAAATTCGTAACCGATTGGATATTGGAAACACCAACAACTGCCCGTGAAGCCTTTTCTACTGCACTTGTTACATCTGTTGTTATATCTACGGAAAGCTGTTGTGTTTTTGTTATAGTATTCGCTGCGTTGTCTGTTGGTAAATTTGTTACGACTGAAGGGATTAAAAACCATACAAGTAAAGCACCTACTAATACACCCGCTAATGCACTGAAGAAATAGCCAGCTGCACCTCGTTTCTTTTCCATTTTTGGTGCTCTTTTTTCTACTATGTTCTCTTCTACTTTCGATTCTTCTTGTGGTCCATATGGATTATTTGGGTCCATCGTCTGCCTTCCTTTCTTTTTAAATAACTGTTTGTACTGTTAATTTACCCAATTAACATTAAAATAAGATGAAAATTCTTTTAAAGATAAATAAAAAAAGTCCCAAAGTTAAACTTTGGAACCTTTTATAATCAATTACGCCGGTTAAACGGTTACTAATTCGGTTGGAATATTTGCATCTGTATCGTGTAGATGTACATATTCTCCTGCAACAATTCCGCAAGATTTTAATGTTTGCGCAACACTCATACGTGCAAGATCTTTCATGTTATTATCTTTACTTAAGTGAGATAAATAAATATGGGTGTTCTTGGTATCAACTACTTCGCTCATTGCTACCGCTGCATCTTCGTTGGAAACATGTCCAACATCACTTAATATTCTTCTTTTAATAGACCAAGGATACCGCCCCATTTGAAGCATACTCACATCGTGGTTACTTTCAAAAACAAACGAATCTGCTCCTTTAATATGCCCTTTCATCCTGTCGCTAACGTACCCGGTGTCTGTAATTAGGACAAGTTTACGACCATTTTCATGAAAAATATAAAACATTGGATCCACTGCATCGTGCGATACAGCAAATGACTGGATATCCATCGTTCCAAATGTTTTAACTGTTTCCATATCAAATTGGAATCGTTGTTCAACTGGCACTTTACCGATAAGGGGATCCATCGCTAGCCATGTTTTTTCATTTGCATAAATAGGGATACCATGTTTTCTTGCAACGACACCTAGTCCCTTAATATGGTCACTATGCTCATGGGTAATAAAAATGCCGGATAACTTTTTCATATCTCGGTCTATCTCACAAAAAAGTTGCTCCATTTTCTTACCGCTTAAGCCTACATCTACTAAAAAAGAATGCTCCTCACTTTCGACATAAATAGCATTCCCACTGCTCCCACTTGCTAATACACTAAACTTCATTGTTAAAACTCCTTACTTTACTTCAGGTTGTTCCGTCTTTTTGGGGATTTCACTAACTCTTCCTTCTACTGCATTAACAAAATACTCTTCCATCGTCCCGTCTGAAAGTTCAACTGGTACATACCAAGTTGGTGCAAATACTTGAGTCTCCGTTAGTTGGGCTAACGTGGAATACCCTAGTTTAATATCTTTTACAGTCGAATCTGCTTTTAATAATGAGCTGGAATACAAAACTCTAATTACAAACGTGGGCGACACTAACTTTCTCGATTCATTGTAATCTTCTAGATTGTCCAATATCGATTGCTCATATCGAAGAAGTTCTTTTTCATCATTCCAATATACAATTACTTGTGCATTTTGATTGTGGTACACAAGCCGATCATTTACTTCTTGAAAAAATGTAGCAGATTGTTCCTCTTCATCTATTTTCCATAACCTGTATGAATCACCACGGATAACATTTTCTTTGACTAGCTTTTCCAACGAATTTTCGGTTGTTATTGGAAGTGGCTCTTTGAATGTGCCTATTAGTTCATATCCGTCTTTTACTTCTAGGGTCTGGTTTGTTAATTCATTTAACTCTTCTACCCTAAAGAGATGTACGTTCCCAGAAACATACGATGCCTCTTGAATAAATGATTCTATTTTTGGCACTTTAATATTATCTGAAAGAAGACTTTCCTCAATAGGAGTATCGTTTTGCTCTTCTATATTCAGCGCATCATTGTACCTATTCAAATAAAGAGAAAATAAAAACACATTTAAAATGGAAAACACAATTATAAATATGGTTTTAGTTTTATTCCAATCCAAATTTGCCACCTCCTAATAGTTCTGGAGTAATTCTAGTCCAAGAACCATTTGCTAAGTAATACCATGAAGGCTCTAGATTCAGTAATGGCTGATGACTGTCCTGAGACAAGCTGTATCCTATTGCAATATCATCTATGGATTGAACTTTTTTATCATAAAAGGAGTAAATCAAGTCATATATGTCTTGTCCAGATTGCAACTGAACTTCTCTTTCTTCAGGGGAAGAATCATCCAACGTATAATATGGTCGAATATACCGATATACACTATTCGTTCCCCAATATTGTGTTATCTCGGTTGCAGTATCTTTACTGTAAACGGGTACTCCATGAAAATAGAGCTGATAACTTACTTGTTTAGTAGAAGAATTCATACGACTATATCGATAATCGTCTGTCCATCCATTATGCTCATTGATGAAGTTCAAACTTTGTTGAATGAGCTCGTCCGGTTTCCCAACACTATCACTTTCTGAAGCTGGGTGTACATAACTTAATCTTTTATATAAAAAGTCGACGTTCATCAGTGCACTATCATCCGTATACTCCTGCCCACTTACGCCTAATGGATTACTGCGCACAAGGCTTGGATTAGTAAATAATGCATTTTTAAATTTCTCTGGCGCAATTTCTTCTACAAAATACGAATAGCTCGCCATTGTTCTAGGGGTTGCTGAAATATAAAGTGAAAGTCGATTTGCTCTCTCTATCTCATTATACACCGGTTGATCCATCGTTTGTCTTTTGGCGTGTTTGATGAAGTCTTCTCGATCAACCTTCCCTATGTTGGCCATATAGACATTATTAGTTACCGCATTAATAAAATATATATGCATTTTTTCACTAGTAGTTTCGCTCCATTCAACGATTAAACGATTGAACGAAGCGTTTGGTAAATTATAATCCGTAAAGGTTAAGATATTGCCATATGTTTTAATTGGCACTTCCGCTGGAAAAAAGAATGTAATCCGATTTGGTGTTTTCGTATAATCATTTATTTGCTGATCACTCGCTTGATTATTCAAAAGCTCTACCGTTTGAATTTCCCATTCTTTCATCACATCTAATATATTATCAATGATTTGCTTATCATCGGAACCCTTTAATAACTCTTCTTGACTAAGCAGTAATCGATATGGTTTCACCACGTCTTCCAGTTTCTTTTTTTCTGCAATCGCAATATCTACCACTGGGGTTTCGTTCGTATCGTATGAGGGAGAGTATGTCCATATCGTAAAAGTCAGTGTTAAACTAAGCAAGATAAGTAAGAGTAAAATAACTGATTTTACTTGTTCAATGTACTTCAATCCCACTCACCTTCCTCGTCCATTTCAACTTTTAATGTAAAGAATATGGTAGTACCATGTCCTTCTTCACTTTCTGCCCAAATCCTTCCACCGTGTGCCTCTATCATTTCCCGGGCAATAGCAAGTCCCAGACCAGTTCCACCCATCGACCTTGCTCTCGCACGATCTACGCGATAAAAGCGATCAAAAATTCGATTGACATTTTCAGGAGGTATCCCCATACCTTCGTCTGAAATCATCACAGTTAATATATTATCTTTCTCCGCAACCCCAAATCGGATATTGCCTCCATCAGGGGAGTATTTCATAGCATTCGAAATGATATTATCCATTACTTGTGTTAGTTTATCCGTGTCGATATCTACATAATAAGATGTATCTGACAGCATCCGATGAAAAGTAACATTTTGAGATTTAGAAAGTTCGAATCGGTCTATTATTCGATTAAAAAATTGATTGAAATTCATAATTTCTCGGTTCAAGTCATAGTCCCTACTGTCCATTTTAGATAACTGTAGCAAATCATTTACTAGGCGAATCATTCGTTGTGTTTCGGTTTGTGTCACTTGTAAAAATGTCGGTGCAATTTCATCATCTTTCCATGCCCCTTCAGTAAGTGCTTCTAAATAACTGCTCATCGTCGTTAGTGGAGTTCGTAATTCATGCGAAACATTTGCAACAAATTCTCTTCGTTCCATGTCTATCTTTTCTTGTTCCGTATTATCGTGTAACACGGCGATTAATCCATTCACAAAACCTGTCTCTTTTTGAATAACGGAAAAGTTTGTACGTAATATAAACGGGCGCTCCTGTGTACTTAAATCTAAATTCATCGATTCCTTTAAATGGATTAAATCTTCAAATGAATGAGCAGAATCAATTCCAAGAACCGATATAATAGGACGATTTAAAACCATTTCTCTCGGAATGCGTAATAGCCTGATGGCTGGGTCATTAATAAGGATAACTCTTCCTTTGCGATCCGTTGCAATAACGCCATCCGTCATATTGGCAAGTACCGATGCAAGTTTTCTACGCTCTGCTTCTGTTGTCGATTGCGCTTCTTGTAAACGGTTCGTTAAATGGTTAAATGCAATAGCTAGTTGTCCGATTTCATCGTTGCCATATACCCGAACTTTTCGTGAATAATTCCCTTTCGCCATTGCTTGCGCTTGCTTTCTCATATCGGATATTGGTCTAGTAATCGTTTGTGCGATTAATATTCCAAGAACAATAGTTATCGCAAGTGCAACGGCTGTTCCCCCAGCAAGAATTTGGTTTATCTCATTCATCTGTCCAAATACATTTTCAATATTCGATTCGATATATAAAGAACCAATTACTTCTCCTTGATAGATGATCGGTGTTGCTAAAATCCAAATTCGTTTACGCGTTTCTTTATCCAGCGAAATATTGTTTTGTTCAGTTTCAGCTGTTATGGATAGCTTCACTAATTCATCCATGGATCTTTGTCCAACGATTGATTGGTTGCTTAGATCCGAAGTTGCTAAAATTTGATATCTTGCATCTATGACACGTACTTCTTTAATATCGTCTGAATTTATACCTGACAGAATCGAGCGTAGGCTTTGTTCTTTAGTTAAATCTTCTTCATTTCTAGTTTTAATTATTTCTTCCCTTGCACTAAATTCCAATATGCCTACACGATCCGTTATGGATGTTTGAAAATTATCTTTTAATGTTTGTTCCAACTCTCGAACAAAATATAAACCAATAATTTGCATCGCAATAATTATTAGTAATATATAGATAAAGACAATTTTCATATGAATTGATTTAAAATAACCAACCTTTTGCATTTGTTTGTTTACTCCTGTTCAGGATTTCGTAAATAATAACCAACGCCTCTTCTAGTTACAATCCAAGTAGGATGACTAGGATTATCTTCAATCTTCTCTCGCAGACGACGAATCGTTACGTCTACAGTTCGAACATCTCCAAAATAATCATAACCCCATACTGTTTGTAATAAATGCTCTCGGGTCATCACTTGTCCAATATGTTTCGCTAAATAATGTAATAGTTCAAATTCACGATGGGTCAGTTCGATTGTTACATCCCTTTTTAATGCTAAATAAGCATCTGGTTGTATCGTGAGTGGTCCTATTACGATATCATTCGTTGTAACTTCAGAATCGCCATGTATCGTTTGATGTCTTCGCATATTTGCTTTCACTCTTGCTATTAACTCTCTTGTACTAAATGGCTTGGTTACATAGTCATCTGCTCCTAGCTCCAAGCCGAGCACTTTATCGATCTCTGAATCTTTTGCAGTTAACATGATGATGGGAAAATCATATTTTTTTCTTACTTCTCGACAAACTTCCATACCATCTCTATTTGGAAGCATTATATCTAATAACATGAGATCTGGTTGTATCTCTTCAATTCTTTTTAATGCATCATCGCCATCATAGGCACAAAATACTTGGTAACCCTCTTTTTTTAGATTAAATTGCAGTATATCTGCAATTGGTTTCTCGTCGTCTACTACTAATATTTTTTTACTCATATATGGATCCCCTTTCGTACTTTTCTCTATATGTTTGTAGAAATAAATTTTTTCTTAATGTATTTACTCTATCATTCTTTTCAACTCTTCGCATCCTTGAAGGAAGTAGTTGGTAATGAGAGATGTTATAGTCGATGTTTGTCGAATTATTTCCTAGGAAATTAAAAAAAGAGACAGCCAAACAAGTGACCGTCTCTACCTTTTTAGTTTAACACAGATAATGGATTGATCGTTACACCATTTTTCTCCACTTCAAAATGCAAGTGTGTACCGGTTGAACGACCCGTACTTCCCATTACACCTAACTTAGAACCTTGTGGCACAACATCTCCTACACTGACACTTATAGAAGAAAGGTGAGCATACGTCGTTTTATAACCATTTTGGTGATTTACAATTACTCGGTTACCATATGTTCCGTCCTGTCCTGCTGCTTCCACAACCCCATTGTCTGAAGCCTTTATCGTATAACCATTAGGACGTGCAATATCTATCCCTTCATGCTGACGACCCCAACGATAACCCATTTTACTTGAAATATATCCACCTTCCGCTGGCCAAGCAAATTGACCAGAACCACGAGAAGGTATCACCTTTGTTCCTTTTAAAACGATATGATCCTTAGGTGCTTCAAGAATTGTCTCTTCGATTACGGATTGACCTACTTCTATGCCATTTTCTTTACGGACTAAATAAGTAGCTATCTTCTTCCCATCCGAACCTTCTTGTTTTACTTTTGTATCACCTTTATACATTTCATCTGTTTCTTCTACTTTTTTCGTATGTTTGATGACTTCCTCGGCTCTTTTTTCATATAGAACTTCTACGTTAATAAGTGGTTTTAAGACTGTTACATTTAACTCTTGACCTATTTGCAATACTGTAGATTCTGAAACACCTGGATTTAATGCCATAAGCTCAGAAGTTGATAAATTATGCTTACTAGCTATTGTTCCTAATACGTCACCTTCAGCTACTTTATATGTTTCTTGTTCTAGTGTTCCTTCTAATAACAGTTTAACTGCATCGTCTGATGAAACAACTTGTTCTGGACTAACATCAACCGTAACACCTGATACTTTTTCTTTTAAAATTAAATCCATAATACGAGTTTCATTTTCTTTTAATTTGGGTAAAGTTTCAGTAGAATCTTTTCGCGCTTCTACTGCTTGTAGCTCTTCTTCCGAAACAAAATGTAACTTTAACTTATGTACTGCATCTCGGTAAGCATCTAAGTCTTTGACGTAGACCGCCATCTCGTCATTAACAGATAATGCAAATGCTTTTGCTTTTACTTCTATTAGCTCATTTAGTTTTTGAAGTGTTGCCTCATCATCTGTGGAAGCTGTAAAAACTTGTTCTGGTACAATCGATAAGTTAGAGCCAGCTTTTAAAGAGAAATCCTTGTACTGGGAACGCGAATCTAGAACTTTCTGATCCATCATTGTTTCCATTTCTGTTTGATCAGATAATGCTCCTACGTATTGTCCATTGGAATATATATGATAAATTTCTTTCAACGTATGACTGTCATCTTCATTTGCAAATGCGATATTAAAGGATAAACTAGAAATGAGCAAAATTGATACGGTTGCTTTCTTCACTATACTTGATTTTCTGTTTGTCAGAACAGTTTGTTGAATTTGCTGTTCCTTATTCTTTCTTTTCAAAAACATGGTAAAGCCCCTTCCAAACTAATTACAATCTACTCTATTTTTCACACTACTTTAATTTAACATATTTAAAATAGAGAAGTGAACTAATTCAAGTAGTTGTAAAGAAACTGTAGTATTAGTTCCAATATATTCTATTAGCTTGAAAAAAATAGCAGAAAGATAATCTATTTTTCTAGTTAATCGATTCGCTTATGTTATTTTCTGCTAAAATAACTATGTTTTATACATGAATTTACTTAATTCTTTGTTATATTTGTCATATTAGAAGATTTAAAACGCTATTTTTTCACTATGTTTGAAGAAAACGACAAAAAGCCGTCAAAAAGTGTTTACTTCTCGACGGCTTTTATTAATCATTAACTTGTTTCATTATCTCCAAACGCTCGAAATAATGTTTGTTTGTGTACGATCCGGACCAACTGAAAAGATCGATATTTGCACGCCGGTTAGTTGTGCGATTCGCTCTAGATAACGACGAGCATTCGCTGGTAGTTCATCAAGCGTTTTACATTTTGTAATATCTTCATTCCAGCCTGGTAGCTCTTCATATACCGGTTCGCATTTCGCAAGCATACGAAGATTTGCTGGATATTCCGTGATTAATTCATCCTTGTATTTATAAGCCGTACATATTTTCAGAGTATCTAAACCAGTTAAAACGTCAATTGAGTTAACCGTTAAATCTGTTAAGCCGCTTACTCGGGCAGCATGTCTAATTACTACAGTATCAAACCAACCAATTCTGCGTGGTCTACCAGTCGTTGTCCCATACTCTTTCCCAACTTCACGAATTTGACTACCAACTTCATCAAATAGCTCCGTCGGAAATGGTCCATCGCCTACACGAGAAGTATAAGCTTTACATACTCCTACTACGTGAGATATTTTAGTTGGTCCTACTCCAGCGCCAATCGTTACCCCACCAGCCACAGGATTAGAAGAAGTAACAAATGGATATGTTCCTTGGTCAATATCTAACATGACCCCTTGAGCACCTTCAAAAAGTACACGACGACCTTCGTCTAATGCGTCGTTTAATACTTTTGAAGTATCTGTTACGTATTTCTCTATTTCTTGCCCATAGCTATAAAATTCTTCTAAAATCTCTTCAACGGTAAAGCCTTCTGTTTCATAAAACTTCTCGAACATTCTATTTTTTTCAGCTAAGTTCTGGTCTAATTTTTCTTTAAACACTCCATAATCGAGAAGATCTGCAATACGTATACCGACACGAGCCGCTTTGTCCATATAGGCTGGTCCAATACCTTTACCTGTTGTTCCGATCTTATTTGCACCCTTACGAGCTTCTTCTTCTTCATCTTGTTTAATATGATACGGAAGGATAACATGTGCCCGGTTGGAAATACGTAAATTATCCGTGTTTACCCCTCGATCATGTAGTCCATTTATTTCTTTCACTAGTGCCCGTGGATCTACTACCATGCCGTTTCCAATAACAGAGATTTTGTCCTGATAAAAAATACCGGAAGGAATAAGATGAAGCTTGTACGTTTTACCTCCAAAAATAATGGTATGGCCTGCGTTATTTCCACCTTGGTACCGTGCGATTACTTCCGAGTTTTCAGAGAGAAAATCTGTAATTTTTCCCTTTCCTTCGTCTCCCCACTGTGTTCCAACAACTACTACTGATGGCATTGCCGACACCTCCGTCAGACATAATATGTCCTGAATAAAATCAGTGTAATTGTACCAATACTCTAAATCATCGTCAACTAATTCAAACGAAAAACACGAACATTCAGTGGTATTCACCACACTATGTTCGTGTTATAGTTATGCTGGTGGAGCTTGATGTTGGCTCCAATCAATATTAACGAATTTGTTAAATTCCTTCACAAAAGCAAGCGTTACTGTTCCGGTTGGACCGTTACGTTGTTTTGCAATAATAATTTCGATCATATTTTGATTTTCCGTTTCTTTATCGTAATAATCTTCACGGTATAAGAAAGATACAATATCCGCATCTTGCTCAATCGAACCAGATTCACGTAAATCGGACATCATTGGTCGTTTATCTTGTCGTTGTTCCACTCCACGAGATAGCTGTGAAAGTGCAATGACTGGTACTTTTAGTTCACGAGCTAAACCTTTTAGAGAACGGGAAATTTCTGAAACCTCTTGTTGGCGGTTTGCTTGGCTTCCACCGCTTCCCTGAATAAGTTGTAAATAATCAATTAAAATCATTCCAAGTCCAGATTCTTGTTTTAATCGACGGCATTTAGCTCGGATTTCATTTACTCGAATACCAGGCGTATCATCGATATAAATACCGGCGTTTGATAAGCTTCCCATAGCCATCGTAAGCTTACGCCAGTCTTCCGTTGTAAGTGAACCAGTACGAAGAACTTGCGCATCTATATTTCCCTCTGCACAGAGTATACGCATTACTAATTGTTCTGCTCCCATCTCCAAACTAAAGATGGCAACATTTTCATCCGTCTTAGTTGCTACATTTTGTGCTACATTGAGTGCAAATGCTGTTTTCCCTACCGAAGGACGTGCAGCTACAATGATCAAGTCATTTCTTTGGAAACCAGCAGTTATACGATCTAAATCGCGAAATCCTGTAGGTATTCCCGTAACCTCACCTTTTTGTGAATGAAGCTTTTCGATGTTATCATATGTTTCTACTAACACATCTTTAATATGTTTAAAGTCACCAGCATTTTTTCGGTTAGCGACTTCCATCATTTTTCTTTCAGCTTCTGATAATAAGGCTTCTACTTCGTCTTCTCTCGTAAATCCGTCTTCTACTATCGTAGTAGCCACACGAATAAGTCGACGCAAAATAGACTTTTCTTCTACTATCTTTGCATAGTGACCAATATTGGCTGCAGTAGGAACACTATTGGCAATCTCACTAATGTATGAAATACCTCCGACATCTTCCAACTCTTTTTTAGCTGAAAGCTCTTCGGTTATAGTTACAACGTCTATAGCCTTCCCCTGATCACTTAACCGTAGCATGGTTTGGAATATCTTTTGATGTGCTACACGGTAAAAGTCTTCCGGCATGACGATTTCTGCAGCTGTTATTAATGCTTGTGGTTCTAAAAATATTGCTCCGAGGACAGACTGTTCAGCTTCTTGGTTATGTGGCGGTACACGGTCCAACAATGGATCGCTCATTCATCTCTCTCCTTACGCTTCTTCTGTGACATGTACTTTTAATGTTGCTACTACTTCATGATGTAATTTAACTGGAACATTTGTATATCCTAATGCACGAATAGCATCGTCCAGCTCCATTTTGCGCTTATCTAGTTTAATACTATGTGATTTCTCTAATTGTGCTGCAATTTGTTTGGTTGTTACTGAACCAAATAAACGACCATCGCTACCTGATTTTGCCTTCAGTTCAACTGTAAGTTGCTCTAACACTTCTTTTAATTTTTTTGCTTCCGCTAACTCTTCAGCAGCTTCTTTTTCTGATTTTTTCTTTTGACCTTCTAGTGCGCTAATGGCAGCAGTATTTGCTTCCACTGCAAGTTTATTTTTCAATAAAAAGTTATGTGCATAACCATCTGCTACGTTTTTTATTTCCCCTTTTTTTCCTTTACCTTTTACATCTTTTAAAAATACGACTTTCATTCTGTATTTCCTCCTTTGATTGTTTCTGTAATTGCATTTTTTAATAACGTCATTGCTTCTTCTACTGTTATATCTTCTAATTGGCATGCAGCATTCGTTAAATGACCACCGCCGTTCAGTCGTTCCATTATTAACTGTACGTTTACATCTCCGAGCGATCTTGCGCTTATGCCTACTTGAGAATCACTTTTACGCCCAATAACAAACGAAGCTGTAATATTATTCATCGTTAATAAAATATCGGCAGTTTGGGCTAGTAACACCTGACTATAAGCGATATCATCTGCACCATGGGCAATGGCAATGCCTTCTCCAAAAAATTCTACTGTTTGTACGATTTTCGACCGCTCAATATACGTATCAATGTCTTCTTTTAGTAAACGTTGTACAAGTACCGTATCTGCTCCATTAGTCCGAAGATAGGAAGCTGCTTCAAATGTTCTAGCCCCCGTACGAAGTGTAAAACTTTTCGTATCTACTATTATTCCTGCAAGCATTGACGTAGCTTCTAAGCTAGTTATCTTTTGGTGTTTCGGCTGATATTCGATTAATTCTGTAACGAGCTCAGAGGTAGATGATGCGTACGGTTCCATATAAACAAGCATCGTATTGGATATAAATTCTTCTCCTCTACGGTGATGATCAATTACGACTATTTTTTCTGCTCTTTGAAGTAATTTCTCATCAATAACTAGGCTTGGTTTATGTGTATCTACTACAACTAGTAATGTTTTATCGGTCATTTTATTCATCGCTTCTTCTGGACTGATAAAACGATCATAGAGCTCTGGTTTTTCTTTTATTTCATCCATTAATCGAGTAACGCTATTGTCTAGTTCATTAAAGTCAATCACGACGTAGCCATCTACTTTATTCATCTCGGCCATTTTTCTCACTCCTACAGCGGAACCAATGGCATCCATATCAGGCATGCGATGTCCCATCACAAACACTTGATCACTATCTTGGATTAAATCTCGAAGGGCGTGTGATATAACTCTAGCTCTAACACGCGTTCTTTTTTCTACTGGATTTGTTTTCCCACCGTAAAACTTCACTTTTCCACTTGGGTGTTTGATCGCTACTTGATCCCCACCGCGTCCTAGTACTAAGTCCAGGCTTGACTGTGCTAATTCACCAAGTTCAACAAGTGAAATAGACCCAGCACCAACGCCAACACTCAACGTTAATGAAAATCCGAACTTAGCAGTAGTCTCTCTAATGTCATCCAAAATCGAAAATTTATTTTTCTCTAGTTCTACTAAAATGGATTCGTTAAAAACCGCTAAAAAACGATCCGAAGAAATGCGTTTCACATAAATTCCGTATTTTGCACCCCAATCATTCACACATGAGGTAACAATACTATTTAACTGTCCTCGGGTTTGATCATCCATCCCTTGGGCAATTTCATCATAGTTATCAATATACAGAACTCCAATAACTGTACGATCCCCATAATATAGAGATTCCATTTCTACTTGTTCTGTAATGTCGAAGAAGTACAATAACTTTTCTTCTGCTTTATACAACACTTTGTAGTTATTGTCATCAAAAGATATGACCATTTCTTTTATATCCTCTTGTTTCAAAAGCTGCTTAAAATCTTTTGATATAGAAAATAACTCTTCTCCTATGATTGTATCGAATGGCAATTTTTCCATCATATATGGATTAGCCCACTCAATGACAAATTGATCATTTATCAATAAAATACCAATTGGCATTTCTAAAAGTGCCTCTTCCCCTACTTTCTTCATCCGATAAGAGAGGGTTTCTATATGTCTTTCTGTCTCTTCATATACACGCTGTTCTAGTATCCATGCATAAATGGATACGCCAATTACTAATAAAGCAAATAACAACCCAACTAACAAATTGTTAGTCAACAGTAAATAAGCTGCCACCCCACCGAGTAACATGAACAAGACGAGTGGATATCGAATTGGGCGTTTCCTAAAAAAAGATGCCACTTGATCAGCTCCTTATTTTTTGTACCTGTCTTTTAAATACGCTCGCAAATTAAACCCTAAATCTAACACACCTAATATAATCGTGAACGTATAAAGTGGTACGGCAAGAATGCTTGCTAGAATCATCGACCATTTTGGCCATCCTTGCACATAAAAATAGTAGTGAATGAGCGAAACACCTTGTAAAAACAAAAGAACTTTTAATATAAGTGCCGCATTCACAAATAGTAAATAACCAAAAGTTCCAATTTCAAATGTCACGAACAGGGTGAAAATGGATACGATTAAATAATACCATAACACTGCTTTTGGTAGTCTAAAATCCATGAACTTTGAAAATTTTGGAACGTCTAGTTTTAACTTGTTCAATATAGAGAAATTAATAATCACGTAAAGAAAGGCATATATATATACGGTTCCAATATATAAAGAAGGTATGATCATTTTAAATAGCAATAAAAGTTGATCCACCATTTCATCGTAATTAGCTGGCAACTGTCCAGCTAGTTCCATGATATTTCCTACTTGTTTATAGGATATTTCAAGGGCCTCTAAAAATTGCGTCAAAATATTAATATTTAATACTAAAATTGAAACAATATATTGCATTGCGGTAATGATTAATAAATATATACCTGAAGCCATTAGTACATAAAACTTAGATTGATTTGTTCTAATGGAGTTTCCTATAATAAAACCTAATGGAGCTAAAGTTACTCCAAATATTAGTCCAGCAATCCCACCTATCAATCCAGATAATATAACAGCGATAAGCGTAACTAAAAGTGCATGCTTCCGTTCAAACTTTACACTGTACCAAGCAATTGGTAATGGTACTATAAATGAAATTAAAATACTTACAAATGGAACATATACAACTATTGCTAAAGTAATTACAAATAGTGCAATCATCATAGACCCATATGTTAAATAGTTTGACTGATATTTTTGCATGAAGTACCTTCCTTTATCCTAGTCATCTATTCATTGTAACAGATTTATTACCTCAACTAAAACTCCATACTCTGCCAACTTTCCTTTTTCAAGTCATAGTAATAAAAAAACTACCCTTATAAAGGATAGTTCGCGCAATATAGGAATAATGCTTCATAATGAATTTACCGCTAAGATTTCCGCTGCAGGCGGGTACTTTCCGCGGGCATGGCTTCAGCCTCCTCGTCGCTAATCGCTCCAATCCATTTGAGCTTCTTAACTAAGCAGTGTCGTTACCCTAAATCCAATCTTATATAGAATTTCCTAAAAATACGGTCTAATAACTGGATATGAGCAACAAACCAGTCACTAAAGCAACTAGTTCTATTCGGAAAGCAACTAAGTTAGCACGAGAGCAACCATTTTTCAACATAACAAGTTTACTTGAAGTGAGACGCAGATGAATGACTGTTTAATTCCCCTAAAAATGGTTTAATACATCAAACTTTTCCTATTAAATGCTTTACTTAATTAGGACGGCATTTTCTCATTAGATTTATAATTATTGCACAGTCGACCTGATAAATCTAAAGCTTTGATAAGTGTATATGCTAAATTAGTAAGCAAGTTCTATTGATTGCAGCAGAAGGCGGCGACTCTAGCCGGATGAGTGAGATAGATGAGCCATCAAAACGAACGCGAAGCGGCGGGATGGCTCATCTATCACCCGGCGGAAAGCGTCCGCCTGTAGCGAAAATCAGCGCGGTGACTAATTATCAATTCCTTTGCAACAAAAAAAGACCGGTTTCCCGGTCCTTTGATTTATAAACTTATCTCTCTTCAGAAGAGAATGGAAGTAAAGCCATGATACGAGATACTTTAATAGCTCGTGTTAACTTACGTTGGTACTTCGCGCTAGTTCCTGTCACACGACGTGGAAGAATTTTCCCACGTTCTGACACGAATTTTTTCAACAAATCTACATCTTTGTAATCGATGTGTGTAATGTTGTTAGCTGTGAAGTAACAAACTTTACGGCGTCTTTTGCCTCCGCGACGTGGTGCCATAATAGATTGCCTCCTTTTCGATTAAAGTAACATGCGTGAAGTCCTTAGAATGGTAGATCGTCATCCGATACTTCGATTGGTCCACTACTATTTGCAAAAGGATCTTCATCTACACGTGTATAATTTTGCTGATTCATTGGTTGGTTTTGCTGATATGTTGGATATGGATTTTGCTGTTGTTGCTGTTGTCCGCCACCATATGGTTGTCCCGATTGGCCACGGTCTCCAGAACTACTACGTGGTTCTAAAAATTGAACACTGTCTGCGACAACGTCCGTTGTATAAACACGTTTTCCATCTTGTCCTTCATAACTGCCTGTTTGTATGCGTCCTTCAACACCTGCTAAACTACCTTTTTTCAAGAAGTTAGCTGTGTTTTCCGCTTGCTTTCTCCAAACGACACAGTTGATAAAATCAGCTTCTCTTTCACCTTGTTGGTTGGAAAATGTTCGATTGACAGCTAGTGTAAATCTTGCCATTGCAACACCACTTGGCGTATAGCGAAGTTCCGGATCTTTTGTTAGTCTTCCAACTAAAACGACACGGTTAATCATCAGTGTACAACCTCCCTCATTCAGCTTTTGTTAGTCGATTTTATTATTTATCGTCGATACGAACAGCAATGTGACGGATAATGTCCTCATTGATGTTAGCTAAACGAATGTATTCATCGATTGCTTTTGAATCAGCGTTTGCTTTAACGATTTGGTAGTAACCTTCACGTAAGTCATTGATTTCGTAAGCTAAGCGGCGTTTACCCCAGTCCTTTGCTTCGATGATTTCAGCACCGTTTGAAGTTAGGATTTCATTGAAACGCTCAACTAAAGCTTTTTTCGCATCTTCTTCGATTGCTGGTTGAATAATGTACATTAATTCGTACGTTCTCATCTATTTACACCTCCCTATGGTCTTTGGTCGATTGGTCAACAATCGACAAGGAGCAAGTAATTCTATTACTCACATCAATGAATTGTATCATAAAGAATTAATTATTTCAAGATTGATTGTCATTGTTTTTACGATTCATGTATATTTACATTAGTGGAGGGATCGTTCATGGAAAATAAAGAAAATTTTTTATCCATCATTGAAATTGATTTAAAAAGAGTAGCTTGGGTCAGTTTATTGATGACCGTTATTCTTTCAATTGTCGGACTGATCGTCTATACATTTTTACAGGGAGATATACGACTAACTTTTACATTTTTAGATTTTTTCTTAGTTTGTATTGGATATATACTTCTCATTATCTTGCATGAATGTTTTCATTTAATCGGTTTTTATCTTTTTGGGAAAGTTCCTTGGAGTAGTATGGAGTACGGTGTTAATCTAAAGATGGGGATTGCATACGCAACAACAAGTATTCCTTTACCCAATCATGCGATGAAAAAAGCATTACTGCTACCTTTTTGGATGACGGGTGTTCTTCCAATGTTCATTGGTTATATAATAGAAATGCCAGTGCTTGTTCTTTTAGGAGCATGGTTAATTGCTGGTGCAGCTGGTGACTTTGCAATGTATAAAGAGTTAAGAAAATATCCAAAATATGTATTAATTAAAGATGATCCTATAAAACCAAAACTGTATGTTCTAAAAAAGGATTAGCAAAAAATAGCTAATCCTCCATTTTTATTATACGTTAAAGCGGAATAACATAACGTCGCCATCTTGTACAATGTACTCTTTTCCTTCTAGACGAACTTTTCCTGCTTCTTTTGCTGCTGCCATAGATCCAGTAGCAACTAAATCATCGTAAGCGACTGTTTCCGCTCGTATAAATCCTTTTTCAAAGTCAGTGTGAATTACTCCTGCACATTGAGGAGCTTTCATCCCTTTTCGGAACGTCCATGCACGTACTTCTTGTACACCTGCAGTAAAATAGGTAGCTAATCCTAGTAATGAATAAGATGCTTTAATTAATTGATCCAATCCAGACTCTTCAATCCCTAATTCTTCCAAGAACATTTGCTTCTCTTCATCTTCTAAAGCTGCCATTTCTTCCTCAATTTTTGCACAAACTACAATTACCTGTGCACCTTCTTCTGCTGCAAATGCACGTACTCTTTGTACATATTCATTCTCACCATCTGCCATAATATCATCTTCCGAAACATTTGCAACGTATAGCATTGGTTTAATTGTTAATAAATGAAGACCTTTTACTACTCGAAGCTCCTCTTCGGAAAAGTCAACAGAACGACCCGATTTTCCTGCCTCAAATGCTTCTTTTAAGCGTGATAGAATCGGCTCTTCCACCATTGCATCTTTATCTTTTTGTTTCGCCATTTTTGCAACGCGAGCTAAACGCTTATCTACACTTTCTAAATCTGCCAGAATTAACTCCAGATTAATTACTTCTATGTCGGAGATTGGATCCACTTTACCGGAGACATGTGTAATATTTTCATCATTAAAGCAACGTACTACTTGGCAAATTGCATCTACTTCGCGAATATGAGCTAAGAACTTGTTACCAAGACCTTCACCTTTACTAGCACCTTCTACAATTCCTGCAATATCTGTAAACTCAAATGCAGTTGGAACTGTTTTCTTTGGAACTACTAGCTCTGTTAATTTATCTAAACGTGCATCCGGAACTTCTACAATTCCTACGTTCGGATCAATCGTCGCAAACGGATAGTTAGCTGCAAGTGCCCCCGCTTTCGTTATTGCATTAAACAGTGTGGATTTTCCTACGTTTGGTAATCCTACAATTCCTGCCGTCAATGCCATATATGTCACAACCCTTCTCTATATTAACCTACACTTTTTTTAATTATAACCTGTTCATTATATTGATTTTGAAACTAAAAGTCTATCTTTACTCGGTATCTGCTTGTTTTAATAGTCGCTTCATCTTTTTTTCAAACTCTTTTCGTGGAATTAGTACACTGTGTTGACACCCTTCGCATTTAATACGGATGTCTGCTCCCATTCGAATGATTTTCCAAGCATTCGTTCCACATGGATGCTGTTTTTTCATTTCTACAATATCATTTAGTTGAAACTGCTTTTTCTCCATTTCCATCACCTACTTCTACTATGATCAATTACGCCAGCTAAATTATGAAATTTGAATACCTTTTTTTTCAAGAAATTCTTTTAAATCTCTTCGTACTTTTCTAGCAACTCCAGCTTGTTTCGTCGGTATTGTTTCGGCGGTAATACGCACAACTATCTCGGTTGCACTAAAGCTTTGTACTCCTAGAAAACTAGGTGGTTTAACAAGATCTTCGTATTTGTTCGGTAAGTCTTTAAGAAATTCTTGTATATTCTTCTCTAATGTTGGAATATCTGTTTCCGCTGCAACGCTAACGTCTATTAAAGCTAAAGAATTGTAAATAGAATAGTTAACAACGACTGTAATACTTCCATTCGGAATAATATGAAGTTCTCCTGTATAACTTTTCACTTTCGTAGTACGCAAGCCAATTTCCTGCACAATTCCATTAGCCGTACCAATCTGTACTTGATCCCCTACAGCAAATTGATCTTCAAATATAATAAAAAACCCCGTAATAATATCTTTTACTAAGCTTTGTGCACCAAAACCAACCGCAAGTCCTACAATACCTGCTCCTGCAAGTAGCCCAACCACATTTATACCAAAAGTGCTTAATATAGCTATAATAGCAGTGAAATATACAACGTTAGCTATAATATTTTGAAGAAGCTTCTCTAGTGTATTTTGTCTGCGTTCCGAATAGCCTAAAGGACTCTTTTGTCTAACTAAAAACAACCTTTTGATAATACTTTTACCGACCCTCACCACAATAGTAGTTAGTAATAAAATAACAAGTATTTTAGCAAAAATAATACCAAGATCCAGCCAAGTCTGCTCTGCTATTAAATAATCTTTTAGTTCCTGTAATTTCACTTCCATAAAGCCATTTGTCACCTCTACTTGAATAAATAATTTTCTAGATGCATATACTATATTAAAAAGAAAGCGAGTAAATATATGAATTCTCAAGCAACATCTATTCAACATCCATCTACTATCTATTATAAAGAAACAGGAGTAGTTTGGCGATTAAGCAACTACTTTTTAGAACATATTCCTTTTGATCATCCAAACTTAGTTTTTTGTTGTATAGGGACAGATCGTTCTACAGGTGATGCTCTTGGACCAATGACCGGTTCTTTCTTAACTCAACTCGTTTCTTTCCCTTTTCAAATTGTCGGAACTTTGGATGACCCATTACATGCTTTAAATTTAGAGGAAATTACAGAAGAGTTAAAAAGCTCACCTGATTCCCCATATATTATTGCAATTGATGCTTGTTTAGGAAATGCAGACAATATCGGACAGATTATCGTGCATCCTGGTCCACTTTACCCAGGAAAAGCAGTAAAAAAAGAATTACCTCCAATTGGAGAAGTTTCCATAAAAGCAGTTGTGAATATTGGAGGTTTTATGGAATACAATGTTTTACAAAGTACCCGACTCAATCTAACATTTGAAATGGGAAAAGTTATTTCCCGTTCTCTTCTCTTAGCTTGGCATCGATATAATTTAAAAGTTATAAATAAAAGCAACAGCAATGCCAACAACGACTAAACTCGGTAAGAGATTCGCTACTCTAATTTTCGTTAAACCTAGTAAATTTAAACCAATAGCGATAATCATTATTCCACCAGTAGCTGTCATTTCTTGAAGAAATAAATCAAGCGCAGCTTCTGGTATAACTTTTGTAATTTGTGTGGCAAATAAAGCAATTAATCCTTGATACACTGCCACCGGAATTGCCGATAGTAATACCCCTATCCCTAAAGTTGCTGATAAAATAACGGAAGTAAAGCCATCTATTATTCCTTTACTAATGAGTAGTTCATGATCATTTTGTAGTCCACTATTTAATGCTCCTAATACTCCCATAGCCCCAATAACAAATATAAGCGTACTCGTTACAAACCCTTGTGCAATACTTCCTTCCTGAGAGGCTTTTGATCCAAACTTTTTTTCTATAAACTGACCTATTCTATTTAACCATTTATCTAAATCAATCCATTCGCCAATAACCGCACCAAACACTATACAAATAATAATCAATACAAAATTACTACTTTTTAAGCCCATTTGAATACCTAAAACGGTCACCACTATCCCGATTGCACCCATTACTGTCTGCTTCATATTATCAGGTATTCCTTTTAATAATCTTCCAGCAATAGCTCCAATAATTATTAATAGAGCATTCACAAAAGTCCCCAACAATACCATCCGTATTCCTCATCTCATCTCTAAAAATACAACCTATTTCTAGGAGAACCTAGAAATAGGTTGGTTAATTCTCTAATAATTCTAATATTCTTTCTAAGTCATCTTCTGAATAGAATTCAATCTCAATTTTGCCTTTGTCTTTACCTTTTGTTATAGAAACAGGTGTCCCAAAGAAATCTCTTAACTCAGATTCTTTTTCTTTCGTGAAAATATCTTTTTCTTCTTTTTTTGTTTCACGTGGAACATTCTCATTTAATTTTTGCACTAAAGCTTCTAATTGTCGAACGTTTAAGTTCTCTTTAATCGTTTTTTGCATGATAATTGGAATTGTTTTTTTCTTTTTCAAACCTAGTAATGCTTTTCCATGGCCCATTGATAGAATGCCATCAGATATTGTATTTCTTACGATTTCTGGTAATGTAAGTAATCGTACGTGGTTAGCAATATGTGGTCTACTTTTTCCTAATCTAAACGCAAGTTGCTCTTGTGTTAAATTTAAGTGTTCCATTAAGTTTTGATAAGCTTCTGCTTCTTCTATTGGTGTTAAATCTTCTCGTTGTAAGTTTTCTAAAATTGCAAGTTCCATCATCTGTTGGTCCGTTAACTCTCGTATTACAGCAGGTATTACATCTAAACTAGCATGTTGAGATGCTCTATATCTTCTCTCACCTACTACTATTTCATATTTAGAACCCTTTTTACGAAGAATTATAGGCTGTAGTACACCGTGTTCTTTAATAGACTCTGTAAGTTCCTTCATCGCTTCTACATCAAAAATCTTTCTAGGTTGATAAGGATTGGGCTTAATATCCGTTAAACTAATTTGTTCTACTTTCTCTGCTTTTTCTAAATCTTCCCCAGGAAAGAGTGCATTAATACCTTTTCCTAAACCTTTAGCCATTACGAATCACTTCCTTCGCTAGTTCTAAGTATACTTCCGCACCTCTAGACTTCGGATCGTAAATAATAATTGGTTCTCCATGACTTGGTGCTTCACTCAAGCGAACATTTCTAGGAATGATTGTTTTATATACTTTGTCTTGAAAGTATTTTTTTACTTCTTCAATTACTTGAATACCTAAATTAGTTCTAGCATCCAACATGGTTAATAAAACACCGTCAATTTCTAAATTTTTGTTTAAATGCTTTTGCACAAGGCGTATCGTACTTAATAATTGACTTAAACCTTCCAATGCATAAAACTCACATTGAACCGGTATGATAATAGCGTTCGAAGCAGTCAACGAATTAATCGTTAATAAACCAAGTGATGGCGGACAATCAATAATGATATACTCGTACTTACTTTCAACTTCTTGTAGTGCTTTTTTTAATCGTACTTCTCGTGAAATAGTCGAAACAAGTTCTATTTCTGCTCCTGCTAATGAGATTGTAGCGGGAACAATATGTAAGTTTTCCACCTTTGTCTCTTGAATTGTTTCTAAAACACTTACATCATCTATTAAAACATCATAAATACATTGACTTACATCGCCTTTATTCACACCTACGCCACTAGAAGCATTTCCTTGTGGATCAATATCCACTAGCAAAACTTTTTTACCTAAGTATGCAAGGCAGGCACTTAAGTTAACAGATGTAGTAGTCTTCCCCACACCACCTTTTTGATTGGCTATTGCAATAATTCTTCCCACTCTTGCACCTACTTTCGTCGTAATTTTTTGACTCTATTCCATTCTATCAAATTTCGTAAGGAAATTGGGTGTTATTCTTGTAACAAAAGAAAAACTCTTGCAAAAATGCGAGAGTTTGAATTAATTAGTATTTTATGATTTCTTTTTAGGTATTCTTACAGTAATTTGATAAAATTCTTCCATATCTTCTTCTTCGGTCTTAATATTAATACCGCTCTTCGTGACCATAGATAAAGATTGTTTGATCGTATTTAATGCAATTCGTACATCTTTACTGACAGCTTTCCTTTTCGGTTTAGCTGCTTTTTTATCTTCTTTCAATGGAGGATTTAAAATTTCCTCAACTTTTTGTTCCAATTGTTTCACATTCCAATGGTTTTCCATCGTCATATTCATCAGCTGTAACTGCATTTCTTTTTCTTTAATTTGCATTAATGCTCTTGCATGTCTTTCCGACAATTCTTTTTTCATAACTGCTTCTTGTACTTCTTCTGGGAGTTTCAGCAGTCTTAGTTTATTAGCAACAGTAGATTGGCCTTTACCAAGACGTTGTGCCAATGCTTCTTGGGTAAGTTCATGTAGTTTTAACAACTTTTGATATGCTACTGCTTCTTCGATTGCAGTTAATTCTTCCCGTTGTAAGTTTTCTATCAAAGCAATAGAAGCGGTTTCTTTGTCACTTAAATTTCGAATTATTGCTGGTACTTCTGTCCACTGCAATTTTGACATTGCACGAAAACGTCTTTCCCCGGCAATAATTTCATACTTTTCATCATCCATTTTACGGATGACTATCGGTTGAATGACACCATGCGTATGAATAGTCCGAGCAAGTTCTTCTATTTTTGTTTCATCAAAAACAGTTCTCGGTTGGTATCTATTCGGTACGATTTTTTCAATTGCTATATTTACTACTTCTTCTAAATGATGTTGTGTTGGTTCCACAACTACATCTTGTCCTTGTTTTTCAGAACTTCCGAAAAAACGAGAAAAAGGACTTTTCATCTAACAAGCACCACCTTTTAGAAACTCTATACACTTAATATTCACGAAAAAATAACACTACTATAAATGTTTCACGTGGAACGTTCCTCAATTTAATGCACCTTAACATACTTGCTTCCTGTTTTTCCTTCATCAAAGATATTAACTATATTAGTAGCATTTAATATACTACTGAAGTAGAAAAGGAAGCAAGATGCCGAGTAAGGTTAAATAATAGGCGTTTTGTTTGGAATACCTGGTTTTCGAGGGTATCTTTTCGGTGTGCTTTTTGTTTTAGAAAAGACATACAACGTTCTTTCACTATTTTCAATCGGTAAAAGAAATGAATACTCAGCATTTTTCTCAGATCCAAGTACGCTTAGTGCCTTTTTCGCATCTTTTAACTCATCGGAAGCACTAGCAGCTTTCATCGCAATAAATCTGCCCCCAACTTTTACAAGGGGAACACATAGTTCAGACAAAACGGAAAGTCTTGCTACAGCCCTCGCTGTTACGATATCATACTTTTCTCTATATTCGCTATTTTGTCCAAATTCTTCTGCCCGAGCATGCACAAATTGAACATTGGATAAGTTCAATTCTTTACTTAAATTTGTTAAAAATTGAATTCTTTTATTCAATGAATCAACAATTGTTACTTTTAAACCGGGAAAACAAATTTTAAGTGGGATACTTGGAAATCCAGCCCCTGCTCCTACATCACAAACAGAGAAAGGGCCATTGAAATCTTCATAAAAAGAAGCACTAATAGAATCGAAAAAATGTTTTAAATAGACAGAAGGTTCATCCGTAATTGCAGTTAAATTCATTTTTTCATTCCATTCAACTAATAATTCAAAGTACTTTCTAAATTGTTCTACTTGAACATCGCTTAGTGTAATTCCTTTTTCATGAAGGGCTTGTTTAAATTGTTCTTCGTTCATGTAGTTCTCCTTATCATTTTAGACTATCCAGTAATCTTAGCTATTTTTCCTTGTTCAATATAAATAAGTAGAATAGAAATATCGGCTGGATTTACTCCTGATATACGAGATGCTTGTGCGATAGATAATGGACGCACCTGCTTTAATTTTTGTTTAGCTTCAGTAGCAATTCCAGATATTGCATCATAATCAAGTTGGTCAGGAATTTTTTTGTCTTCCATTTTTTTAAGTTTTTCTACTTGTTGAAGAGATTTTTCAATATACCCTTCATATTTTACTTGAATTTCAACTTGTTCTTTTTCTTCTAATGTTAATTCTACTTCTGAAGGTACCAGTTCGGCAACTAAATCATAGTGCATTTCTGTTCGCTTAAGCAGATCTGCAGCACGTATACCATCTTTAAGCTCACTACCCTCTACACTTCGTATTAATGCCTGTGTTGCTTCATTTGGCTTAATGATTAGTGTACGAAGACGAACTAATTCATCTTCTATTCGTTTCTTTTTAACTAAAAACTGGTCATATCTCTCTTGAGGAACCAAACCGATTTGATAGCCCATTTCAAGTAATCTTAAATCAGCATTATCATGGCGTAATAATAATCGATATTCTGCACGTGAAGTAAGTAAACGATATGGCTCATTTGTTCCTTTTGTAACTAAATCATCAATTAATACTCCAATGTATGCATCTGATCTACTTAGCACTTTTTCTTCTTTTTTTAGTACCCGCAGTGCAGCATTAATACCTGCCATTAAACCTTGACCAGCTGCTTCCTCATATCCAGAAGTTCCATTAATTTGCCCTGCAGTGTATAAGTTTTTAATTTTTTTCGTTTCGAGTGTTGGCCATAATTGAGTTGGAACCATCGCATCGTATTCAATTGCATATCCAGCACGCATCATTTCTGCATGTTCTAATCCAGGAACAGACGCTATCAGCTGACGTTGAACGTGCTCTGGTAAACTAGTCGATAGACCTTGCACATACACTTCTTTTGTATTTCGTCCTTCCGGTTCTAAGAAGATTTGATGACGTGGTTTATCATTAAAACGAACTACTTTATCTTCAATAGATGGACAATATCTTGGACCAGTACCTTTAATCATACCAGAATACATAGGCGATAAATGTAAATTGTCGTTAATAATTTGATGTGTTTTTTCACTTGTATATGTTAACCAACATGGCAATTGATCCATAATGAATTCAGTTGTTTCAAAACTAAATGCTCTAGGAATATCATCGCCAGGTTGAATTTCTGTTTTACTGTAGTCAACTGTTTTACTATTCACACGCGGTGGTGTACCAGTTTTAAATCGAACTAAATCAAATCCTAAATTTCGGATACTATCCGCTAACTTAATGGAGGGTTGCTGATTATTTGGTCCACTTGAATATTTTAAGTCTCCAATGATTATTTCTCCACGTAAAAATGTACCTGTAGTAATGACAACCGTTTCTGCTCTATAAATAGCTCCCACTTGTGTTACAAGTCCAATAATTTTTTCATCTTCTACAAGTAATTCTTCTACAACTGCTTGGTGAATCGTTAAATTTTCTTGGTCTTCCATAAGTCGTTTCATTTCATTTTGATACAACACTTTATCTGCTTGAGCTCGAAGTGCTCGAACGGCAGGACCTTTTCCTGTGTTCAGCATTCTCATTTGAATATGTGTTTTATCTATTACTTTCCCCATGGCTCCGCCTAATGCGTCAATTTCACGCACAACAATTCCTTTCGCTGGCCCTCCGATGGATGGATTACATGGCATAAATGCAATCATATCAAGATTTATTGTTAAAACAAGCGTTTTTGCACCCATTTTAGCAGCTGCTAGTGCTGCTTCCACACCGGCATGTCCTGCTCCAACAACAATCACATCGAACTTGCCTGCTTCAAAGTTTGGCATGTTCGTTTCTTCCTCTCATTTTTTATTTTCCTAAACAAAACTGTGCAAATAACTGGTCAATTAAACTTTCTTCCACAGTATCCCCTACTATTTCACCTAGTATTTCCCAAGTTCTTGTCACATCTATTTGAATCATATCCACTGGCACTTCATTATGTGCAGCTTCAATTGCGTCAGTCACAGTTGCTTTTGCTAAATGCAATAAAGATATATGACGTGCATTCGATACATATGTTAAATCGGATGCTTCAATCGATCCTTCAAAAAATAGAGAAGCGATTGCTTCTTCTAATTCATCGACCCCTTCTTCTTGAAGTAATGATGTTGTGACAACTCGTTTATCTCCTGCCAGTTGCTTCACTTTATCTATACTGATTTCGGTCGGTAAATCTGTTTTATTAATAATAATGATGTAATCCATACCTTCAATTGCTTCAAATAGTCGCAGATCTTCATCTGTTAATTGTTCCGCATTGTTTAGTACAAGTAATAGAAGGTCTGCTTCTTTTAAGACTTGTCGCGACTTTTCTACACCAATTCTTTCTACTATATCTTCCGTTTCTCGGATACCAGCAGTATCTACTAATTTTAACGGAACTCCGCGTACATTAACATACTCTTCTATAATATCTCTTGTTGTTCCTGCAATATCTGTAACGATTGCTTTGTTTTCTTGTATTAAACTATTTAATAAAGAAGACTTTCCTACGTTCGGTCTTCCAATAATTGCGGTTGAAAGTCCTTCGCGAAGTATTTTTCCTTGAGATGACGTTATTAACAATTTATCAATTTCTTCTTTTACCCAAGTGCATTTATCAATCATAAGCGGTAGTGTCATTTCTTCCACATCGTCGTATTCTGGATAGTCTATATTTACTTCTACCTGTGCCAATGTCTCAAGTAGAGCTTGTCTTAATGTGTTAATAAGCCTAGATAATCGTCCATCCATTTGTCCTAAAGCAACATTCATGGCCTTATCTGTTTTTGCTCTTATTAAATCCATAACAGCCTCTGCTTGCGATAAGTCGATTCTTCCATTTAAAAACGCACGTTTCGTAAACTCACCAGGCTCCGCAAGTCGTGCACCATTTATTAAAATAAGTTGTAAGACACGATTGACCGATACAAGTCCTCCATGACAATTTATCTCTATTACATCTTCTCTTGTAAATGTTTTTGGTCCTTTCATTAAGGACAGCATTACTTCTTCTACTACCTCACCCGTTTTAGGATCAACTAAATGTCCGTAGTGAATCGTATGAGATGCTTGTTTTAGTAAATCTTTTTCGTTTGGTGAACGAAAAATTTTATTTGCTATAGCTACTGCATTAGTCCCGCTGATTCTTACTATTGCTATAGCCCCTTCTCCAAGCGGCGTAGAAATCGCTGCTATTGTATCAAATTCCACAAGTGTCTACCTCCTTACAGTTTACCACTTATCCACATGTGAATAAGTAAACGAACACGACTATCTAACATATAACGATACCACAAAATACCCAAAATCAGAAGTATAGATACTTTTATTCGTGTGAACAAAATGTACCAATTTGACCATATAAGAAAGCGACAGGCAAATAGGGAAAAGTGAGGAGGCAGCTTCTCAGCCACCACAAACGCTTTTGTTTGCGACGAGCTTGCGCTGGAGCTGGATCTGGATCGATACTAAGTAAAAAAGTATATAATTTCTTATCTCTTAAGAAAAGTTCAAGCACACTCTAAGTACAAAACTTGTTTTGCATCGTTTTAGGAAGGCTTTAGACAGACTTCTTGCTATATCATTACCGACAAAAGATGCTTTCCAACTCATAAAGGAAGCACCCAAAGATGCAATTTCGGGTGCTCTAGTACTCCTCTATGCAATTGATGCTAACTATTTTTTGGTCATATACTCTTTTACCAGTAGTAGAAAATTAGCATAAATAAAGAGTCCGCCTGAAGCTGTAAATTATATACTTCTTTCTTCTATAAAAAATGGATTTCAGCTATGAAGAGCTAAAACCCATTTTTGACTTAGTTTATTGGTTCTATAACTAAATAACGATTCGGATCTGTTCCTACTGAATAGGTTTCTATATCTACACGAACAGATAGTGCATGATGAATTATTTTTCTTTCAAAAGAAGACATCGGTTCAAATTCTACTTTTTTACCTGTTCGAATTGCTTTGTCTGCCATTCTTTCTGCAAGCTGCTCCAAAGATTCTCTTCTACGCTCACGGTAATTGCCAACATCCAATTTAATAATGATGTAGGAATTTGAAAACTTATTTGCGACAAGCTGAGCTAAATTTTCTAGTGCATTTAGGGTGTGTCCACGCTTCCCTATTAACAAAGCAGCTTTTTCACTATTTAGATGAAGATGAATAAACTTACCATCTCTTTTTTTTGTTATTACTAAATCATCTATTTTCATCTCTTTAGCTATTTCATTAATATATTGAATCGTTTCTTCTACCGCTAACTCATTTGTTTGTTCTTTTGAAGGTAGTTCATCTTCCACACGGGGCATGTTCACTTCTGCATCTTGCACCAGTTGTGGCTCTTCTACTTCAACTTTTTCTTTTTTCGGAACTTCTTCTACTATTTCTCTTGTTAAAACAGTTACTTGTACAACTGCAGGTTTTGCGCCAAATCCTAGAAAACCTTTTTTACCCTCTTCCACTACTGTAATTGACACATCTTGCATAGGTACCCTTAGCTTTTCTAGTGCAATAGTTATAGCTTCTTCTTTTGTAGGTGCAGTTTGCGTAATCTGATTCATTTTTTGGCCCCTCCCGATTTAACAGGTTTTGTTTCCTTCTTGTTCCAAGGTTTATAAATGAATAAATTTTGAATAATAGAGATAATATTTCCGATAACCCAATATAATGTTAATGCTGCTGGCAATACAATACCAAATCCTATAATCATAAATGGCATAATGTACATCATTATTTTCATTTGAGGATTATCCATAGCTGGACCTGTACGTAAAACGATCAATTGCATAATACCAGCAAGAACTGCAAGTATAATACTTGGCTCCGCTAATGCAAATCCTAAAAATTCACCTAAATTTATTTCTGGTGTATTATTCATACGACTAATCGCATGATAAAATCCGATTAGTATAGGCATTTGGATAAATACCGGTAAACACCCGGCAGCTGGATTGATTCCTCTTTCTTTAAAAAGAGCCATCATTTCTTGTTGATATTTTTGTTGAGTTACTGCATCTTTTGAACTGTATTTTTCTTTTAACTTTTGTAATTCGGGTTGTACTTCTTGCATATTTTTAGAACTTTTTGTTTGTTTAATCATTAATGGTAAGATTATTAATCGAATAAGAATCGTTACCGTAATAATTCCTAAACCATACGTACCTAATAAATCTTTAAAATAAGTTATAGCTGAAACTAGTGGCCAAACGATGTATTGATTCCAAAATCCTTCAGAATTAGAATAGATCGGCTCCTTAAATTCAGTACAACCAGCAAGTAGTGCAGTTGCCACTATTAGCAACAGTACTAAAGATAATCTTTTTTTCAACCTTCTTTCCCCCTATTATATATGTTCATTTCATCTTACCATTTCTCACAAAAGTCTACACTAGCTTTTCTTTTGGATAACCTTTGCAATTTTGAGAACATGCTCTAGACTTTTTTTTGTTTCATGAAAATCTAGCTTGGCCGCCGGATTTCTGGCGATAATAATATAGTCCATTTTCGAATATACTCCATCATGTATTTCTAAAAAGGTTTGTCTTATATATCTTTTAATACGATTACGAACTACTGCATTACCTACTTTTTTACTCACGGATAATCCAACTCGATAATAATCCTCTTCTTTTGCTAAGCAGTAGACAACGAATTGTCTATTAGCAAAAGACTTACCTTTTTTAAAGATCTCTTGAAATTCTGCATTTCTTTTTATTCGTTGTCTCTTATTCATCGTTTCACCTGCTCCGACTAATCGTTATAAAAGAAAAAAAGACCACTGAATGGTCAGTGGACTTATGCTGATAATACTTTTCTTCCTTTTGCACGGCGTGCTGCTAATACGCGGCGACCGTTTTTCGTACTCATACGTGCGCGGAAACCGTGGTTTTTGCTACGTTTACGGCTATTTGGTTGGAATGTACGTTTCATCTATATGACACCTCCTGAGTGATCATCTTTCAATCTTCTTTAGACAGTCTCCGATATTATATATAAAGTAATGAAGTTTGTCAATTCCTTTTCAAATCCGCTACACTTCTTGAAAAAGAAGTTTATCCACAATTATTTTCAAACTCCTATTTTTACTTGTGCATAAAAAAATACGCAAAAAAATTATCCACATAAGTTATGAACATGTTCTAAACATAATCATACGATGTGGATAATTCGATTTGTTAATAATTTGATTATTGTGGATAACTCTTAAATCTCTTGTAATTACAATGGTTTTTTGTTACGATATTTGTGTTTTACTTTTTCAAATGAATTTCACCACTTTACCTTATCCACAGTTGTTAATAATCTGTGGATAAGTTTTTCCACGTACGTTCACAATATTTATCCACAGAGAGTGGATTTGTGTATATGTCTTTATTTATACATATTAATTATTAAATCAAGTTGTAAATAAGAACGTTTTACTACTCTAAAAAAGGAGACTAGATTATTGGAACATTTAGAAGAACTTTGGGCAAAGGTTCTCTCTGAAGTAGAAAAGAAAACATCGAAACCTAGTTTTGAAACTTGGTTAAAGTCGACGAAGCTACTTTCATATAAAGGAGAGACCGTTACAATAGCTGCGCCTAATTCCTTCGCGAGGGACTGGCTTGAAAATCATTATGTCCATCTAATTGCCGGAATTTTAACAGAAGTGACAGGTAACGAACTTCTTATTTCTTTTGTTGTACCAAAGAACCAAGATGTAGAAGACTTTGAAATACCAAAACCGAAAATTGCTATAAATAATGGGGAACAATCTGAGTTTTCACCCGGAATTTTAAATTCCAAATATACATTTGATACATTTGTTATAGGATCAGGTAACCGCTTCGCTCATGCTGCTTCATTAGCTGTAGCAGAAGCACCTGCAAAAGCATATAATCCTCTATTTATATACGGAGGAGTAGGATTAGGTAAAACCCACTTAATGCATGCGATTGGTCATTATGTACAAGAACACGATCCAAATGCACGAGTGGTTTATTTATCTTCTGAAAAGTTTACAAATGAATTTATTAACTCTATTCGTGACAATAAAACAATTGAATTTCGTAATAAATATCGGAATATAGATGTCCTGTTAATAGATGATATTCAATTCCTTGCAGGAAAAGAATCAACTCAAGAAGAATTTTTTCATACTTTTAATGCATTACACGAAGAATCTAAACAAATTATTATATCAAGTGATCGACCTCCAAAAGAAATTCCTACACTGGAAGATCGACTGCGTTCTCGCTTTGAATGGGGACTAATCACAGATATCGCACCGCCAGACTTAGAAACAAGAATCGCCATTTTACGGAAAAAGGCAAGAGCCGACGGACTAGATATTTCCGATGAAGTAATGGCCTATATAGCAAATCAGATCGATTCGAATATTCGAGAATTAGAAGGTGCACTTATACGTGTAGTTGCTTATTCTTCTCTTGTAAATAAAGATATAAACCCTGAACTTGCAACAGAAGCTTTAAAAGATATTATGCCTAATGCACGTCCAAGAATTATTACGATATTAGACATTCAAAAAGTAGTGGGAGAGCATTTTCACATTAAATTGGAAGATTTCTCTGCTAAAAAACGGACCAAATCTATTGCTTTTCCGCGTCAGATTGCTATGTATCTTTCACGTGAGTTAACCGATTTCTCACTTCCTAAGATTGGCGAAGAATTTGGTGGTCGTGATCATACTACAGTTATTCATGCGCACGAGAAAATTTCTAAGATGCTGAAGGATGATTTAAATTTGCAAGATGATTTAAAACAAATTAAATCTATTTTAGGAAGATAAGATCTATGTGGATAAGTGTATTTCTTTTGACTTTACTTAAGAACAACTTATACACATGTGGATAGTTCGGTATGAATGGGTTAAAATATACTTATCAACATATCCACAGGACCTATTACTATATCTATTAATCTTTTAAATAAATATAATTATATAAGTGAGGTACAAAAATGAAATTCGAAGTGATGAGAGATAGTTTATTAGAGGGATTAAATGATGTAATGAAAGCAGTAAGTTCCAAAACAACAATCCCAATTTTAACTGGTCTTAAATTAGAGGTTTCTGAGAAGGGACTTTATATTACTGGAAGTGATTCGGATATCACTATTCAAACGTATATACCTACTGAAAAAAATGGAGAACAAATTATTAATGTGACAGAAGTAGGTTCTATTGTTTTACAAGCTCGCGTATTCAATGAGATTGTACGAAAACTTCCTACTAACGATGTAGAAATCGAAGTAACAAATCAATTTCAAACGCATATTCGATCAGGCAAATCTGAGTTTAGTTTAATTGGGTTAGATGCTTCCGAATATCCTTTACTTCCTCAAATTGAAGAGGATCGCCAGTTCTTTATCGCTTCCGATTTATTGAAGTCGATTATTAAAGAAACAGTATTTGCTGTATCAACATCAGAAAGTCGTCCAGTATTAACAGGTGTAAATTGGCAAGTAAAAGAAGGAGAGCTTCACTGCGTAGCAACAGACAGTCATCGTTTAGCGAAAAGAAAAACAGCTCTAAATGGTTTACCGGAGGAAGAATATAGCGTTGTAATTCCTGGGAAAAGCTTGAATGAATTAAACAAAATTTTAGAAGAAACATCTTCTGAAGTCGCAATTGTTATGACGCAACAACAAATTCTGTTTAAAACAGGAGATGTATTGTTCTATTCCCGATTGTTAGAAGGTAATTATCCTGATACATCTCGATTAATCCCAAGTGAGTACAAAACAACTATTTTAGTTAATGGAAAATCATTGCTCCAAGCGATTGATCGTGCATCTTTACTTGCTAGAGAAGAAAGAAATAATGTCGTTCGTTTCTCGACTATTGGACAAGGTTTTGTTGAGGTATCTTCTAATTCACCTGAAATAGGAAACGTAGAAGAACAAATTCAAGCAGAGTCCATAGACGGGGAAGAATTAAAACTTTCTTTCAGTGCAAAATATATGATGGATGCTTTAAAAGCAATAGATGGTCAAGAAGTAAAAATCTTATTTTCTGGAGCCATGAGACCTTTTGTACTAAAATCCGTTCATGATGATTCTATTTTGCAGCTTATTTTACCGGTAAGAACTTATTAATTCACAATTAATAAAATGTGAAAAAAAGATAGTCACGATGTGACTATCTTTTTTTCTTTAGGAAACTATGGAATATAGGTTATGTGGATAACTTTTTCAGCAAAATAAGGTGTAAGACTTTTTAGGGATAATGCGTCTTAGCAAGTTAAAAAAAATGTCCGCCTGCAGCGAAAATCACAACGGTCACCTGATAAAGCTATTTACGACGCATTATCCCTATATTGCTCAAACGATCCTTCACCGAAAGCTTCGGAAAACAAGATATACTTAAAGGCCACTTACGCTTTTTTTTACTTATTCGGTTATTTGGAGTAAAATAAAGGGATAATGAAAATGAGAAGAGGTTGAATTATTGTTGGAAGAGATTCGTTTTGACTCAGAATTTGTTACACTTGGTCAACTATTGAAAATGACAGATGCAATAGATTCAGGTGGAATGGCCAAATGGTTTTTAAGTGAACACACTGTTTATGTAAATGGTGAGGTGGAAGATCGTAGAGGCCGCAAACTTCGTCATAAGGACGTTGTAAATATTCCGGGAGTAGGAAGATTCCAAATGATTGGACCAGAGAACGGGGATTAATATGTATATTGAACGTTTAGAGTTAAAAGATTTCCGTAATTATGAATCAATCGAGTTGGAGTTTTCCTCCAAAATAAATGTGTTTATTGGCGAAAATGCTCAAGGTAAAACAAATTTGATGGAATCCCTTTATGTATTATCTATGGCAAAATCACACAGAACCTCCAACGATAAAGAATTGATACGTTGGGAAGCAGACTATGGTAAAATAAGAGGGGCTATTCAAAAAAAGTATGGTCATTTACCTTTAGAGCTAACATTATCGAAAAAAGGAAAAAAAGCAAAAGTTAATCATTTGGAGCAAACGAAATTAAGTAATTATATCGGACAGCTAAATGTCGTCATGTTTGCACCAGAAGATTTATATTTGGTAAAAGGAAGTCCACAAGTTAGAAGGCGGTTTCTAGACATGGAAATCGGCCAAATTTCCCCTGTTTATTTACATGATTTACTTCAATTCCAAAAGATATTAAAACAACGAAATCATATACTAAAACAAAATCAAGGGAAGGCTTTTCTAAAGGACGTTATGTTTGATGTATACACTGAACAATATATAGATGCCGCTGTGAAAGTAATTCAAAAACGATTTCAATTCATGGATTTATTACAGAAGTGGGCTGAGCCAATCCATTTCGGTATTTCTAGAGGTTTAGAAAAGTTGACCGTTTCGTATAATTCTACGTCTGGTATTAAAGCAGATTGGTCAGAAAATGAGATGAAAGAACATCTTGAAAAAAAATTGGTCGATAGTCAAAAAAGAGAACTCGATCGAGGGGTAACCTTAACTGGTCCTCACCGAGATGATCTTCAATTTTTTGTTAATGATTATGATGTTCAAACATATGGATCGCAAGGCCAACAACGAACAACAGCCTTATCTTTAAAATTAGCTGAAATTGAACTGATAAAACAGGAGGTAGGTGAAGCTCCTGTTTTATTGCTGGATGACGTTCTATCTGAACTAGATGACTTTAGACAATCCCATTTATTAAACACAATTCAAGGAGATGTTCAAACATTTGTCACCACAACGAGTGTAGAAGGAATTGCACATGAAACAATTCAACACGCAAAAATGTTTCATGTGGAACAAGGAGCAGTTCTCCGTTAAAATAATTAGCATTTAATATTTTTAAAAAATAAGATTCACCATTATTGAAGTGATGAAAGAGTAGGTGAGCAAGTTGGCTATGGAAGAAAAAGAGTTAGAAAAATCTTATGATGCCGATCAAATACAAGTATTAGAAGGATTAGAAGCTGTTAGAAAACGTCCAGGGATGTACATTGGTACTACCAGTTCAAAAGGACTTCACCATCTTGTATGGGAAATCGTTGATAACAGTATTGACGAAGCACTTGCTGGATACTGTGATCATATTATCGTCACCATTGAAAAAGACAATTGGATTCGAGTGGAAGACAATGGCCGTGGTATTCCAGTAGATACACAAGAAAAGATGGGAAAACCTGCTGTTGAAGTTATTATGACTGTTCTACATGCCGGCGGTAAGTTTGGCGGCGGCGGTTATAAAGTATCCGGGGGACTTCATGGTGTTGGTGCTTCGGTTGTAAATGCCCTTTCTGAGTTTACAGAAGTATATGTAAAACGTGATGGAAAAATTCATTGTATTAAATTTGAACGTGGTGCTGTAGTTTCCCCTTTAGAAATTATAGGTGATGCTGAAATTACTGGTACTACGACAAGATTTAAAGCAGATGCAGAGATTTTCACAGAAACTACCGTATATGAATTTGATATATTAGCACACCGTGTTCGTGAATTAGCTTATTTAAATCGCGGGTTGTCTATTACTATCGCTGACGAGAGAGATGGTTTAGAAAAATCCGTTAAATATTTCTATGAGGGCGGAATAAAATCTTACGTAGAAGATTTAAACAAATCCAAAGAGCCAATCACAGAAGAAGCAATCTTTGTAGAAGGAGAAAAAGATGGAATCTCCGTTGAAATTGCTATGCAGTACAACTCTGGTTACGCATCTAATATATTGTCCTTTGCAAACAATATTAATACGTATGAAGGTGGAACGCATGAGTCAGGATTTAAAACAGCATTAACTCGTATTATTAATGACTATGCTAGAAAAAATGGTCTGTTAAAAGAAGCGGATGCCAATTTAACTGGAGATGATGTGCGAGAAGGTTTAACGGCTATTGTCTCGGTTAAACATCCAGATCCTCAATTCGAAGGACAGACGAAAACGAAACTTGGTAACTCAGAAGTAAGTACGATTACTAATAGCTTATTTTCAGAAGGCTTTGATCGGTTTTTACTAGAGAATCCACAAACTGCCCGTAAAGTCATCGAAAAGGGACTGATGGCTGCAAGAGCAAGGGTTGCTGCAAAAAAGGCACGTGAATTTACACGTAGAAAGTCAGCATTAGAAGTTTCTAGTCTTCCTGGTAAACTGGCCGATTGCTCTTCCCGTGTACCTGCGGAAAGTGAACTGTATATCGTAGAAGGTGACTCTGCCGGAGGATCAGCGAAATCAGGCCGTGATCGTCACTTCCAAGCGATTTTGCCGCTAAGAGGGAAAATCTTAAACGTAGAAAAAGCTCGTTTAGATCGAATTTTAGGAAATGCTGAGATCCGTGCAATGATTACAGCACTTGGTACCGGCATTGGAGAAGAATTTACGTTAGAAAAAGCTCGTTATCATAAAATTATTATTATGACGGATGCTGATGTTGATGGTGCACATATTCGAACTTTATTGCTTACCTTTTTCTTCCGTTTCATGAGACCGTTAATTGAAGCTGGTTATGTATATGCAGCACAACCACCCTTATATCAAGTAAAACAAGGAAAACACGTCGAATATTGCTACAATGATGAACAATTAAAAGAGATTTTAGATCGCTTACCAAAAACCTCCAAACCAAATATTCAACGTTATAAAGGTCTAGGAGAAATGGACGCAGAACAACTTTGGGAAACAACGATGGACCCAGATGTACGTACTTTACTCCAAGTAAACTTAGATAATGCAATGGATGCAGATGCGGTGTTTGAACAGCTAATGGGTGAAGAAGTAGAACCGAGACGTCAATTCATCGAAGAAAATGCTGTATATGTGAAAAATTTAGATATTTAAGAATGTGTATGACTGGAGGTCTTTAGCATGTCAGAAATACCGAATAAAGGTGTTAAAGGGATCAATATTAGTCAAGAAATGAAAACTTCATTTCTTGACTACGCAATGAGTGTCATCGTATCCCGTGCATTACCAGACGTTCGAGACGGGTTAAAGCCTGTTCATCGACGAATTTTATACGGAATGCAAGAATTAGGAAATACTCCGGATAAACCTCACAAAAAGTCTGCCCGTATTGTAGGGGATGTAATGGGGAAATACCATCCACACGGTGACTCATCTATTTATGAAGCGATGGTACGTATGGCACAGCATTGGAGCTACCGCTATATGTTAGTAGATGGACATGGTAACTTTGGTTCGGTTGATGGTGATGGAGCAGCTGCAATGCGTTACACCGAATCCAGAATGTCTAAAATCGCTTTAGAGTTATTACGAGATCTTAATAAAAATACAATAGATTACAAAGATAACTATGATGGACAGGAAAAAGAGCCTGTTGTATTACCAAGTAGATTTCCTAACTTACTTGTAAATGGAGCTTCTGGGATTGCAGTTGGAATGGCAACAAATATTCCTTCTCATAATTTAGGAGAAGTAATTGATGGAGTTTTAGCATTGTCTGAAAACCCTGCGATTACGATAGAGGAATTGATGGGAATAATCCCAGGCCCTGACTTTCCAACGGGTGGTATTATTTTAGGAAGAAGTGGTATTCGTCGTGCATTCGAAACAGGTAGAGGTTCTATACTAATTCGTGCAAAAGTCGAAATCGAACAAAAAGCCAGTGGTAAAGAAGTAATTATTGTTACAGAGTTACCATACCAAGTAAATAAAGCTCGTTTAATAGAAAAAATTGCAGAATTAGTTCGCGATAAAAAAATTGATGGGATTACACACTTAGCGGATGAGTCCGACCGTAATGGTATGCGAATTGTCATCGAAGTGCGAAAAGATGCAAACTCACATGTACTTTTAAATAATCTATATAAACAAACGGCTCTGCAATCTAGCTTTGGTGTTAATATGCTTGCGCTCGTCGATAACCAACCAAAAGTATTAAACATAAAAGAAATGCTTTATTATTACTTAGAACATCAAAAAGTAGTTATCCGTCGTCGTACACAATATGAATTAAACAAAGCAGAAGATCGAGCTCATATCTTAGAAGGTTTACGAATTGCTTTAGATCATATTGATGAAATCATTGCGGTAATTCGCGCTTCTCGAACAGGAGAAGAAGCGAAAAATGGTTTGATGGAAAAATTCAACTTGTCCGAACGCCAGGCGCAAGCAATTTTAGATATGCGATTGCAGCGTTTAACGGGATTAGAACGGGATAAGATTGAAGATGAATATACAGCTTTAGTAAAACTAATCGAAGAACTAAAATTCATCTTAGCAAATGAATATCGAGTACTTGAAATTATACGAGAAGAAATCACGGAAATTAAAGACCGATATGCAGATAAACGTAGAACGGAAATTGTTGCTGGAGGAGCAGAAGTTTTAGAGGACGAAGATTTAATACCTGTTGAAAACTCTGTACTAACATTGACGAATAAAGGATATATTAAACGGTTGCCTGCAAACACGTATAAGAGTCAAAAGCGTGGTGGTCGAGGAGTTCAAGGGATGGGAACAAACGAAGATGACTTCGTAGAACATCTATTGTACACATCGACACACGATACTATTTTGTTCTTTACGAATAAAGGTAAAGTTTATCGTGCAAGAGGATTTGAAATTCCTGAATATGGTCGGACAGCAAAAGGATTACCACTTATTAATCTTTTGGGCGTTGAAAAAGATGAACAAGTTACAGCAATGATTCCAATGGCATCTTTCGAAGAAGATAGTTATTTCATCTTTACGACAAAACATGGTGTAACTAAACGTACCCCTGTTTCTGGATTTGCGCATATTCGAGCGAATGGTTTGATCGCCATTTCGTTGCGAGAGGAAGACGAACTAATCGCTGTTCGTTTAACGGACGGAAAGAAACAAGTAATCATTGGAACAAGACAAGGAAAGTTAGTACGATTTGAAGAAAGCGATATTCGCTCTATGGGTAGAACAGCCGGTGGAGTAAGAGGTATCCGCTTAAAAGACGATGATTATGTTGTAGGTATGGAAATTATAGAACCAGACCAAGAAATCCTAGTTGTTACAGAAAACGGTTATGGAAAACGTACACCAGAATCTGAGTATCGTTTGCAAAGTCGCGGTGGTATGGGTGTGAAAACGTGTCAAATTACCGAGAAAAATGGTCCCTTATCCGCTGTTAAAGCAGTAGATGGAACAGAAGATTTAATGTTAATCACAATCAATGGTATGCTCATTCGAATGGATGTAAATGATATTTCTATAACTGGTAGAAGTACTCAAGGTGTCCGATTAATGAGACTTGCAGACGATGAGCTGATAGCTACAGTCGCAAAAGTAGAAAAAGAAGAAGAAGATGATGACACAGAAGTAGAAGAAAGTTCTCCTTCCATAGAATCATCGCCTAATGAAGAAACAAGTGAATAAAGGAAAAAACACTAGAAACACTCTTAAACACTTTCGTTTAAGAGTGTTTTTTTCTGACATATACAGTAACCGGTAATATTTAGTATAATTAAAGAAACATTTAGAAAAAGGAGGGAACAAAATGCATCAAACTCTAGAAAATTTAGAGGAATTGAGACTAGGTAGTGTCCTTGCTGAAGATATTTTAGTTAACACAAAAAATCCTATCATCCGAAAAGACACTAAAATAACGAGAGAACATATTCAAGTATTACGTGCATTTAATGTCAATAGAGTACCGATAGTTGTAGAAAATGTATTTAGTAGAACCGAAGAAGAGATAAATAAATTAAATGAAGAAAAAGTAAATACTATCCAAGAAAAAAACGAACCAGATATCCAGACAAGTTTTGTAAAGTTATATAACAATGCAGTAACTAGTTTTTATAAAGAATTTACTTCGTGGGAAGCCGGAATGAAAGTAGACGTAGCAAAATTACGTAACATAATCATGCCACTAGTAGAAAGCGCCATGGCCGACAAAAGAATATTTTCCCACTTAAATAGTTTTTCCTCTTTAGATAACTATATTGCTCACCATTCTATAGCCGTTGGAATAATTTCTGGTGCAATAGCAAAAAGAATGCATTACCCTCCAGGGATGATTAAGCAAATAGCGACTGCTGGTTTACTAGCTGATATAGGAATGTCCAAAGTAGATGTCAAGATTAGAGAAAAAAAATCATATTTAACCGAAGCAGATTTTTTAGAGATAAAAAAACATACTATATATAGTTTGCAAATGATACAAGACAGTCCCTTATTAAAGTCTGAACTTAAACTCGCTATTTTTCAGCATCACGAGCGTTTAGACGGCAGTGGTTATCCAAAAGGTGAAAAATTGGATAACATATCTGTTTATTCACAAATAATTGCTGTAGCTGATGTTTATCATGCAATGACATCTGAGCGTATTTATCGTGCAAAAAGTTCCTCGTTCAAAGTATTGGAGATGATTAGGGAAGAGGAGTTTGGTAAGTACAACATCGAAGCTGTACATGCATTAATTTCACTTGTGGGTGATTTGCCAATTTCAACCCGTGTTCATCTATCAGATGGAAGAACAGGAGAAGTGATATTTTCTCATAGAGATTCTCCGATGAGACCAATGATACGTTTAACAGAAACAGGTCAAATAATTGATTTGGCTGCCAAAAGATCTTTATACATAGAGAGTATTCTAGATTGATATAAAAGTAACTCTTTCCTTGTTTCTATTGAAGAAGGAAAGAGTTTAATATTTTATTTGAATAAAGAGTTGACATATTCATTGAACCTTGATATTATATAGAAGTCGCCAAAACAAGTCGACAACATGAACATTGAAAACTGAACATGCAAAACGTTAAGACATATAGCTTGATAGACTAACTTGGTTAGTCCGATAGCAAAACAATTTTGACATCATTTAATGATGATGCCAGCAAAACAAAATGAGCTTTTTAAGTTCTCTATTATGGAGAGTTTGATCCTGGCTC
>NZ_JBIWEX010000005.1:0-201586 GCF_044762745.1 Psychrobacillus sp. NPDC096426 | reverse complement strand
TCAAGCAAATCACAAAAGAAGAATACGGTGAAAATCTGGATGAAAACATTGCGAAGCTTGTCGAGAAAATGAAAAGGCGAAGCTACAAACCAGTGCCAGTGAGAAGAACATACATCGCTAAAGCGGGCTCGAAGATGAAAAGACCTCTTGGTATTCCAGACCACGAAGACAAAATTGTTCAAAGAGGGATAGCAAAGATACTAAATGCCATCTATGAACCAATCTTCCTAGATTGTTCGTTCGGATTTCGACCAAATCGAAGTTGCCACGATGCGCTCAAAATCCTCAATGTTTATATAGAAGAGCGACATACCAATTACATCGTAGATGTAGATATTAAGGGATTCTTTGATAATGTCAGTCACGAATGGATGATGAAATTCCTGGAGCACAAGATAGCTGACCGAAATCTTTTAGGAATTATAGCTAGATTCCTAAAAGGTGGATATATGGAGGAGGGAAAGTACTACAAAACAGATGTAGGAACCCCTCAAGGAGGTATCATATCCCCAATACTTGCGAATGTATACCTTCATTATGTCTTGGATTTATGGTTTGAAAAAGTGGTTCGGAAATCCTGTGCAGGTCAAGCTTACATGGTGAGATACGCGGACGACTTCGTATGTTGTTTTCAAAGTGAAAACGAAGCCAAGGGCTTCTACTTTGACTTAGTCGCTAGGTTAAAGAAAAAATTCAACCTTGAAATTTCGGAGGATAAAACGAAGATTATGCCTTTCGGCAAATACGCTGAACAAAACAACAAATGGAAAAGAACGGGTAAACCCGATACATTTGATTTTCTGGGTTTCACTCATTTCTGCAGTCGGAGCAAACAGGGGAATTTTCGAGTTAAGCGCAAAACAAGCAGTAAGAAGATGCGAGTAAAGATAAAAGAGTGCAATAAATGGCTGAGAGAGAATCGTACCATGGACATACACAAAATTATGGAACGGCTTCAAAGGTCACTAATAGGCTACTTTAATTATTATTGCATTACTGACAATACTCGCAGTGTAAGAAATTTTGTAGATAAAGTGAAAAGACTACTCTTCAAGTGGATGAATAAAAGGAGTCAGAGGAAATCTTTCAATTTTGAGAAATTCACCTTATTCCTGAAGAAATTTCCACTTCCTACACCGAGGACTAAAGTCAATATCTACGAGTTAAGAAACGAACTTAGCTATATTTTGTAAATGATAAAAGGAAGAGCCGTGTGCGTTAATAGCGCACGCACGGTTCTGTGAGGGGTGGTGAAACACAATCTCCCGCTAGGGAGAAAGGTTTCCACCTACTCGACCCGGATGAGTGAGACAGATGAAACATCACAACGTACGCGAAGCGGCGGTGATGGTTCATCGCTCACCCGGCGGAAAGCGTCCGCCCTGCAGTGGGAATCCTAGCGGTAACCTCCTTAAGACGCATTATCCCTATATTGCACAAACTATACTTTGTTGGAAGCTTTGGAAAACTACATTCCTGTAATGTTTCTGCAAGAATCTCAATCGCATTAATTGTTCTCTTCAGTACTATCTCTTAAATAATCGAGTACACCGTTTGTAAATAGCTCGACTCCTACAGGGAGCATATCCTCATTAATATCAAATTTCGGATGGTGATGCCCGTACGGAGCTTCTTCTTTTCCAACGCCAATAAAAGTAAACGACGCTGGAATTTTATGTGAATAGCAAGAGAAGTCTTCGGCACCTAAAATAGGGTCGACTTCCACTACTTTTTCTTCGCCGAAAAGGGAGATAGCGGTTTTTTGAATAAAAGATGTTAACGCTTTGTTATTTAGTACAGGTGGATCCCCATGCAGGTACTCTACTTTGTATTTTGCACCAAAAGACTTACATACACCATCTATAATGTCTTCTACTCTTTTTCGGATGAGAGAAGATATTTCATTATTGAAATAACGAACGGTACCTGATGCATACGCAGTATCTGGTATTACATTATAACTTGTACCTGAATTTAGCTCTCCGATACTGATGACTGCTTGATCAATCGCTTTAATATTACGACTTACAATTGTATGAAGCTGCGTAATTATATGCGAGATAACAAGCGTTGGATCAATTGTTTCTTCCGGCATGGAGCCATGTCCGCCTTTTCCATAAATAGTAATGGAAAAACGATCTGCACCTGCCATAGTAGGACCTGGACGAAATCCGATTAAACCTGATTGTAAAGGTTGCCATAAATGATAACCGAAAATGGCATCTTTGTTGTCCAGAAAGTCAGTCGAAGCTATTTCAACAGCTCCACCTGGAACTGCTTCCTCGGCATGTTGGAATAAAAGATGAATAGTACCATGAATAGCAGTTTTGTTTCCAACAAGTAATTTGGCGATTCCTAGTAAAATGGACATATGTCCATCATGACCACAAGCGTGCATAATGCCTTTATTGACTGAAGCGAATGGGAGACCCGTTTCTTCTAGTATTGGCAAAGCATCCATATCGGAACGAATAACAACTGTCTTTCCAGGATGTTCTCCTTTTACAATACCGACGACGTCCTTTCCGGTTATAGAATACGTCTCGATTCCTAAAGCGTGTAATTGTTCCGTTATATATGTTTTTGTAGCAGTTTCTTCATGTGAAATTTCAGGATGTGCGTGTAAGTAACGTCGTTGTTCAATAATCCATTTTGTTAAATTTATATCCGGTTTCATTGTTTTAGTTCCTTTCTATTAACTAATCCCCCAACGAATGAAGAGGGTGATATTATGAAAATCCTATATAATGTGCGACCGTAACGAAAATTGCACCTAACACATAGTGGATCATAATAAGTGGAAAAATCCATTTTACCCATTTCACCCAAGAAATTTTTGCAAGCGCTAGCCCTGCCATGAAATATCCGGATGTCGGTGTGAATATATTAGATATTCCGTCCCCAAACTGGAAGGCAAGTACAGCTGTTTGACGAGTTACCCCTACTAGATCAGAAAGTGGAGCCATAATAGGCATTGTTAATGCAGCTTGTCCACTACCTGATGGAATAATGTAATTGAGTAAGCATTGAACGATGTACATACCAAACGCTGCCAAACCTGCAGGCATGTCTCCAATGACAGAAGAGAATCCGTATAAAATTGTGTCCATAATTTTACCGTCTTGAAGGACTACTAAAATTGCGTTTGCAACCCCAACTACTAACGCCCCCATTACAAGAACTCGACACCCTTCAATAAATTGCTCTGAGATTTGGCTAAAATTCATTTTTCCAACTAGCCCCATCAGGATTCCCATTAACAAGAATAGCCCAGCAATTTCGGATAAGTACCATCCCAATTTAATAACTCCAAATGCGAGTGTCACCAGTGTTCCAAGTAAAATAACGAAAATCACTTTATGGCGATTCGTAAGCGTTAGAATAGTATCAGGAACTTTGAAACTATCACTGTTTGCATCATTATAAAGTGTACTTTTGGTTGGATCTTTTTTAATTTTCCGAGCATAACGCATTACATACCAAATACTTACTGACAGAAAAATAACAAAAAATATAATTCGTAAATAAAGGCCGGAGAACAAAGGAACTTCTGCGATTCCTTGCGCCACTCCAACTGTGAAGGGATTCATAAATGCTGCTGTAAATCCTGCTGAAGTCCCAAGAAGCACTACAGCCGTTCCTACCATTGAATCGTATCCAATTAATAGCATTAAAGGGACTAAAATTGTAATATAAGGAATTGTTTCTTCCGCTAAACCAAGCATTGCACCGGATAAGCCAAAGAAAGTCATAAGTATCGGAATAATTAAGATTTCTTTCCCTTTCATTTTTTGTGCGATCGAACCAACTGCAGCTTCGATGGCACCAGTTGCTTGCAAAATACCAAAAGAACCTCCTACAATGAATATGTAGAAAATAATACCTGCAGAATTTACCATTCCTTTATGTACAGCTTGAAAGATCGACCAAAAGCCTGCAGGAGTAGAATGAGTTTCTTTATATGTATCCGCTACAACAATAGTTCTACCTGCTTCGTCCACTATCCGTTCATACTCCCCTGACGGAAATATGTAAGTGGAAATTGCTGCTACTATAATGAGTGAAAATAATATGACATACACATGTGGAATAGACAGCTTCCACTTTCTTTTTGATTCTGGAGTATTTACTGCTCCCATGTTTTATTCCTCTTTTCTTAACTTTTTCATATATGGACTTTAATTAGTTCATTATAAAGGTGAAAAAAGCTGTTTATTAATTTTTAGATAATTTTTAATTCAATATATAATTGTATAATATATACAAGTTAAATTATGGATTTTTTATTTCAGTTATAACTCAGGAGCCAGAGACCTGAAATAGCTGTAATGTTTTTGAAATATTCATGAGGAATTATGGGAATGGGAAGATGGATCTTGGGTATTTTAGACGTATAATTGTAACATTTTTTGTATATTTATTAACGGAGACCTATGTTTGTGTTGAATGTTTTTAGAAGATTCGAGATAATAGATAAAAGAATGATAAATGTTAGGGGCAAAAATATGGATTTGTTGAGAGGAAATAATGTAGAACAAAAAAGTAGAGCAAATGATTATGTGCATGAAGTTTATGAATTAGTGAAGAAGCGTAATCCAGGAGAAAAGGAATTCTTACAGGCAACACGTGAGATTTTTGATTCTCTTCGACCTGTGTTTTTAAAGCATCCTGAGTTTATCCATAATGGCATTTTGGAACGAATAACTGAGCCGGACCGTGTGATTTCGTTTCGTGTTGCTTGGGAAGATGATACGGGGAAAGTACAAGTGAACCGTGGTTTCCGAGTGCAGTTTAATAATAGTATTGGACCATATAAAGGGGGAATTCGCTTCCATCCGACTGTAAATAGCAGTATTATGAAGTTTTTGGCTTTCGAACAAACATTCAAAAATGCATTGACAGGTATGCCAATAGGTGGAGGAAAAGGTGGGTCCGACTTTGATCCGAAAGGTAAGTCATCGCGTGAAATTATGCGATTTACCCAAAGCTTTATAACAGAGCTAAGCAAATATATTGGAGCGGACATGGACGTACCGGCAGGAGATATTGGCGTCGGGAAACGAGAAATTGGCTATATGTTCGGGCAATATAATCGCATAAAAGGTGGATTTGAAGCAGGTGTTTTCACCGGTAAAGACCCAAATCATGGTGGGAGCTTAGGACGCAAAGAAGCGACTGGTTATGGTTGTGTTTATTTTGTGGAAGAAATGCTAAAAGAAAAAGGCGATAGTTTTGCTGGAAAAACAGTAATTGCTTCTGGTTCGGGAAATGTTGCAACTTATGCTATGGAGAAGGCGATTGAGCTAGGTGCGACTGTGTTAGCATGTAGTGATTCTAGCGGATATATTTATGATCCGAAAGGGATCAATGTAGAAACAGTGAAACAATTGAAGGAATTTGATAATAAACGAATTCAAGAATATACAAAATTTCATAAGCATGCGGTGTATCATGAAGGATGTAGTGATATATGGTCAATTGCTTGCGACATTGCTTTGCCATGTGCGACGCAAAATGAATTGGAAGAAGCAGACGCAGCATTGCTTATTGCAAATGGTGTAAAAGCGGTAGGAGAAGGTGCCAATATGCCTTGTACAGAAAAAGCGGTTCATGCTTTCCAAATGAATGGCGTTTTATTTGCACCGGGTAAAGCAGCTAATGCAGGCGGTGTGGCGGTTTCTGCAATGGAAATGTCACAAAATAGCATGCGTTTATCTTGGACTGTGGAAGAAGTGGATGAAAAGTTAAAAGTAGTAATGAAAAATATTTATAAAAGCTGTTTTGATGCGGCTAAAGATTATGGGTATCCTGGTAATTTCGTAGTAGGTGCGAATATTGCAGGATTTCTAAAAGTAGCAGATGCGATGGTAGCGCATGGTATTCATTAATAAATAGATTAAAAAACTCGCTTTCTTATATAGGAAGCGAGCTTTTATTTTGCTTTAGGAAATTAAAATATTCTATGCATGTGGATAACTTTTTACAAGTAACATAAGTTATGTCATTTTTTCAATCGAACGCGGTATAGTGATACTGCGTCTTAGAGAGTTCTATTAGGTGACCACTATGATTTTCGCTGCAGGGCGGACGCTTCCGTGGGGTGAGTGATGAGCCTTCACCGACGCTTGCGCGTACGTTGTGATGTCTCATCTTACTCACTTGATCCCACTGGAGTCGCCGCCCTTCCGCTGTAATCCACAAAATTTGCTAGTTTATGAGTGTAACTATTTAAAATCAAGTCTTAAAAAACAACAAGATTACTGGGATAGATCTGACAGTGAATACAAAATGTAATTCCAATTAATCGTAGAACGAAATGAAACATGCTACAAATGCGACAAACCCTCCTCTAACCAAACAAAATTACCCAAAGACAGCATTTTCTGCTTTAGCTATGTGTATGTTTCACAAATGCCTCTCTATGTTGCGCATATCCTCTGCAATGTTGCGAGAAACAATTGAATCACTGCGTAAATTTTATATTCCAAAGTTTTACCTCAGTAGGAAAAATTTTATCTATTGAATACGAGTCGAAGTGCCTGTATTCATCAAAATACCATACAATGTACGACCAGACTTATTATTTTATACTAAGTAAATCTTTTACTTTGAGAAATAGTGCTGTCGATGGCTCGCTAGTTGCTCTAAGCCGTCTTCTGGATTTAACCATTTGAAAATTTCATTATTTTGGAGTGACAGAGCTTGTATTAGGACGGTCTGTTAAAGCTAGATGCTCCTAAGTTGACAAACACTACTGGATTTTCGCGGAAGGGCGGCGACTCCTGCCGGATGAGTGAGAAGATGAGACATCGCAGGCGAACGCGTAGCGTCGGCGATGGCTCATCGCTCACCCGGCGGAAAGCGTCCGCCTGCAGCGAAAATCCTGGCGGTCACTTAATATAGATATCTAGTGCGCAGTATCCCTATTATGTGCGACATTCCATTAATATTAATCATTGAGGCAGAGATAGGCGCTTTCGCATTATTTTTATAATTTGAATTTGCCTACGATTTGTTGAAGCGCTTGTGCCATATGGCTTGTTTCGTTGGAGCGGTTTGCCACTTCGTCAATAGAGGCGGTTGTTTGTTCGGTTGCTGCCGAAATGGATGTTGTCACTCTTTCTATTTCGCGAATAGATTCTGTTAGTTGTTGAATGAGTTTCACCACTTGTTTCGAGTCTTCCGCTTCGTTTGTTGCTTTACTTGAAATAGTTGAAATTTCTTCTACTGTTTTAGCGACTTCGGTTGAAATATCGCTTAATGATTGAGACGTTTGCAATACCGTAGCAGAACCAGTTTCAATTAGTTTTGTACTTTCTTCTGTAGAAGCTACAACCGATAAAATGCTTGCTGTAATATCTTGAACAATCATTTCGACTTGGTTTACTTCGCTATTTGATTGTTCCGCAAGTTTTCGAACTTCTTCTGCAACAACCGCAAAGCCTTTTCCGTGTTCACCTGCCCGAGCTGCTTCAATCGATGCGTTTAGTGCGAGTAAATTGGTTTGAGCGGCAATTGCTGCAATGGAGCCGGTAATATGTTGGATTTTTGTCGTTGCTCCATTTAAACGTTGAATCGTTTCACCTGTTTCAATGGAAGCTATTCTAATTTTGTCCATATCGCGACTAATTTCACTTGCACGAGTTAATCCCTCTTCTGCTGTTGTCATCGTGGTTTTAGAATTCTCTACGCTTGCGTCCGCTGTTATTTTAGAGTTTTGAAGATCTTCTGCAAGCGATTGTAAAATCACAGATGATTGTTCGGCTGTCAAAGTTCCATCTGACACGGATGCAACCGTTTCACTCATATTTGTAGCGACTTGATGTACAGCATCTTTCATTTCATTTAAAGAAGCTGCTGTTTCTTCTGCATTTTGTGTTAGTTGAACTGAAGTCTTCTGAACAGTTCCGAGAATTTCACGGAAGTTTCCAGCAAGTCTATTAAGCGTTTTGCTTAAATCTCCAATCTCATCTTTGCTTGTAAAGTTGGTGTCTTTAACAGAGAGATTCCCTTTTGCAATCTCCCCCGCATGGGCAATAAGTACCGTAAGTGGTTTTGTTTTTCTTCTGATCAAAAATAACGTAACGATGGAAGCAAGTATCATTGGGATTAAACTAGTAAGTATTCCTTTACTCACTACATCCCATGTTCGATTTCCTACAATAGAAGCGTCGAAATCAATCACGCTAATTGCGATGATCTTGCCAGTTGGATCATGGTTTTCATAGATTGGTGCATACCCAGAAAGACGCTTCATCTCACCGAATTCATAGGCTTTAGAGTAAGTTGGGTGACCCATTTCAAGTAGCATATCTACTGCTTCTTTATCTATATAAAACTGATCTCCCGCCTTGTAACCGTCTGCTTTCAAATGATCATCAAGTGCTAATAATTTTCCATCCAAATCAATAATATACTGAGTTTCAAAAATATCCTTATGTGCAGTAGTCCAGTTGAGCTGTTTACTAACTGCATCAACTGCAGCAGCGTCACCATCTATTATTTTGATCATATCTCCAGGATTGATCAAGCCGGTTGTAATATTTGCACATCCATAAGCCTCAATTCCAGCGGCTTTATATAACTCATCATATGCAGTCTTATATGTAGCGACCGAAGTGATTAACAGCATCGCAACGATTATTCCAACAATAATCGATCCTAGATGTACTGTTAGTGTATTTTTCATCATTTATTTCTCCCCTGTTCCTAGGTAATTCCTAATCATTTCCTTATACTATTTATATCATATGAACAGGTAGAAAAGATACATTTCATTTGTATGTTTTACGACGAGTAAATACCTATAAAGCAAATACGTTTGAAAACTATTAGACGTTTTTGTAATAGTTTTGTTACACAACTGTAAAATCATTTTAGTTTTGAACGTGTTAGTATGGGTATAGAGAAATTTACAAATACTAGTTTAGTAAAATTTTAGTAGAATTTTTCAATACACATCTTTTGGAGGAACATAAGTTTTGACTTCTTTGTTTAAAAAAATCATCACAATCTTTAGTTTAACTGTAGTTTTAGCCGTTGGAACATTTGCAGGAAATACAGAAGCAGCAAGCACTGTAGCATCCAATGAAATAGTATCAAGTGCGAAAAATTTAATAGGAATTAAATATCGTTATGGTGGAACAACGAAAGCAGGATTTGATTGTTCAGGTTTTATCGGATATATTTACAAAAACAATGGTGTGAACTTACCGAGAACAGCAGCAGGAATGTACAGCACAGGCACATCTGTGAAAAAAGCAAACTTAGCTGAGGGAGACTTAGTTTTCTTCAATACATCAGGTAAAGGCGTTTCTCACGTTGGAATGTACATAGGTAGTGGAAAATTCATTCATGCTTCAACATCAAAAGGTGTTCGAATCGATAAATTAAATGACCCATATTACTGGGGGAACAAATACGTAGGCGCTAAAAAGATAGCTAACGTATCTGTAGCTAAAAAATAATAATAATATGAATAAAACCGTTTCGGCAAAATAAGCTGAAACGGTTTTTTAACTGTTATGAAAGTTTCGATCCGTCATCCACAATGCAATTTGTAAAACAATGGCGTCTTGAAATAAAGTTGGATTATATCCAGTTAAACTATGAATTTTTTTTAGGCGGTAAGTAAGTGTATGACGATGAATTTCTAACGATTCCGCACAAACTGCTTGTTGTTGATTGCAGTAAAAAAAAGAATGTAAAGTGATGAGTAGTTTTTCATCTAATGTACCTAGTATCCGATTGGTAAAATGCTGTGCTTCTTGGGAGTCACGCTTTTTTAATAGTGAATATAGTTCCACTTCATCAAAATGAATAATTGATTGTTTGCGCTGTCCATATTCAAACGCAATTCTTGCCGTTTGATAAGAATAATGGACTTGGTCGAGCGAATGAACGACTTGACCTACCGAAATTGGAAAAATATTGTACTTCAGAAGTATGTTAGCGAGTTGTTTTACTTTTTGCTGAAATGCTTTTTCGTCTAATCCGGAAGCAAGGATGAAGTGTTCGTTTAATTGATAATGTCCGACTAAAATAGAATCGTGATGGAAATAATGTTCGATTCCTTGAAGTATTGTTTGATATGATTTAGATTCTGGATTGAGTTCTATCATCATCGTATGAAAAGGGGCTTTGTTTTGGAAGCCTATTTTATTTATTCGTTCAAAAATGACTTTTTGTAAAGGCTGTCCACTCATTAATTCTTCAAAAACCATCTCTTGCATTTTTCTTTCCCACTCGCGTTCCGAGGCAATCAACGCTTGGTAAACCATCATTTCTGTTGTCAGCTGAACGAGTGTCGCTATTTCTTCAATCTCTTTCGGATCACCCGTAATTCCAATCACTCCAATTAATTCTTGTTGAAAAAATATTGGCAAATTAATACCAGGTTTCGTTTTCGGGAATAAGTGATTATTTTCCTCTGTAATTAGTAAAGGCTTTCTCGTTTCTGCTACGATAATAGCCCCTTCATGAATACTATCTACACGTAGGCGGTCCCCAGATGCTAAAATCATCCCATTCGTTTGAATGACGTTAATATTTCGGTGTAGTCTAAGCATTGTTTGTTCAACGATCTGATTGGCAAGCTGTTTTGTAATCATGGTACCTCCATCAAGTATAAAAAATGACCTGTTATAATACAGTAATTTTATACTTTAAGTATAATGTAAAAATTATAATTATCAATATAATTATGTGTAAGCGCTTAACTAAAATGAGGTGATAGAATGAAAATCGTTGTCAGTCCTGATTCTTTTAAAGGTTCATTAACTGCAATGGAAGCGGCACGTGAAATAGCTGCAGGTATAAAGGAAGTAAACCCAATGATTGAAACTGTATTACTCCCTGTAGCAGATGGTGGGGAAGGTACTTTGGAACCGCTAATAATGGCGACAAATGGACATACGGTTCAAGTCGACGTGCATGATCCAATTGGAAGACCAATCCGAGTAGAATACGGCGTACTAGGAGATGGGAAAACATGCGTGATCGAGATGGCGAAAGCATCTGGTTTAACTTTACTGAAGGATGATGAAAAGAATCCGCTTATTGCTTCGACATATGGAACTGGAGAGTTAATCCTACATGCACTCGATAACGGGTACAAAAAGTTCATCGTTGGTATCGGTGGAAGCGCGACAAACGATGGTGGAACAGGAATGCTACGAGCGTTAGGAATAAAATTTCTAGATCAATTTGGAGATGAATTACCGGAAGGTGCAGGAGCATTAGCTAAGTTACATAAAGTAGATGACACAAACTTTGATAAAAGAATTCGAGAATCACATTTTATCATTGCTTGTGACGTTGACAATCCATTTATTGGTCCAAATGGTGCGACGGCTATTTTTGGTCCGCAAAAAGGGGTTACTCCCGAATTAGTAGAAGTACTAGATCAAAATTTGTTTCATTTAGCGAATAAAATCGAGGATGTGACTGGTATTGCACTCCACCAAAAGCCTAGTGCAGGTGCTGCAGGTGGTTTAGGTGGGGCATTTCTTGCATTATTCCCAGTGACATTAAAACCAGGAATCGAAGTAGTTATGGAAGCAATCAATTTTAAAGCGCAAATCGTGGATGCCGATTTCATCATTACAGGGGAAGGAAAATCAGATATTCAAACACTTTCTGGTAAGGCACCTATTGGTATCGCAAATGTCGGAAAAGAAATGGGAGTTCCAGTCATATTACTTTCAGGATTTATAGAAGAGGAAAGTAGACCGCAACTATCTTCTTACTTCTATAAGCTTGCAAGTGTTGTGGGCGATATAGTATCTAAAGAAGAATCTATCGAACAAGCTGGCTATTATTTACGCTTAAGAACGAAAGAAGTTATGCAATCCATTTTATAAAAAGGGGTGTAACAAATGTTGTTTTTTGTGATTTTAGTGGGGGTTCTTTTAGTAGTATTATTAACGGCAGTGTGCAAATTGCATCCGTTTTTAGCACTTTTAATTAGTGCGTTTTTTGTAGGTATTGCATCTGGTATGCCTTTACTTACAGTCGTTGAAAATGTGAATACTGGTTTCGGCGGGCTGATGACAAGTATCGGTATTGTCATCGTTGCCGGTACAATTATCGGAGTTATTTTAGAAAAATCCGGTGCAGCTTATCGTATGGCGGAAGTGGTGCTTCGTATTTTAGGTGACAAGCGACCGCAGCTTGCGATGTCGATTATCGGTTATATCGTATCAATTCCAGTATTTTGTGACTCAGGATTTATTATTTTATCGAGCTTGAAAAAATCATTGGCAAAAAGAGCAAAAGTAAAAGTCGCTTCTATGGCAATCGCGTTGTCAACTGGATTATATGCAACACATACATTAGTTCCGCCAACACCAGGTCCTATTGCAGCAGCGGGCAATATCGGGGCTACTGACTATTTAGGTACAATCATTTTAGTTGGTTTGTTTGTAGCAATACCAGCAGTTATCGTTGGGTATATTTGGGCAGTTAAAGTCGGCACGAAAATTGACGTGGACGCAGATCATGAAGAAGCACTTGATTATGAAGAAGTAATCAAATCTTTTGGGAAAATGCCATCAACATTTAAAGCATTTTTACCAATCGTATTGCCAATTGTGTTAATTGGGATGGGTTCGGTTGCAGCATTAACAGGCAGTGAATCTGGACTTACGCAATTCTTGCAATTTTTAGGAGCACCAACTGTAGCATTATTGCTCGGGGTTTTTGCAGCATTCTTGTTATTACCTGAAATTAATGAAACGACTTTGTCTGGGTGGATTGGCGAGGCATTAAAAGAAGCAGCACCTATATTATTAATAACTGGAGCCGGGGGAGCATTTGGTACAGTAATTAAAAACTCAGGAGTTGCTGATCAATTGCAGCAATTGGATTTAGGAGCACTTGCAAACGGTGCTTGGTTCCTATTAGTACCATTCTTAATCGCAGCGGCATTGAAAACAGCGCAGGGTTCTTCTACAGCTGCTCTCGTAATTACATCATCACTAATAGCACCAATGCTTCCAACACTAGGTATTGATGGTGCGCTACCGCTTGCTTTAGTTGTCATGGCAGTTGGTGCAGGAGCTATGGCAGTGAGTCACGTTAATGACAGCTATTTCTGGGTAGTTACACAGTTCAGCGGTATGAAAGTAACGGATGCGTACAAAGCTCAAACAATGGCTACCTTATTACAAGGTGTCACAACAATCATAGTAACAATGATCATATGGCTAATCTTCGTTTAACATAATCTCATAAAAACGATAAATCCCCCGACAAAAGCAATTTATGCTTTAGCGGGGGATTTTCTTAGTTGAAATACAGCATATCGTCTCGGTAGTTTTGTTTTAAGTCTGATTCTAAGAAATTTAAATAGCGAACGAGCAGTTGAGATGCTTTTCCTCTTGTCAGTACTTCATTAGGATTGATACGATTTTTTTTATCTGGATCGATTAATCCTAATTCACTTGCTACGTAAATGCTGTCTTTTGCTTCTTTTGGTATTTTGTTATCGTCAATGAATTTAGTTGTATATCCCGGTGTAGGAGCACGTCCTTCTAATCCAAGGGAACGAACAATAATGGTAGCCGCTTGTGCACGTGTGATCGAATCTTTTGCGCCAAACTTTTCTTTATTTACTGGGCTGACGATCCCTTTATTTAGTGCGCTTTCGATATAGACATAGTTAGGATCATTTATGTCTAAGTCTTCGAATAATGCTTTTTTCGTTGAATTTTTCTTCGTAGGTTTTTCTTCCAGTACACGTAAATCTACCGCTTTTGCAACCCCCACTGTGAATAGGTCCTTCTTCATTGCTGCATCCGGTGAAAAGAAGTTACTAGATTCATCGAAGATACCTAGAGAATATAGTTTTTCGATGTTTGGCTTGGACCAATGTTTTGCGATATCACGGAATTTCGGAACGATTAAACGCTCTACTTTCGGTGTTTTTTCTTTATTTAAATAAATAGTGCCTGTTCCAGCATAATAAGGGATATTATACTCGTATTCAGAAACGATATTAGAAGAACTAATGACGGCATGTCCTCCTACAAAGCTAGAAAGGGAAGGAGTATGTTGTTCATATTCCAATACTCTTGATTTACTATCAGAAACTTTACTAGTTACAAATGCAGTTCCTTCTGGTGTTTCGATTTCATAATCGATAAACTGCGTGTCCGTAGAGCCCCAGAAATTTTTGTATCCAACGTTACGTCCGTCCATATAAACTGTAATTTTTTCTTTTGAAGTTTCTTTACCTGTTTTTTCGCTTTTAATATAAATCTTTCTAGCAATTACATTCCCAGAGTAATAGTCAGTAGCTGGCCGATTATCAATAACCGATCCTTGCGAAAATTGATAATCGTCTAATGTATAAGTTGTTTTATTTGCCATCGTAATTTTTTCGGTATAGCTTTTTACTTTTGTATTAGACGTTATTTGTCCTTTTGTTTCATAGTTTTTTAAATCTGACACATATACAACATTACGTGTTAATTTGTCCTTTTTGTCACTCTCTAACGTGAACTTATAAGTTGTCGTTAGTTGATTTTTGTTTTCTTTCTCGGTCACAGTTGCTTTTCCAATAAAATGAATGGGATAGCCCGCTAAGAAAAACACTTCTTCGTACTCATATTCATCGAGTACACCACCGTTGAAATCTGGTACCTTCGCACTTGTCGTAGGGATTAATAATGTGAACGCTAATACAACAGTCAACATTAAAACGAATAATTTTTTCATGTTTTTACTAAACATTTGAATTTTCCTTACCTCATTTCAATAGATTAATCGACTAAAATAATACGAGCTTGCGTGTACGTATCATGAATAATAAATAGTCGATCATTTTCTTCTAAATCACTTTTAGAAATAACTTTTCCTTCTTTAATGAAGGTTGTCCAGGTTGTATCCATGTAATAAATCGGCGTAGTCTCCACCCAATTACCTGCTTGCCACTGGCTTACATCTTTTACCTGGATCGAATTCCAATACCAAGTTCCACTATATCGTCCCACCGAAATGTACGATGCTGGGCTACTCCACCCTACAATTCTTGCAGCAACAATATGATTATCTTTAACATAGAAATAAGCATATTTACTAGAACTATTCGTGAAATCTGTCGTCATATGATTAGCATCTTCTACAACAACGGTATCATTACTGAAACTTAAATTACTGTATCCTACCCCGTACCAATAATTATTTGAAAGTCGATTTGCATTCGTTAAAGTAAGTTGGTACGATCCTATACTATTTATTTGGCCAAAATACACTTCATGATTCGATAAATTGGCACTTTGGAAACCATCGTTCGTCACATGAATGACATTTGCATATTGATGAGTAGTAGCACCATTCGTAATAACATAGGCATCACCACTTTGGGAAAGTGCACTTGCATCGACTAGACGCCCATTACGAATAATGATTGTTCCGTTATGATAAGGAATATTACCAGTACTTGATAATCTAATCTTTTGAGTAGAAGTATCTACTGAGTTTAGACGCTCGTGTAGATTTCGCTCATTTGATTGTTTAATAATTATTTTTTGTACAACTTCTTGGCCCATTTGCTCAATCGTTACATAATACACTTCATTATTTATATATTTTCGGATTTGACTTTCATCTATTTTTTTATTTCCAACGTATATCGGTGTTTTTGCAGTAAACGATTTTGAACTAATGGATCCGGAGCCATTTTGCCAATCCCAGTTGCGAAACACTTTTTCGTTTTTTACGACAAGTTTTTTCTTTTTCGTATCTATTTGTTGGACAGTCCCTTTATATAGATGCTCCACTTTGATACCTTCTGCGATTATTTCAATAGTAGAAAGTGTAGTGGAATCGTGTTCAGCAAGGGTTAACTTTACCCGGTCACCTTCGTATAAAACACTTAAATCGACTAATTTATTGTCTTTAAAAACTTGAGTTTGAGCATCTAAATAATAGTTAACCGAATTTCTGTCTTTTGAATTTATGGCAATAAATTTACCATTTCTATCAATCGTATTCACTGTCCCAGTAAGACTATTAGAAATAGCTTTCGAGTCACTACCTTGAGCGATACCGACAAAGCCATTTAGTTCTTTTACATTGCGCAAATCAACTGTTGCTTCCACCCACATACCTTCTTTAAATCCTCCTATTGAGGTCGGTGTGGAATTAATGAAAAGGGAAGCGTAGGAATCAATGTTCAATGTAATTGTTTTCCCTTTGTCATTTATTAAGGTGATTTTGGATAGTTGCTTTTCGGTTGTTTTATTATCCAAAACGACTTCTTCATAAGTGACATCAACAAACATTCCACTTACCAATGTGGATGCTTGCACTTGAAGGGAAGGAGAGAAGCAGCTAACGAATAAAATCGAAAGCGTAAGTATGTATGTAGTAAATTTAAACAAATATGACGCCTCCTATCTAAATAGTATTTTGTCCTATACATGGTATATCGGCTAAAGGTCATGATTTGTTACTGAAAGTTAAGTTTTCTATGTAAGTAAGCTACTTTCAAAATTGCTTAAATGGGCGTTTAAAAATATTTTTATAAAAGGTATTTATAATTTTCTTAAAAGTAGTATAATTGCATATAATATATTGTACGCAATGTAGCTACAATCTACTAAAAATTAATTGATAGGGGAAGTACATAGTGAATAGCCTTAAAATTCAAATTACAAAAAACGAAAACAAAACTGAAAAAACACCTTCAGATCAATTAGTTTTCGGTACAAAATTTACAGATCATATGTTTATAGCGGATTATACAGAAGGGCAAGGATGGCATGATCACCGAATTGTCCCTTATCAACCAATTACACTAGATCCATCTGCGAGTATTTTACATTATGGTCAAACGGTTTTTGAAGGGATGAAAGCGTACTTATCGGAAGATGGAGTTATTCGTTTATTCCGCCCAGAAGAAAATATGAGACGTATGAATAGTTCGTGCGATCGCCTTAGCATGCCTCAAATTGACGAGGATTTTGCGCTTGAAGCATTAAAGCAACTAATTGAAATAGATAAAGAATGGATTCCGAGTGAGCCAGGTACATCCCTTTATATTCGTCCATTTATGATTGCGACAGAAGCGCATTTAGGAGTATCAGCTTCTAAAACATATAGTTTTATCATTATTATGTCACCAGTTGGTTCTTACTATAAAGAAGGAATCCATCCCGTTAAAATTTTGGTAGAAAACGAATATGTTCGTGCGGTTGCTGGAGGAACTGGAACAGCAAAAACGGCCGGAAATTATGCGTCTAGTTTAAAAGCGCAAGAAGTTGCAGATCGTGAAGGATATTCACAAGTTCTTTGGTTAGACGGTATTGAACGAAAATATATAGAAGAAGTCGGCAGCATGAATGTGTTTTTCAAAATAGATGGAGAAGTAGTAACACCAGCTTTAAATGGTAGCATTTTAGATGGTATTACGCGCAAATCGATCGTTGCATTGTTGAAACATTGGGGCGTGCCAGTAACTGAGCGTAAAGTGTCTATGGAGGAAATTCGTGAGGCATACTTAAATGGTAAGCTAGACGAAGCATTTGGAACTGGAACGGCAGCAGTTATTTCTCCAATCGGTGAACTTCGCTGGAAAGGCGAACTGTTTTATGTGAACAATGGGGAAACAGGAGAACTTTCCAAAAAATTGTATGATGCTTTAACTGGAATTCAAAAAGGAACGGTTGACGATCCATTTGGCTGGGTTGTTGAAATTAAATAATAAATTGAAAATTGTCGCTCCTCCAAATGGCTGAGCGGCGATTTTTTGCGAAGATTAAATACAATGGGGGATTTAAAGTGAAACCACTTATTGGGATATGTGCAAACTATTTATCAAACGACGCGGCTGGTTTGGCAGCAGGTATCGGTGCCAAAGATCAAGATTGGCAAATGCTTGCAGATGATTATATTATTGCGATTGAGCGCGCCGGTGGTGTACCAGTTATTTTGCCGATTACAGAGGATATAGAAACAATAACGCCACTTTTACAAAAGCTCGATGGTATATTATTTTCCGGCGGTTCGGATATTGATCCTAATTACTACGGAGAGTATCCTAAATTTGGTTTAGGTTTAATAGAACCAAAGCGTGATGCTCATGAACTAAAGCTTGCTCAAAAGGTTTTATTCGACATGAATGTACCAGTACTTGGTATATGTCGAGGGATGCAGGTACTTACGGTAGCAACAGGAGGGACTCTATACCAAGATCTTCAATCCCAAAAACCAGAGGGTATTAATCACTCTGTCCCTAAGGCGGTACGACATCATGCATTCCATCCTGTAGCGATAGGAAAAGATTCGCTTCTTTACGAAATTTATCAAACAGATGAAGTTGGTGTAAATAGTTTCCATCATCAAGCAGTGAAAGAAATGGGACAAGGCTTTAAAGCTACGATGTTGGCTCCAGACGGTATTATTGAAGGAATGGAGTGGGTAGCTAGTGAACGTTTTGTAGTGGCCGTTCAGTGGCATCCAGAAATGATGGAAGGTCCCGTTTCCACAATCCGTCCCATTTTTAATGCTTTCGTAGAACGGTGCAAAGTAGCGAGTCACAATCTTACGCTTATTAGTAGTGATGAAACTATTGCCTAATAGGTTAAATGAATCCTCTCATATGTCAAACTAAGTTATTGACATATGAGAGGATTTTTCTTCTTCTGGTTGAAAATTCTCGCAATAGGAACAATAATTCTCTGCTACTATTTCTGAATATTGTTCGATGATAGAAGGCAATAACTGTGTATCTATAAAACTAGGCGGAGTCTTTGATTGATTGAAATAGAATTGGTAAGAACTATGTGGATAGAATTCCATCTTTTCTACAAGCGTATTAGACGTTCGTAAAGGATTTTGGTGAATATAGCTACTCACATTCAATAAACTAATTGGGTCGACCACCATCTTTGCGAAAAAATGTGTTTCATAAAGCTGCCCGAAATAATTATACTTCCGTTTGAAATACTCAGAATACCTTTTGTTAATAATGACCATAACACTAGAAAGTGGTACTTCTTGTGAGCGAATGAGTAAATGATAGTGATTATTCATCATGCAATAAGCAATAACAGTAAACGGATACTTTTCGTATGTATAAAGCAGTCCTCGAAAAAATAAAGCAAAGTCTGTTTCGTTTAAAAAAATATTTTGTCGATTATTTCCACGCACTGTCACATGATAAAAAGTCTCTGGCCGCCAAACTCTTCTCATACTACTCATTAAACTAACACCCCCAATGTTTTGACTACACGATACAACAAATTAAATAAAACAACAATTGTCAAAATTCATCCTTTTTCGCAACAATTTCATTGTTGAACACAGAAACGCTCCAAAAATCAATTTTCCTCCCCAAAACACCACTAAAAATAAATTTTTGAAGAGCTTATTTTCCGGCGCAACTAGTAACAGTAACGGTTAATTTATTTGGTTGTGTGATAAAATAGTGGGAAAGAAAGTGGGGATTTTCGATGAAAGAGCATGTACTGATTATTGAAGATGAGGAAAATATCGCGCGTGTTCTGCAGCTAGAGCTGGAATTCGAAGGGTATGCTGTTGAAATCGCATATACAGGTACGGATGGATTGATCAAATACAGAGAGAAAGTATGGGATATAGTTTTGCTCGATTTGATGTTGCCTGGGTTGAACGGGTTAGATGTTCTTCGGCGTATTCGAGCAACAGAGAGTGATACTCCTGTTATCCTATTAACTGCTAAAAGTGATTTAGAGGATAAGGTGACAGGCTTAGATTTAGGAGCGAATGATTACGTGACAAAGCCTTTTGAAATTGAGGAGCTTCTTGCACGCGTACGCACCGCTATTCGTTTTTCTAAATCTTCGTCTACTCTTCCGAAACGGGATGATAATGTCCATATTTTCCATTCGCTTCTATTAAATGAACAAACTCGTGAAATAACAAACGATGGAGAGTCGATCAATTTGACACCCCGAGAATATGATTTACTACTCTATTTGATGAAACATCCAAACCAAGTGCTGACGAGGGAACAATTATTAGATGCCGTGTGGGGTTTTGACTATTATGGAGATACTAATGTGGTAGACGTTTATATACGATATGTACGCAAAAAGCTAGAAGAAAACGGGAAATCCTCTCTTATTCAAACAGTACGAGGTGTCGGATACGTACTGAAGGAGAAGAAAAACGATGAAACTTAAAACAAAGATACACCTATTTTCCACCGTTCTTACACTCGTTATTTTAAGCATGATGAATGTTGGTATTTACATATTATTTGAAAAAATGGCTTTTGATACGGAATACAAACAGCTTAATAATGAAGTAGATGAGCTGATTGCCGCGTTAAGTAAAATAAGTAACGAAGCAGACGCAGCAACCATTTTACGTACATATATTCCTTCAAATGGTGGTATTCGTGTGATCGATAGTCATCAGGAACTAAAATTGTTCGTGCAAACGATAGATGGTGTCAATGACTATCACCCAAAGTTTAAAGAAGGAGAGCGGTATTCAATCGGTGCTTTTCAAAGCACACCAATCTTAACGATTAGTAAACCAGTCATTTGGGTAAACGGGGAAGTTACAGAAGTTCAGACAATGAAAATCTTAGTAGATGTAAAAAAGAATTTAGACTTTCTTCGTCTCATTTTACTAGGCGTTATGTTAGTTGGCATGCTACTCATGACTGTTTCTAGTGTTACGTTAGGTAAAATAATTACGAAACCTATCAAAAAGCTAATAAATACTATGTCCCAAAGTAGATTATCTGGAACATATAATAAAATTGTCGTACCTCCAAATGGCAAAGATGAAATGGCACAAATGGGCATTGCGTTTAACGAAATGATGGAGCAATTAGAGCAAAACTATAAAAAACAAGAACAATTTGTCTCTGATGCCTCTCACGAATTAAAAACACCACTAACCGTCATTGAAAGTTATGCAAAATTATTATCAAGGCATGGCTTTAGCAATACCGCAATTGCAGAAGAGTCTGTGCAAGCGATTGTGAATGAAACAGCTAGAATGAAAGAAATGATTGAGCAAATGTTATTGCTAGCTAAAAGTAATGAACAAAACATACGATATTTCAAAAAAATAGATGTATTTACCTTAGTAGAAACTACGTTACAATCGATGCGTACAGCTTATAATCGGAAGTTTTTATTAATAGGTGATGGACCCATTTACGCTAATACAGATATAGAACAATTGAGACAATTGCTTTTCATCATTCTGGATAACGCAAGGAAATATAGTGAGAAAGAAATTAAAACGACTATTTTGGAAGATGAAAGGGGTGTAACTATTTCTATTTTAGATTATGGAAATGGTATACCGAAAAAAGATTTGGCGCATATTTTTGACCGTTTTTATCGAGTGGATGAAGCTCGAAATCGAAAGACAGGTGGCACAGGGCTTGGAATGGCTATTGCTAAAGATATCGCTCTGCGTCTGTCAGCAGATTTAGAAATTGAAAGCACAGTTGGGTTTGGCACAACGATTCATATTTTTATCCCAAATACTTAAATTCTCATCGATTTTTAATCTTAGTACTTTAAGATAGATTTGAGGAGGGAAAGCGTGAATGAAATTTTTGAAACTAAAAAGATTTCTATCGATTATTACGGTGATTGTAGCTGGTAGTGCGATTGTGTTTTTATTAACCATTACCCGAACGAATCATCAGTCGATATCGGAAAATGAAGTCCGCTCCCAACTTGAGCAGACATATGATGCAGAAGTAGCTAGTGTAAAGAAAAATGAAGCTGTGTACGATGCGCTCATTACTAAAAATGGAATTGTCTATACAGTAGAAATGGATGCATTAACGGGTGAAGTTAATTCGCTTAAACAATCGGATAAATACATCATTCAAACAGAAAGTGAAGTTGAGGCAGGATCAAATGAATTGATCCCAGAGAAGTCTTCTCAAACGGTAGGACAACCTGACAAAGAAAAAGCGTCAGAAGAGCAAAAAGAGACGAAAGCGGAAATAGGACCAGCGAAAGCCCCTTCCAAAATTATTATTAGTGAAAAAAAGACAGCTACTAATAAAGAAGTGGTTGTAGTAGAACCACCAAAACCAAGTGAAAATACGACAACGAAGTCCATCATATCTGCCACTTCTAAAATAGAAGAAAAGGTAGAAGTAGGCAAGCCTAATAAAGAAATCAGCAAGGAATCGTTAAAAGTAGAGACGAGCAAACAGGAAGAGACAAAAGCGGAAACGCCAAAAGAAGAGACTATTAAAACAGAAGAAAAAGTAGTAGTAGCGATGAAATTGGTGCCGGCAAAAACGACTGAATCTGCTAAGGCGGAAGAACAAACGTCGGAGGAAACACAAGTACAAGTTCCCCAACCTAATACAGTACAATCAGAAGCTAAAAAACCGGATGCCGAAGCAAAACCGGAAGCTGTTACAACTGTATTAATCTCGGAAGAACAGGCGATTAAAAAAGCGCAACAGCAACAGAAAGGTACAGTTGAAAGTAGCTCGTTTGTGAAAACAAATGAGGGTGGTTACTATTTAATTGTGATGAAAGCATCCATTCCTGAGAATGACAGCAAAGAAAGTAAAGACAGCAAAGACAGCAAAGACAGCAAAGACAGCAAAGACAGCAAAGACAGCAAAGACAGTGCTAAAGAAAAGAAAGCAAAAGCGACGATCCAAGTGCATGCGATTTCTGGAAAAATACTTTCTGTTACATGGGAATAAAATTTCTCATTAAATTCTAATAAAACTCTATGAGTATTCTCATTTACTTTCGCTATTATGAAATTAACAAATGAATAATACTTAAAGTTGATGAACAAGTTTGAAGGAAGCGAGTTCAACCAACTAAGCCATAATAGGGGAAATCTCTGATTAGCAACAAAGCGATAAAGCGAAGCGAAAAAAACGAAGGTATTAAGTTTACGGCGATATCAATATATCCTTGAGCGATAACAAGGACCCTAACACCTCATTCTACCATTCCCCGTAGAATGAGGTGTTTTTTTATGGCAAAAATGTTATGGGAGACTGGCACCATTTTGTCCTAATAGGGATATAAAAAAACTGTGTTGCTAGTAGGCACCTGCAACACAGTTTTTGTTATTACTTAGAAAATTATAAAATCTATGAAACGTAGATAACTTTCTACAAGTGATTCTCCGTCCAGACTCCAGCGCACAGCTCGTCGCAGAAGAACGTTGCCCCTCGGGGTCAAATGTGAAAAAGCTGCTCCTGCGCAAGCTCGTCGGAAACAAAATCGCTTGTGGTGGCTGAGGAGCTGCCTCCTGGGCCCGCACATTTGCCTGTCGGCGCAGTCATAGGCGCTTGCGCTTTTGTTATTTATCTTTTGTTTTTATTGCTTTTTGTTAATCGTCCGAGTGCGAATGCAGCTGCACCGATTCCGATTAATGTGTTTGTTTTTTTGTTAAATACTTGTTTTACGACAAGGTTTAAATTTTGTGGGCGTTCTGCTAGACGGCGCATGAAGTAGCCGTACCAGTCACTTCCAAATGGTACATATGTACAGAAGTTATAACCTTCTTTTGCAAGCTGTTGTTGCATATCTGTACGGAATCCGTAAAGCATTTGGAATTCGAATTTGTCATTTGGAATATTATTATCTTTTATAAATTGTTTAATGTGGTTAATTACATTGTGGTCATGGGTTGCGATCGATGTGAATTTTCCGTTTAGTAAGTGCCACTCGATTAATTCTACATAGTTTTGATCGATTTCTTCTTTTGTTTGATATGCATATTCCGCTGGTTCTTTATAAGCACCCTTTACGATACGAAGGCGAAAGTTTTTATATTTTTGAATATCTTCTACAGCGCGGTAAAAGTACGCTTGAATTACAGTTCCTACATTATCGTACTCTTTCGATAACTCGTCCAAAATGTCGAAAGATGGTTGTAAGTGTTTATGTGATTCCATATCGATATTAATAAATGTACCGTATTTATTAGCTATAGCTGTAATATCTTTTAAATTCTCTAATGCAAAATCATAATCTATATCTAATCCAAGTTGGGATGGCTTCAATGAAATATGTGCATCTACTTGGTGTTCCTGAATTGCTTCAATTACAGCAATAATTTGTGCTTTTGCTTCTAAAGCTTCTTCTTTTTCGAAAACAAATTCCCCTAAATTATCTACTGTACAAGAGATCCCAAGTGCGTTCAATTTTTTGATACTTTCCATCGTTTCTGCAATATTTGTTCCTGCAACAACATGCTGTGCACCCATTTTTAAACCATATTTTTTTGCTGCCCCGTTCAATGTTTGATTTTCTGACAATGCCATAAAAATATCTTTTAACATAGTGATGCTCCCATCTTTCGTATAATGGTTAATTATATCACAAAGAGAACTATGTAAGCACATACAAGGGAAAAATTTGTCATAATAACGGTTGCTTTTTGGGGGATAAATATCGTTTATTGTCGAAAAAATTAATGTAATTTTCAATGGGGATTATCAGAATTTCGACTTGCGATATATTAGGAACTGAGGTACTTTAGGGATAGTGGATAATTATGAATCTATTAATAGAATTAATTATCTAACCATCACTCAGGAGGTAAGTTATGAAAAATAGTAAGTTCAAGAAGTCAGCTGTTGCTGCAATCATTGCGACATCATTATTTTCTGCGACGAGTGTCTCATTTGCAAATAGCTCTCTACAGGAAGTAGTAGACAACGCAAGAAAAGATATTAAAAAAGCTTCATATTCTTATGTAGTTCCTGCACAATCTGGAAAATTAGCTACTAGTACTGAATTATATTCTGTATTAAATACTGCTAAGGAAAATTATCAAAAAGCGAAAGATGCAATTATTAAATCTGATGCAAAAAATAAAAACATTTTACTTAAAAATTTAGATGAGTTGTATCATGAACGAGTAACAAAAGGGTTAATTCCTTATATTGATGCATACAACTATGCTGATAAATATTTAGATCCAATCATGAAAGAACTAGAACAAGCTGAGGCAAAGAAAGACTGGGCAGGGATTGAAAAAGCATATCACAAACTGTCGACTCAACTAAAATCGAGAACTGCTATTTTATATCGATTTACAGGGAAGGCATCTCGTGATCTATTATTAGAACAATATAAAAATCCTGCAAATCAAAAACGAGATGCTCTTGCAGTTCCAGTTACTATTTATATGAATGCGAATAAAGCAGCTGCACTTTATGCAGAAGGTAAAAAAGAAGAAGCAATGGCGATTGTAAATGCTACTTTACCTCTTGTAGATAAACTTCCAAGTGAGTCAGTAGTACCTGCTATTAAAGAACTTAAAACCTATTTAGAGAACTTATATGCTACATATTCCCAAACAAATGTAGATTTCTCTCTTTCATTAATGCATGTTAATGATACACATGCAAGAACAGAGCAAGCGCCAAAACGTCTAACAGCGATTAAAGAAGTAAGAGCAGAAAAACCATCTGCTTTATTAATCGATGCTGGGGACGTATTCTCTGGTACGCTATACTTCAATGAATTCAAGGGACAAGCAGATTTAGCTTTGATGAAGTTAATGGATTATGATGTGATGACATTTGGTAACCATGAATTTGATTTAGGTTCAACTCCGGAAGGTCATAAAGCATTAAGTGAGTTTATCCAAAAATCTAACTTCCCATTCGTTAGCTCAAATGTTGATTTCTCAAAAGACGTAAATTTAAAGGGATTATTCAATGTAAATGTTTCTTCCAATCCAAAGGATGGACAAATTTACAGCGGTATCATTAAAGAAGTGGATGGCCAAAAAATTGGATTATTTGGACTTACTACTGCAGAAACTGCGGATATTTCCAGTCCAAAAGATGTTACATTCACAGATTATATAAAAGCTGCTCAAACAATGGTAGATGAGTTTAAAAAACAAGGTGTAAATAAAGTAGTTGCAGTAACACATATCGGTTACGACGATAACCCTGCGTATGATAATGATTTATTATTAGCAGCAGCTGTTAATGGGATTGACGTAATTGTTGGTGGTCACAGTCATACACAGCTGGACAAACCTGTAGTTGTGGATAAAGATAAAAATGGGGTACAAAAAGATCCGACCGTTATCGTGCAAGCATACCAATATAGCGATTTCTTAGGCACTGTAGATGTGGATTTCGACAAAGATGGAAAAGTTGTAGGGTATGAAGGAAAATTGATTTCGATCAAAGACCAAAAAGAAGACCCTACAGCCGCAGAATTACTGAAAACGTACTCTCAAAAAATTAAAGAAATAGAAGGAAAAGAAATTGGGGTTGTAGCAGAAACAGAGCTTACGAATCCTCGAGCAAATGATAATACAGAAGTAAGCGTACGTAAAAATGAAACAGCTTTAGGTAACATCATTACGGATGGAATGCTAACAAAAGCTAAAACGTTTAATAATAAAGTAATTATGGCACTACAAAATGGCGGAGGAATTCGTGCAGCTATTAATGCTGGACCAATCACTGTTGGCGAGGTAATTACTGTATTGCCATTTGGTAATACTCTAGCAACAATGGAAGTAACAGGTGCAGAATTAAAAGAAGCATTTGAACTTAGCTTTAAATCATACCCAATAGAAAATGGCGGGTTCTTGCATGTATCAGGTGCGAAAGTTGAATTTGATTCTTCTAAACCTGCTGGAAAACGCGTGGTTTCCATTAAATACAAAGCAGCAGATGGCTCATATGTAGACATCAAAGATGCTGAAAAATATGTAGTAGCAACAAACGCATTCACTGCTAAAGGTGGAGACGGTTACGATGTATTCAAAAAAGCTTATGCAGAAGGTCGTGTAACCGATCTTGGTCTTTCCGATTGGGAAAACCTTCAAGAACAACTTCAATCATTGAAAACAGTGAACAATGAAACAGAAGGTAGAATCGTAGACGTAAAAAAATAATAAAAAACTTAAAGACCCATTCGCTATATTTAGTGAATGGGTCTCTATTATTGTTTTCAATAAACTTCTCTTTTATATGTAAACCAATATATAATAATAGCAGCTATTAGCAGAATCCCCAAATAACCAGTTACGGGATATATCGTTCCAATAAGATAGACAAATCCTAAAGAACTAGCGAAAAATGCCAAAGCACCAGTAAAACCGGTAAATGCTTTAAACGAAGTTTTTCCCGGTTTTACAATACGTGCGCAAAATGCATACAGCATCGCAACTGCTGTATTATAAATCATTCCAATAAGAATAACCGCCATAAAAAAACCAACAATAGGATGCATATTTTTTGCTAAGGTAACCATTGGCATCGATGTATTTTTAATATAATCTATTTGTGTAAACATCGAAATATTAATGAGTAAAATTAGCAGCCCTAGTCCAAGTCCCCCTAAAAATCCGCCCCAACCAGCCACTTTTTGATTTTTAACGGTACCTGCTATAACTGTAATCATCGCTACACCAGCAGCAATAATATAGGAAACGTACAATAATGCACCAACGCCCCAATGAGGAACTGGGGGAGTTGTTCCAGTACTCACATTTTTAAAATCTACGCTTGAATCATAATGGAACACCGAATAGGCCGCTATGATCAAAACAATTACTAATAGAAATGGAGTAATTGCACCAATTAATCCAATTACTTTTTGGACATTTAACGTTACGGTGATAATCGTAATAATTGCCATTATTAAACTACCAATTATAGCAGATAATTCGAACTGCTCCTCAAAAACGACGCCTGCTCCAGCAAACATAATAATCGTTATGCCAAACAACAAACAGGTAATAACCATATCAATAACAAAACCTAAATACGGACCACAAATATGATAAATGACCTTTTCGTGCGAAGTCGTCTGCAAACGACTACCAATTTGCGTTAAATTCATGCCAAGAAATGCTAATAAAATAGTTGCAAGTACGGAACCTGCAATACCTAGATAGCCATAACTAGTGAAAAATATTAATATTTCTTGACCTGACACAAAGCCTGCTCCAACGATAATCCCTATAAAAGCGGATCCGATTTGAAGGCTTTTTTTCATATATTGAGCTCCTTTTGTTTTAATTGTTCTGCTTATATCAAGCTTTAAAGTGAATTTGTTCCACTGTGTAACGATCCATAACTTCTAAGTTTGGTTCGTAGCCAATGCCATATTCTGTAGGAACAGTTATAAATCCATCTACAGCGACAACTTCAGGTGTAATAACATCTTCTTCCCAATAACGAGAGGAACTTGCTGTATCTCCTGGAAGTGTGAAATTCGGTAATGACGTTAGAGCGATGTTATGTGCGCGTCCAATCCCAGCCTCTAACATACCACCACACCATACAGGAATTCCTTTTTCCATGCAGTAATCATGAATTTTCTTCGATTCTGTTAAACCTCCAACACGTCCAATTTTCACATTAATAATTTGTGTACTACCAAGCTCAATAGCCTTTCGTGCATCTTCAAACGAAGTAATGCTTTCATCTAAACAAATAGGTGTCTTTATTGCTTTTTGCAATTTTGCATGATCAATAATATCGTCCGAGGCAAGTGGTTGCTCGATCATCATTAAATTATATTCATCTAACTGTTTTAATAAATCAATATCATCTAAAGTATACGCTGAATTTGCATCCGCCATGAGTGGAATAGTTGGAAAAGCTTCACGAAGAGAACGAATTACTTCTACGTCATGGCCTGGTTTAATTTTTACTTTTATGCGCTTATATCCTTCTTCTATAAACCTTTGCACTACGTCGATCAATTGTTCTGTGCTTTTTTGAATGCCAATACTAATGCCTACTTCAATTTTTTCAGCTGTTCCACCTAATGCTTCCGCAAGCGTTAATTTATTGCGCTTGGCATATAAATCCCAAATAGCACCTTCTACAGCTGCTTTTGCCATATTATTTTTGCGAAGGGGAGCAAATAGGGTATTCACCTCATTCGGATGCGTGATCTCTTGATCTAATATAAGAGGTATTAGAAAGTCACGGATCATATGTAAATTTGTTTCGAATGTTTCTTCAGTATACCAAGGAGAGTGAAATGCTGTTGATTCTCCCCAACCTGTATTTCCGAGTTCATCTGTTACTTCTAATAGAAGGAAATCTTTATGTTGAAAAGTTCCAAAACTTGTTGAAAAAGGGGTTTTCATCATCATTTTCATTTTGCGAATATTTACTTCTGTGATTAGCATGTTCGTTCTCCTTTGTTTTTCATTTTTGGAAAGTGTTAATAATTGTACGGGCTAATATTTCAATACCAGTTAAAATGCTCTCATGATTAAACGTCATATTTGGATGATGTAATCCTGGTGCTAGATCGCAACCTAAACCAAGCATCGTCGCCTTGATAGAAGGTCTTTTTAACGTATAATAATGAAAATCCTCTCCGCCTGGTGTAACGATTGGTGGTACATAATAATTTTGGCCAATGGTATCGATAATTGCCGATTCCATCAATTTTACAGCTGAATCATCCACCTCCGCAGCCACAATTTCCGTCTCAATCTGAAAATCAATCGTTATATTATTTAGTGTTGCAACGGATTTAATCGCATGTTCCACTTTAGCGATTAAGTCATTCATCGCGCTATTGGATTGTGCACGAACATCGATACTAAACTCAGCGTTCCCCGGAATAATATTGGCAGATTCCCCACCAGCTTGGAACCTAGTCATTTTTGCAGAATAGGACATCATCGGATCTAGATGAATCGCTTGGATTGCTTCCACAATTTGCGCACCGACTTCAATTGCATTTATGCCAAGATGTGGTCTAGCACCGTGGGCTTCCACTCCATGGATCTTTCCGCTAACTAATTTTGCAGCACCGTGCAAAATGGCTGGAGCAGCAAAACCGTTTGAAATTTCTTGAATGGGTCGAAGATGCACACCAAATAAATAATCCAAATCATCGACCAACCCTTTTTCAATAAAAGATAGTGCACCAGTACCTTTTTCTTCCGCCGGTTGAAATAATACTTTTAATGTACCTTGTTTTGGAATACCTAATTTTTTCAATAAAAGAAGTGTACCTACTGCCATCGTCATATGTGCATCATGTCCACAAGAATGATTGGCTTTAAACTCTCCGTCCACTTCCTGCCAAAGAGCATCCATATCTGTCCGAAGTCCAACACAAGGTTTCCCGCTCCCGATTGTCACAACTAATCCAGTTGAATCATCGAAAGTAGTGACTTGGAATCCTTCTTGGTTAAGAAAGTCTTTCAAATACTCAGTCGTTAAAAACTCCTTCCAGCTAATTTCAGGATTGGTATGAAGATATTGAAATACTGCTTCCACAGTAGGTTTTATATCTAATAACGCTTGTTTCATATTGAATTCTTTCCTTCCTTATATAGAAAATGAATCGACATAATACATCACTATACACATAAATAGACGCGAGAGATTGAGTCACTTATTCCTATAATATATGATTTTTGTTTTCGTATAGCCCGGCTATTGGAAACGTTTCTTTCGAATAGCGAATAACTTGGAATCATTACCTCTAATTTTTGCATCATGTTCCACTAAATGCAATGTATTAGGTTGGAACATAAAAAAATCCCCACATAAAGTGGGGCAAGATATTAGTAATAATTATTCTGGACGATTGGTGTCTAAGGAATTTTGTGTATCTACTTTTTCTTCCTCTAAATTGTAGTCTGGACATCCTTCGCCAATCATATTTAGGGAAGCAATGACATCTAAATCTTTCCTCATAGCCATTTCTTCTGGATCAATTGGATTGGTATACATGACACTCTCCTCCTTAACAGCATTACTACTAGTATATTAATAGTAGGGGAATATGTATGATGGAATACTTCCTGTAATTTGAACAAATTTTAGCGTAGCAAAAATCAAGATGTTATCAGAGCAATCCATCGGCCCACTAAAATTTAATTTTCGACATCTAGAAGCGCTTTAAATGCAATTTTCAGCAGATATTTTTATCTAAAATGTTATTCTCTTAATTTATTATAAATTCTGTCAATTGAAATAATTTGGAAGTCAATTACAATAGAAATTAAGTGAAAGGAGATGAAAAAACTGACGACCGATCAATTTGTAAAAGTAATGAGTCACAGCATACAAAAAGTAGAGAAATCAGTCGAACAGATGGAGCGTCATACAACGATATCAAAAACAGAACAGGTGCAATTAATGCAAGCAGTATTGGAATTAGCAGACAGAATAAAATCAATCGAAGCGCATGTTAAAATGATCAATAAATAGAGATGGAAGGGAAGAGACCTTCTCTATAATAGCTTAGTGATGCATATGTATTTCTACTATGCTGAAAAACGATAAAAGGGGTCTATATAGATCTCTTTTTTATTTTTGCCATTAATCAATTGACATTTGCATAAAAATCCTGTAAATTACCAAATGTACGAACAATTTTTATTTATAGTAAAAAAATATTCGTGTTTTGGAGTGGATAACATGGAAAATGTATTTGATTATGAAGATATTCAATTAATTCCGGCAAAATGTATCGTAAATAGCCGTTCAGAATGTGATACAACTGTAACTTTAGGTGGGCATACGTTTAAGTTGCCTGTAGTACCTGCCAATATGCAAACTATTATAGACGAAAAAATCGCAAATTACTTAGCTGAAAATGGTTACTTCTATATTATGCATCGTTTTGAACCAGAAACGCGTTTAGCATTTACAAAAGATATGCAATCACGCGGATTTATCGCATCGATTAGTGTTGGTGTCAAAGAGGAAGAATATGCATTTATTGAACAATTAGCAGCGGAGCAACTTACACCAGAGTTCATAACCATAGATATTGCACATGGTCATTCTAATGCAGTAATCGAAATGGTTCAGCATATTAAAAAGCATTTGCCAAAAAGCTTTGTAATTGCAGGAAATGTAGGGACTCCTGAAGCGGTAAGAGAATTAGAAAATGCTGGAGCTGACGCTACAAAAGTAGGGATCGGACCAGGTAAAGTATGTATAACGAAGATTAAAACTGGATTTGGTACTGGTGGTTGGCAATTAGCAGCGTTACGTTGGTGTGCAAAGGCGGCAAGTAAGCCGATTATTGCGGACGGAGGAATTCGAACACATGGTGATATTGCCAAATCTGTACGTTTTGGCGCATCGATGGTCATGATCGGTTCTTTGTTTGCAGGCCATGAAGAATCTCCAGGAAACACAATTGAAAAAGAAGGAAAACGTTATAAAGAATACTTCGGTTCCGCTTCCGAATTTCAAAAAGGCGAAAAGAAAAACGTAGAAGGTAAGAAAATGTTCGTGGAACACAAAGGTGCTTTGCAAGACACTCTTACTGAAATGGAACAAGATCTTCAATCTTCTATTTCTTATGCAGGTGGCAATAAACTAGAGGCAATTCGAAATGTAGATTATGTTATCGTGAAAAATTCCATTTTCAACGGAGATAAAGTATTTTAAGAATAGGTATTAGATGGAGAGTGAGATCATTTTTCTCGCTCTTCATTTCATTTTAGGAGTTATAGATACTATTTTTTATAGGCGAATGATACAATAATACTGACATTCATATTTGAATGAATAATTTTTTTACAAAAGAGGAGTGTGTCAAATGGCTGTAGATGTATATCTTAATTTTAATGGAAATTGTCGCGAGGCTGCAGAGTTTTATGCAGAGGTTTTTAAAACGGAAAAACCACAAATTATGACTTTCGGTGAGGCACCTCAACATCCAGATTTCACTTTACCAGAGGAAGCAAAAGATTTAGTTATGCACACTCGATTAAACATTAATGGGAGTAATGTCATGTTTTCTGATACATTCCCTGGTTCTCCATTTACCGTAGGAAATAATATTAGTCTAGCGTTTGTTAGTAAAAATGAAGAGGAAATTAGTTCAGTATTTGATGCACTTAAAGAAGGCGGAAACGTAGCTATGGAGTTGCAAGAAACATTTTGGAGCAAATGCTACGGATCACTGAAGGACAAGTTTGGCATCGAGTGGCAATTTAGTCATGAAGGCGAAGAATTAAAACAATAGTGAAGTAATAAAAAGGCTGTTCAACAAAAAAATGTTGGACAGCCATTAGGTTGCTCGTACGAGTTATAATGTTGCGCAATGGCTCGATAATGTTGCGAGTAACTGGTTAAACGTTGCGAGAATGTCTCCAAACATTGCGAGTAGCAGAAAAGTTGCGAGAATAAATCATGACGTTGCGTAACCGCTCACTAATGTTGCGAGTAACTGGTTAAACGTTGCGAGAATGTCTCCAAACATTGCGAGTAGCAGAAAAGTTGCGAGAATAAATCATGACGTTGCGTAACCGCTCACTAATGTTGCGAGTAACCAGTCAAACGTTGCGGGAATGCCCTCAAACATTGCGAGCATGCCCTAAAAAGTATACTAAGATAGTTTCACCATGTTAATAAAACATTTTCCCAGGATTTAATATTCCCTTTGGATCCATTAATGCTTTCATGGATTTCATTAATTCAACCGCTTCTCCGTGCTCGGTAACTTGATATTTCATTTTTCCTAATCCAACTCCATGCTCACCTGTACAAGTGCCACCCAGTTTAATCGCTTTTAGCGCAATTTGTTCATTTGTATATTCTGCGTTTTCTACTTCCACTGGATCATTCGGATCATACATGACAAGTGTATGGAAATTACCATCACCTACGTGACCGAATACGCCACCTATAAGTCCACTTTCTTCTAATAATTTACGTCCGAAGACGACCATTTCCGCTAATTTCGAAATAGGGACACATGAATCCGAACCCGTCGATACTTTTCCTTTTATATGTTTAAATGCATAAGCCATTTCGTGTCGTGCTTTCCATAAATCTGCTCGTTCTTTCGATGAATTTGCGCGCTCCCAGTTATTGCAACCTAATTCTTTCATAAGTTCTTCTACTACGGTAGCTTCCTCTTCCACAATGTTCGGTGCACCGGCAAACTCAAAAAACAGAGAGTGTTCTTCTGGGAATGAATAATCTCCGTATTCATTTACTTGTTTAATACTTTCCGCATCCACGAGCTCCATGCGCATTACTTGAATACCGCTTGATAAAACAACTTGTGCAGCTTCTGCGCATTCTCCAGGAGTTTGAAACGTGCATCTGGCTGCTATTACTTTCTCAGGGATGCCATGTAATTTCACTGTAATTTTCGTAATGACGCCGAGCGTTCCTTCAGATCCTGTGAAAAGTCCGTTCAAATGGTAGCCAGAAGAAGACTTTTTCGCTTTAGAACCAGTATGTATAACATTTCCATTCGCAAGTACAACTTCCAAATCTAGTACTTGATCACGCATCGAACCATAGCGTGCTGCGGTTGTCCCACTTGCATTTGTTGCAACCATTCCACCAATAGATGCATCAGCACCTGGATCGATAGGGAAGTATAGCCCATGTCTATTTACATATTCATTTAATTGAAGGCGGGTTATTCCTGGTTCCACTGTTATCATTAAATCTTCTGGTGAAAATTCAATTACTTTATTCATACGGTCGAAGTTTAAAGAAATCCCTTTATTAACAGGGATGGATTGACCTTCTAAACCTGACCCTGCACCAAACGGAGTAACGGCGATATTATGTTCATTTGCAAGTTGAACCACTTCTACTACATCATCTACATTTTCAGGAAAAACTACGAAATCAGGTTCCACATAAGGATGCGATGATTCATCACGGCTATGACGGTATAGCTCCGATTCACTTCTGCTTATTTTGTTTTCTCCAAGTTGTTCTAAAAACGTTATCCATAGACTATTTTTCACTACTATTCTCCTAACTTATTTATTATTAAAAATATTACAATTATAAATGCTTTTACTATACAGTATACTAGGATAAAAGCAAAGTAATTATTAGGGGAAAGGAAGATAAACAATGAGTTTACGTTTAAATCCGAACGCAGAAAGCCTGAAAATAGCAGGAACTAGACAATTTTCCAATCAACTCGTCTATTATCCAAATGCGATCAATTTAACTATCGGTCAGCCAGACTTTCCTACTCCTAAATCAGTAAAGGAAGCCGGAATACTAGCGATCGAGCAGAACTTAACTGGCTATTCTCATAATGCAGGATTACTCGAACTCCGAGAAGTAGTCAATAGCTTCTTCTCAAATAAATATGGATTTTCTTATAATCCGCAAAGTGAAATCGTCATTACAAATGGTGCTAGTGAAGCAATAGATTCAGTATTTCGAACTATTTTAGAAGTAGGAGACGAAGTCATTTTGCCAGCACCCAATTATTCCGGTTATGTGCCCGTTATTGAATTATGTGGGGCAAAGGTTGTCTACTTAGATACGACAGAAACGAATTTTCAGCCTTCTGCGGAAAAACTAGCAGCGCTCATTACAGAAAAAACAAAAGCTGTATTTTTTAATAATCCTTCTAATCCAACAGGCATCGTTCTTAATAAAGAAACGATGGATGATTTAGTCAAAGTAATAGCGGGTCAAGATATTTATGTACTAACTGATGAAATCTATAGTGAGAATTCATTTTCTGGAAAACATTTATCATTTGCCTCTTATAAGGAAATAAGAGATAAATTGTTTTATATTCATGGTTTGTCTAAGTCCCATTCTATGACAGGATGGCGTATTGGATTTTTAATGGGGCCAGCTGAAGTGATACAACATGTCGTGAAGGTTCATGCGTTTAATACAATATGTGCTTCTCTCCCAGCGCAGTATGCTGCAATTGAAGCATTAACGAATGCCAAAGATACTCCGGAAGAAATGAATGTGGAATATATAAAGAGAAGAGATTTTGTATATGGTCGACTAATCGAAATAGGATTACCTGTCGAGAAACCTAATGGTGCTTTTTATATTTTCCCTTCTATAAAGGCGTATCGTATGAGCTCATTTGATTTTGCTACAAAACTATTACAAGAAGGTGGTCTGGCAGTCGTTCCAGGAAGCGCATTTACACCTTATGGAGAAGGATATATTCGAATTTCGTATGCCTATTCCATGGAGGTACTTGTAGAAGGATTGAATCGAATACAGAAATTTATACAGTCACTTTAAATGAAAACAGACATTAGACAATTTAGTTTAATGTCTGTTTTTGAGTTGGTTTAGTTTAGTAGCTTTAACCAGGTATTTAGTCGATTTCCAAATGCTCCTTCAATTGCAAAGATACTTGTTCAAGCTCCTCTTCATCCATCACATAATACCAAATACCATCTATCCGTTTTCCTTCCCCGTGTTCAAAAGAGATCGTATCTACTTGATTCAATGTATTTTTATATCCTTTTTGGATATTGAGTATTTGGTCAAAGGTCATATTTGTACGTATATTTTTTTCGAAAATACTTAGTAACTCTTTATAATTTAGTAAGCTATTAATGGAAGCTCCTTCTTTTAAAACGGCTTGGAGTACTTGCTTTTGTCTAGCCTGTCTACCGAAGTCACCTAGTGGATCGCTCATTCGCATTCGAACGTAACTAAGTGCTTGTTCTCCGTTTAAATTTATATTTCCTTCATTAAAAGTAAACCCGTTCTCTGTAAAATGATTTGCATTTTCAACTGTTACTCCTCCTACTACATCTACTATCTGAAGAAAACTTTCCATATTAACTTGAACGACGTAGTCGATAGGGATATTTAGTAGATTTTCAACGGAATGGAGGGACATTTCAATACCACCAAAGGCATATGCGTGATTTATTTTATCGACCTTATCTATCCCTATCAATTCGGTATATGTATCACGTGGAATACTCACCATTTTTATAGAGTTCGTCGTAGGATTGACAGTTAAAACTATAATTGTATCAGAACGACCTACATCTTCCTCTCGCTCATCCACACCTAGTAAAAGCAAGGAGAATGGTTCTTTTTTTATTAGCTCGACTTCCGTTTTTCTTAACTTGGAGATTTTACGTATGTCCGGCTCATGAATTGTGTCAATCGCAACAGAGACGTCGTTATACAAACTACTTGCATACATAACACCTCCGAGTAGGAAACAGGAAATGAGCGTAATCCAAATCATTCTCTTTGACATGCTAGCCCTCGATTCTGTTGTTACAATGTATGATTATAGTATGAGTAAAAATAAAGAAATAGTAATGCTAGTATGTATAAAAATTCGCTTGTTAAACCTCAAAAGTACCTTCCTACTTCTTTAAGAGGAAAAGACCGCTGAAATATGCTAATATAGAGGATAAATGAATACGAAGCTTGCAGGAGGAAATCCAATTGACTGTTACAAAACAAGCCTTCTCACTAAACTTTTCCTTACTATCAAAGTTTATTAATGAAGATGAAAAAAATAAATATACAAATATAATTAGTATGATACATGAAGAAATACACGCACCAACAAGTAAAGATCGTGATGCTTTAGGCTGGGTAGAACTAGCTATTAAACAAGATAAAAAAGAGATAGAGCAAATACTTGCGGTTGCCAATGAAATACGAACGAAATCTGCCGTTTTGATAGTTATAGGTATTGGTGGCTCTTATTTAGGTGCTAAAGCAGTTCAAGATGCCTTATCACCTTATTTCTCGAAAAAATCAGGTGAAACAGAAGTAATTTATGCAGGACAGAACATGAGTGGAGCTTATATCAATCAATTACTTCATTACGTAGAGGACCGTGAAGTATATATAAATGTCATTTCTAAATCGGGAACTACACTTGAACCTGCGATTTCATTCCGCGTTATTAAGTCTTATATGGAAAAACGCTATGGCGATGAAATGAAAAATAGAATTATTTTAACTACTGATCCTGAGAGTGGCTTGTTAAGAAAGCTGGCCCAGGAAGAGGGATACAGAAGCTTTGAAGTTCCAGCAGATGTAGGTGGACGCTTTTCAGTTTTAACTCCAGTTGGGCTATTTCCACTAGCAGTAGGTGGAATCGACATTCAAGCGTTACTAGATGGTGCCAAACGAGCAACAAATGATTTAATGTTTTCGAATTACAAAGAGAATGCGGCTTATGAATATGCGTTATCTAGATATTTACTTGAGAAAAAGGGATATATTATTGAAATAATGGCTTCATTTGAACCTTCTTTGCGAAATGTATTTGAATGGTGGAAGCAATTATTTGGAGAAAGTGAAGGGAAAGATGAAAAAGGGATCTTCCCTGTTTCTGTTACATATACAACGGATTTGCATTCTATTGGTCAATATATTCAAGCTGGAAAACGTCAAATCTTTGAAACGATTTTACATGTTCGTAATCAACAAGAGGATTGCACGATTCAGTTAGTAGACAATAATTTCGATCAGTTAAATTTCTTAGAAGATAAGACATTTCATGATATTAATACAATTGCGAAAAATAGTACGATCTTAGCTCATTATGATGGTGGAGTTCCTGTGATCCAAGTAGAGATTGATAAGCTAGATGAATATCACCTAGGTTATTTACTTTATTTCTTCGAAAAAGCATGTGCAATGAGTGCTTATCTATCGGGAGTGAATCCATTCGACCAACCAGGAGTGGAGTCTTATAAAAATAATATTTTTGCACTATTGAACAAGCCTGGGTATGAGGCATTAAAAGAAGAGTTAGAAGAAAGACTTACCGAGATTTTTGATTGATTGTGAAATTAACTAAAAAAGGTCAGTATAATGGAGATTCTCCTTTGTACTGGCCTTTTTTGTATGGTAAAAATTTAGATTTTGAAGAAAAGCAGCCGATTTTCTTGAAGTTCAGATTTAGTTGGAAAAATCAGAGTGTTAGTTGGAATTTTGGAATGTTTAGTTGTAATTTTTCATTGTTTAGTTGAAAATCCAATATTTGTAAAAAGAGTGTTGAAAGTGATCAATTCACTTCCAACACTCCAAAAATTTCCTCTATTAGCTTTCGATGAAAGGTGGCTAGAATTGCAGCCACTTTGCTTATCGCATCTATTCTTCTTCTTTAACCCCGTTCACTTGCAAATTATAGCGGATCACATCTCTAAAGAATGTGTGAAGCATTCCTTGGAATAAATGAAGCGCATCGAATGAGTATAAGCGATATGGATCTTCTTGACCATATCCACGAATGCTGATACCTTCTCTTAAATGATGCAGATTGTCTAAATGGCCAATCCACAATCGATCAAGCGTCTCCGTATAATACGATTGAATATTTCTCCAATCTTCGTTATCACTACTTGTCATATTGACAATCTCAAAAGCTTTCTCATAAACAGTCTCTAACGCTTCCTTCACTTGCCCTTTATTTTCCGGATCTAATGAAGTAAACGAATCATCTTCGTAAGATGTTAGCATGGAAATAATTTTAATCTCATCCATTATTTCATTCAAAATACTAGATTCATGCACATCATTTACATTTGAATCTGCAAGCTCATCGATTAAATTATTTAGACGTTCATGCATCGCATCAATGATAAGCATTTGCATATTTTCTACTTTTAACGCCTTTTCACGGTAATTATACATAACACGTTGTTGATCGTTATTAATATCATCTAATTTCAATAAATGAGAACGACTCGAGTAATGCATACCTTCAATTACATTTTGGACATTATATATAAACTTTGTTGGATTAGATGAAATAACTAAGCCTGTATCATCGGTTTTCACCTTATTTTTGTATTTAGCGAATTCCTCTTCATCGTAATAGTGGAATAGCTCGTCCTCCAATGAAATGATAAATTGCGAACTCCCTGGATCTCCTTGACGCCCCCCACGACCACGTAGCTGCATATCAATTCGAGCACTACTGTGCAGTTCCGTACCAATTATATGAAGACCGCCAAGTTCCGCAACGCCTTCTCCTAGATTAATATCTGTTCCTCGCCCAGCCATATTCGTTGCGAGCATGATTTTATTCATCTGTCCAGCTTGGGAGATTAGTTCTGCTTCATCTTCTACTGTTTTTGCATTAAGTACGGAATGTTCGATTGAAAGCTCATGTAAATAGGAAGAAAGTTTTTCGGATTGTTCGATAGAAGTTGTTCCGATTAAAACGGGACGGCCAATCTCATGGTACTTTTGCGTTTCTTCCACAATTTTTTTCATTTTGTCTTCATACGTTAAATAGACAAGCGTTTCCATGTCGATGCGTTTGTTTGGTTTGTTCGTTGGTATTTCCGTTACTCGTAAGTTGTATGTTTCCCAAAACTCATCGCGAGAAGGAACGGCACTACCAGTCATACCAGATACATGTTTGTACAGTCTGAAATAATGTTGAATCATAATGGAAGCTTGTGTATTGTTTTCTTCTTTAATAGAAACTTTTTCTTTCGCTTCGATTGCTTGATGAAGTCCATCGCTAAATGTACGGCCTTCCATAATTCTACCAGTATATGGATCCACAATCATAATTTTGTCGTCTTTAACAATATAGTCCACGTCTTTACGCATTACTACTTTTGCTCGAAGTGTTTGCATCGCAATGTGCATAAATTCACGATGTTCTCGGTCATATACATTGTCGATACCAAATGCCTCTTCTAGGCGGTCTGCACCATTATCTAATAAGACAATTTGTTTCGTCTCAGGGTAATAATTGTAATCTTCTTCGTTTTTGAACGAGCTAATAACGAGCTGCATAATTGGAAACAAATTCAAGCTTGCATTTGATTTTCCTGCAATGATTAAAGGAGTTCTCGCTTCGTCGATTAATATGCTATCCACTTCATCGATTAATGCGTAAAAAAGTGGTCTTTGCACAAGCTGTTCGTCACTTTGCACCATATGGTCTCTTAAATAATCAAACCCGAATTCTGTTCCAGTTCCATATGTAATGTCACAATTATAGGCAGCTTGTTTTTCGTCATTTTCTAAGCCAGAAATATTTAATCCGACTGTTAAGCCTAAAAACTCAAATAATGGCTTCATCTCTTCAAAATCTCGGCTTGCCAAATACTCATTGGCCGTAATAATATGCGTTCCTTTACCGTGTAGAGCCATTACGTAGGCAGGTAGCGTTGCAACTAATGTTTTACCTTCTCCAGTTTGCATTTGAGCAATTTGAGATTGAGTTAATACTGCACCACCCATTAACTGTGTATCATAGTGTCGCTTTCCTAATACACGTTTCGAAGCTTCGCGTACAACTGCAAATGCTTCCAACATGATTTCTTCAGGAGTTGCTCCATTATTTAGTTGTTCACGAAAATTATTTGTATATGCTTGAAGCTCTAAATCTGTTCTATTTGTAAATGAATCTTCCAAGGTATTAATTTTGGATACTATTTTATTGAGTTGCTTTAGTTCTATTACTTCACCAGAAATCATTTTCTTAATAGAATGTAACATGTTTATTCTCCCTACTTTTAAATTCCATTGCCTATTATATCATGAAACTATCTTGTGAGCATTTTCAAACATTTTTGCTAATGTTTCAATTATATTACAACTATGAGTTTTAAATGTTACCAAAAGATGTTAATGTTAAAATGTATTATGAAAGGGGTTTTAATGTTGAAGAAGATTTATATTCCAGTAATGGCTGTAATGTTAGCTACACCATTAAATAGTGTGGCAAATGCAGAAGAATTACCAAAAACAAACACAGCAGTAGAAGAGGTAGTTGTAGAACCAGTAGGAACCGGGGAAGAAGTAATTGAGGTTGAAGGTAGCGTAGAAGAATGGTTAGAAGATGCGATTGAGGAAAAACAAGAGGAAGAAGTTGTCTTGGAAGGATATGAAAACCTAGGACCAATGATCTTCAAGTCATCTGCTATTTCATCTAAAATTGCTGCAAATGACGAAGGAGAGTATTTCATTTATTACATCATGCATGGAGCTCCAGCGGCATTAGTGGTAGTAGATTATCAAACAAAGGAAATCTTACATACATTTACGTTAGAAGATTCTAAAAGTGCATGGGGTCTTGATGTAGATGAAAATGGAAAACTTTGGATTGGTGGATCTGTATCAAGTGTACTTTATAGCTATGATCCAAATACGGAAGTGTTTGAAAACCACGGACCAATTTTTTCTAATAAGAGCGATACTTCTATTCAAGATTTAATCGTCTCTGGACATAAAGTATATGCTGGATCAGCATACGGGGGCTCCCTTGTAGCTTATGATACAGAAACGAAAGAAATAGAAGAATTCGGACAGATCCGTAAAAGAAAAGAATTTGTCAAAGCAATCGTTGCAGATGAGGAACGAGATGAAATTTACGTATCGATTGGTTCCGCAATGGATTTATTAGTGAAAAAGCCTGGTACGAAAAATTTTACATCCTTTTTACCAGCAAAATATATGTCTGAAAAATATGCACAAGATTTAGTGCTAACAGATGACTATGTCATTGCTAGATTGTATCCATCTAATATGGCAGTAGTGTTCGATAGAAAAACGTTAAAGATTGTTGATGAGTTTGAGTTGAACTCCAAAACTGTCTCCGCGTTATCACCAGATGGACAATCATTATACTATACAAAAGCACAACAATTAATCCGATATGATTTCGAAACAAAAGCGCATACAGAGCTTGGACTTTATTTACCTATAGGGACAGAAGCGATTAATCTGGACTTTATCGTAAAAGGAATGAACAAAAAGGATAAAACAGAAGACGAGCAGACGGACCTTGAATCACTCTTTGAAAAAGCATTCCGTGAAAAGGCATTGAAAGAAAGTCAATCTCAAGAAGCTACAACAGTAGAAGCACCAATTATCGAAGAGCCTATCGTAGAAGAACCAAAAGAATGGCTGCTATCTGGAATGGTTGATAATCTAGGTCAATTATTCGAATACAATCCACAAACGGGCGAAATACAGTATCATCAATTTGAATTACCAGAACAACCGGTAGAACTGTATACACTAGCTTCGAGCGAAGATGGAAAGAAAATATTTGCTAATGGATATATGTCAGGTGGTCTTGGTGTGTATGACGTTGCAACAGGAAACAAAGAATTATACCGAAATATTAGTCAAATAGAGTCTATGTTTCATATAAACAATACACTGTATATAGGTGCGTATCCACTTGCTAGATTACTAGTTTATGATCGCTCCCTTCCATGGGATACTGGAAATCCAAAAGAAGTTATTCGTATGAGAGAATACGGGCAAGAAAGAACAACTGCAGTAACACCTTATAATAAAGGGAAAGAAATTGTATTTGGAACATTACCTGACGCGAGTGTTGGTGGTGGTGCACTTGCTTTTTATACACCAGAAAACGAAAAAATGGAAATATACGAAAACTATATTTACAACCAAAGCATCGTGTCATTAGTGAGTAGAGGGACGCAAATATTTGGTGGAACTTCGATTCATGCGAATCAGCAGGTGAACCCAAGAGGAGCACGATTGTTCTACTTTAATCGAAACAACCCAGAAGACAAAAAATATATTCATCTATCATTTGATTCAAGTATGATTACTAGTTTAATAGTAGATAAAGATAATAATGTTTGGGGAATGGCCGATGGAACGTTGTTTGTCTATAAAGATGAGTGGACAGAAGTTCGTTCAGTTGAATTATTGGAGTTAATCTCCGGAAGATTCCGTAATGCACAAATTGTAGAAGGTCCTGATGGCTATATTTACGGAAGTGTAGAAGGAAAACTATTTAGAGTAACAAAAGATACGCTAGAAGTAGAATGGTTGAAAGATAAAGGGGTTTATGGACTCGTAAAAGATGTCAATGGAAACCTTTATTATTACGATGGAAGCAATTTATGGAAATACACAATAGAACAAAATCGAGAGCAACAACAAAACGAGTAGAAGTAATTGCTCAAGGAAATGAAGGAGAATGTAACTAAATGAAACAAAAATTGCTATACCTTTTTATCGTTTTTGCAATTGTCACTGGCGCTCTAATTCAACCAAATCAGGCAGAAGCAGCTAGCACGAAAGTTTATTGGGATGGCATATTAATGGTTCCTGGTCAAGTTGGGAAAATTAAAGTAATCAAACCAATCAACTTATGGAAGCGTACGGATGCGGGATTAGTATATGAAAGAATATTAAAACCAGGTGAGCAATACCGTGTCTATCGATATGACGATTTATACGGAGGTCAATATGGTCTTGGTGGGGGCATGTACATTACAAAAATGGCAGGTTATGTCGAGTATAAGACACCCTCCAAAGCAAAACTAAAAGAATTAGCAAATGCAGAAGGAACGACTGTACCAAGTGGAAATAATTCTTCTCAGTTATTTCCAACTGAAGCTACACCTACTTTAACAGGTGGTAAAGTATTGAGTCAGGCGGTTACACAACTTGCTCCTGGTATTCGTAAAAAGTACTTCGATATAGACGGTGCAATTGGTGCTCAAAATCTATTTGTTATCGAATATGATGGCAAAACATCTAATATCGGACTAAAAACAGAGCTTGCAAAAGACCAATTAGTAGGACTAGAAACGACATCCTCTCAAGCAAATAGTGTGGCACAAAATGACTCATACCACGTAGTTGCTGGAGTGAACGCGGATTATTTCGATAAACAAGGACAGCCGATCGATTTAATGATGATGGACGGATTTATTGTTTCAACATCCCAAACACCACTTAGTGAGTTAGCGGTGTTAGGCGTAAAGGCAGACGGTAAAGCACTTATTGGTGCACCTCAAGTAGCGATGAACATATCAGTAAATGGGCAGCAATCATATGCGATTAATTCAGTCAATCGCAAACGATTAGCGAACCAACTAGTCATTTATACAAGAGATTTCAATGCAACAACAGGTACAAATGAACTCGGTACAGAAGTACGGGTGAAAATAGAGTCAGGAAAACTAAACGGTTCCGAAACACTAGTCGGTACAGTTTTAGAAAATGTTACAGGTGTTGGAAACGCTAAGTTAAATAAAGATGAAATTATTTTATCCGGACATAACTTTGCAAGCGAGTTTCTCCAAACAATTCAAGTAGGAGATCAAATAGCGATTAAAACGACATTCACTCCTGCCGAATGGAATGATGTAAGAGAATCTGTCAGCGGACGTTATCATTTAGTGAAAAATGGTACCGTACAAACGATAAATGTTGCTGGGGTTGCACCTCGAACAGCAGTAGGTATTAAAAAAGATGGAAGCATTTTTACAGCAGTTATCGACGGAAGATCAACTGAAAGTAAAGGGTTAACATTGCAAAATACTGCTAAACTAATGAAAGACTTAGGGGCACATTATGCGATGACATTCGATGGTGGCGGATCTTCCACAGTAGTTACTAGAGAACTAGGTGATAGTAAAGTAACTGTTCAAAACAAGCCTTCCGATGGGAATGAGCGTGCTGTATCGAATACTTTATTATTTATTAGTGAATATAAAACAGGTGCACTTGCAACGATAGCACCGACTTCAAACGTATTAGAAGTATTCCAAGGAGGAACCTACACGGATTTATCAGTACCGGTTAAAGGAATCGATCAATATATGAATCCAGTAGCTGTATCAGGAAATGGAAAAGTAACTTCTTCTATATTAACGAATACAAATGGCAAACAAGTGGTCAATGCGAAACCAGGTACGTATGCGGGTGTAGTAACTTACGATGGAAAAACAACGAATATCCAACTAAAAGTAACGAATACATTAGATAGTATTTCAACACCTGAAAGTTCTATCCAAGTTGCAAAAGGACAAACAGTTAACCTTTCAGCAAATGGATTGAAAAATGGACAAGCAGTTATTACTGATCCTAATAGTTTCAATTGGACGACATCCATTGGAACAATTCAAGCAAATGGGAAATTTACAGCTCCAAACAAAGATGGCATTGGATCGATTACGGTGAAATACGGTGCAAAATCATTAACTATTCCCGTTATTGTAGGTGAAGTAGCTCCCACTATATTAGAATCGTTTAATAAAGGTATCTTTAACTATGAAGCTACTAGTGATAGAGCGAAATCCGTTTCCGTTCAATCTGTTACAAATGATCGTGATGGTTCAAAAGCTATTAAACTAGTGTATGATTTCACGGGTACAACTGGCACTTCAGGTGCTTATGTAAATGCTAAAACGAAGTTAACAATTAGTACACCTGCGAAAAAGATAGGCATGTGGGTAAAAGGTGATGGCAAAGGAAACTGGCTAAGATCTCAAATGACGGATGCAACTGGTAAAACAGTTCAACTAGATTTTGATAAAAATGTGAACTGGACAGATTGGAGATTCGTTACTGCAGAAGTTCCGGCAGGTCTAGCTTATCCACTTAAAATGGATTTACCAGTACGCTATATGCAAACAGAAAATGCAAACAAATCCAATGGTGAAATAATTATTGATGACATCCAAGCAATTTATAAAGACTAATATCATTCACTAGTGCGTCAAAAAGCCTACTGGATAAGGTTAAAAAGTATTAGGAGTTGCGGACGTTTTTGATGTGTGATAACGTAATCAGTATGGATTTTTGCTAACTGTGGAGGGAAGTACATGTATTCGGAAGAAAAAAATAAAGAGAATGCTTCACCTAGTTCATTGGAAGAAAGTGCTCCAAAAGTAATAGGGTATTATAAGCGCCAAGCTTGGGCTGTAAAAGTATTCGACAAAATTGATCAAGATCATATCGTAGAAGATGGTAAACATGTAGTGCTAGCTTCTTCTGTTATCCAATCGAGTAATGATTTGTTTTTCCCAGCTTTCATTCGAATTAATACGAAAGAAAACGGAAAAGTTGCAGGTGCGTACTTGATTATAGAAGATGACGATAGTTTTCAGTTGTTACCATTAGAGAGAGCATTAGAAGAATTACAAATGAAAGAACTACTTCCTTTTAAATACCGTACTCTCGAAAAAATCGAGGGTGACGAGTATCAAACTAATTGGCCGGATTTCTCATAAGAAAAGCGGAAGCGCCTATGTAGAGTCATGCAGTCGTTGCGACATCGTGTCGCAACGACTGCATGACTCGCATCGTGCGGGTCTCCGACAGGCAAATGGGGAAAAGTGAGGGGCAGTTCCTCAGCCGCCACAAGCGATTTTGTTTGCGACGAGCTTTGCATAGGAGCAGCTTTTTCACATTTGACCCCGAGGGGCAACGTTCTTCTGCGACGAGCTGTGCGTAGGAGCAAGGCGCTTGAGCTAGACAATAGAAAAGCGGAAGCTATGTAGAAAACTAATACTCTATATCTTAAGAATCAAAAGACTGACTTTCGCCTATAATAAGGCGAAAAGTCAGTCTTTTTTTTCTTTATATTATACTTGGTTACAAATCTATTTTTATAGTATAATGAGTAATCGAAGAAACTTTCATGTTGCTAATTCGTCTACTGATAAGAGAGATTTAAGAGTCAATGAAAATATAAAAAACAAGGATGATATTTTTGGATATAAAATTACTTCTTGCTTTTATCATATCTATGGTAACGGCAATAGCTGTTACGCCACTTGTTATAAAACTTGCACATAAGATCGGAGCGGTAGATAAACCGAATAAGCGAAAGGTGCACCAGAATGTGATGCCTCGACTTGGTGGTCTTGCAATTTTTATTGCAGTAGCAGTTGGTTATTTTGTTGCAGGTCTTTATGAAGCAAAAATTACCGGAATAATGGTTGGTGCATTGATCATCATTGTTTTGGGAATCATAGATGATAAATATGAAATATCCGCAAAAATTAAGCTGTTAGGTCAAATATTAGCTGCATGTGCAGTAATGGGAAGCGGCTTAACGGTAGAAGTGTTAAATATTCCTTTCATTGGAGTATTTGACCTAGGGATATTCTCATACGTTGTAACGTTATTTTGGATTTTAGCCATTACAAATGCGATTAACTTAATCGATGGGCTAGACGGATTATCCGCTGGTATTTCATCTATCGTATTTGCAAGTATTGCATTTTTAGCTTTTTCCGCGGACAAAATGTTAATACTGACTCTGTCGCTAATATTACTCGGTAGTACGCTTGGATTTCTATTTCATAATTTTTACCCTGCGAAAATATTCATGGGGGACACAGGATCCATGTTTTTAGGTTATTCGATCGCCATCTTATCATTATTAGGTTTGTACAAAAGTGTTACGTTATTCAGCTTTGTCGTACCAGTTATGATATTAGGTGTTCCGATATTTGATACATCGTTTGCGATTATTCGTAGACTTGTAAATAGAAAACCAATATCTGTTGCCGATAAATCCCATTTGCATCATCGATTGTTAGCACTTGGATTATCGCACCGAGATACTGTGTTGGTAATATATGGTTTTGGCTTAATATTTAGTATTTCAGCAATCACATTTGAAACATTAACATTGAGATGGGCTATTTTAATTTTAGTCTTCATTTTGATCGCATTTGAAGTTGTTGCAGAAAAAATAGGTCTCGTAAATGACGAGTATCGGCCAATTTTATCCGTATTCCGTAAAGTAGTTGGGTATAAGCGCAATTAGCGCTTTACATATTAAAATTCATTGATAGGTTGGTGTAAACGAAATGAAAGTACCAATGTTAGATTTATCTGAGCAATACGCATCTTTAAAAAGCGAAGTATTAGAAGCCTTAGATGGCGTTATGAGTAGTTCACAATTTATCCTAGGTGATAACGTGAAAAAATTGGAAGCAGATCTTGCTAAGTATAGTCATGTTGCCCATGGTATTGGTTGTGGAAATGGAAGTGACGCAATTCATATAGCTCTACAAGCAGCAGGAATTGGTGCTGGAGACGAAGTAATTACGACACCATTTACGTTTTTTGCTACAGGTGGAGCAATTGTAAGAGCTGGAGCAAAACCTGTATATGCAGACATTGATCCGATTTCATTCAATTTAGATCCAGAAGAAATTGAAAAACATATAACGGAAAGAACAAAAGCAATTATTCCTGTACATCTTTATGGACAAATGGCAGATATGGTTCGCATTCGTGAAATAGCGGATAAACATAACTTAGTTGTCGTGGAAGATGCTGCTCAAGCAATTGGAGCCAAACAAGGAGAATATACAGTTGGGGAACTTGGAGATGCTGCAACGTATAGCTTCTTCCCTACAAAAAACCTTGGTGCTTACGGTGACGGTGGGATGGTCGTAACAAACAATGACGATCTTGCAGAAAAAAGCCGCGTTATCCGTGTGCATGGAAGTAAGCCAAAGTACTACCATAGCGTACTGGGATATAACAGTCGTTTAGACGAATTACAAGCTGCCGTATTAAATGTGAAATTCCCTCATTTAGATACTTGGAGTGGACAACGCAGAACACATGCAGATTACTATACTGCTTTATTAAATGAAAAAGTGGCGGACTATGTAAAAACACCTGTTATTGTAGAAGGTTTCCACCATGTGTTCCATCAATATACAATTTTGACAGAACGTCGTGATGAGTTACAAGCGTTCCTAAAAGAAAATGGTGTATCTACAATGATTTACTACCCACTACCATTGCATCTACAACCTGTTTTTGAAAGCTTAGGGTATAAAGAAGGCGATTTCCCTAAAGCGGAAAAAGCTGCAAAAGAAGCACTTTCTTTACCAATGTTCCCAGAGCTAAAAGAAGAACAACAACAATATGTTGTAGAGAAAATTGCTGAATTTTTTTCTGGAAAATAATGTGATGATCAACTAGTAGAGGGAGACGTATTTTTACGTTTCCCTCTTACTGCCTGTTTATAGTTATTTAACTTTATTCGGCACCTGTTTACTACGGAGCTGAACGAAGAAATGCGGACGCAAATACGCCAAGGTGAATTTGATAGGAGAAGTGTAATGACACAAAATAAGACATATCGTTTGTATGATTCATTAGAGTTTTTTTGGAAAAAGAAGGTTTGGTTTATTATTATCCCGGTAATTGTTGCTTTACTTGGATATGTAGGCTCTATGTTTATTCCGAAAGATGGGGAATACGTAGGGAAGAGCACGATATTCACTGGATCTGTAAAATTAGAAGCATTGACAAATCCTGAACATATTATGACGAAATATGGGAAACATTTTACGGGCAAGGCGGAAATATTTGTTCCAACAAGAAGTTATATTAAAGCAGAGGTTTATGGTGATAATGAAGAACAAGTAACAAAAGAATTAACATTATTCAATGATCAGTTATTGGCAGGTTTAATGGAGCAGCACGATAAAGTAATTGATGGTACGCAAACGTATGCATTAGCGCAATCAGCGAGAATCCAAACATTACAACAAGGTATCGAGTCGTATAAAAAAGCTTTAGCTAACACAGATAACTTAACAGAAATAAACAACTATACTTTGTTACTTAGCGATGCAGAGCTGAACCTAACTAATGCTATGGCAACGGAACAGCGTGTAAGAAATGACATTATCTCATACGAAAAACCCGGGCTTGCGAATACATATGTAGTGAAAACAAAATCATATGGACTAGAAGCAGCAGTTGCTGGATTAATTCTTGGAATTTTATTTGCGATTTTTATTTTATCTTTATGGAAATACATTTTAGAAGCAAGAGGGAGTAAACGAGCATGATTCAATTTGCAATTGTTGGTATGGGTTTCATCGCAGATAAGCATATAGCTGCCATTCGCAATACAGAAGGCGCCAATCTATTTGCCATTTGTGACACAAACCCAGAACGACTAGTAATAGATGATGAAAACGTATTAAAATACACAGATTTAGAAAAAATGCTAACAGAAAATCCACAAATTGATGTAGTAAATATTTGTGTTCCGTCTGGGCTGCATGCAAACTTAACGAAAATTGTAGCAACGTATAAAAAACATATTATTACAGAGAAACCGATGGCACTGAACTCTGCTGATGCGAAAGAAATGATGGAAGTAGCAGAAGAACAAGGGATTAAGCTTGCGATTGTTCATCCAAACCGATATCGTCCAGCCATTATGGAAGTGCGCGAATTGATGGATGCAGGGAAGTTCGGTAAGCTAAGCCATGCGAATGCAACTGTTCGTTGGAATAGAGGACAAGAATACTACGACCAAGCACCATGGAGAGGCACGAAAAAGTTTGATGGCGGCGTATTGATGAATCAAGCAATACATAATTTAGACTTGCTTCTTTGGTTTATGGGACCAGTGAAATCAGTACAAGGAATGGTAGCAACAAGATTCCGTAATATTGAAACGGAAGACGTGGCAACTGCATTAATCGAATTTGAAAGTGGTGCACTTGGAGTTGTAGAAGCTGCAACTACTGTTTATCCGCAAAATTTAGAAGAGTCCTTGTCTATTTTCGGAGAAACAGCTAGTGTGAAAGTTAGCGGAAAAAATGCATTATTCATCGAAACATGGGATGTAGAAGGCTATGCAGAAGATGAAGTAAAAGCATTAAAAGCAAAAATACAAAATGAGCCTTGGGGTAAAAAAGGACATGACTGTATTATTGAAGATATGGTTGCAGCGATTAACGAAGACCGCGAACCAGCTGTTAGCGGGCTTGACGGTTACAATCCTGTTCGACTGATCGAAGCAATAATCGAATCATCCGAAACAGGAAAACGTATTATATTTTCATAATTAAAGGCTTGAATAGATGTAATTGTTGATTTTTCGCATTTATTTGATTGTAGTGGAAGGCGTCCGCCTGTAACGGAAATCAACCATTAAAATTTTACAGTTCGTAATTAAAAAGGAGAGACTATGATGTCTACACACTATGAAGAATTATTAGCAAAAATTGAAAACCACACAGCCGTAATTGGCGTAGTTGGGTTAGGTTATGTAGGTTTACCACTAGCAGTTGAAAAAGCAAAAGCAGGATACACAGTAATCGGTTTTGACGTACAAGAATCGAAAGTGCAACAAGTAAACGAAGGGATTAACTATATCGGTGATGTAGTTGATCATGACTTAAAAGAGATGGTTGAATCTGGACACTTAAAAGCTTCTGCCGACTACGGTTCAATCAGTTCAGTGGATGCAGTAGCTATTTGTGTACCAACACCACTTGATATTTATCAACAACCGGACACTTCTTACGTTGAAAGTTCTGTCAATGAAATTGCAAAATACGCGAAACCAGGAACATTAGTCGTACTTGAATCGACAACTTACCCTGGTACAACAGAAGAAATTATTCGTAAAGCATTAGAAGATAAAGGATTTACAGTTGGAGAAGATATTTTCATCGCATATTCTCCAGAACGTATTGATCCAGGTAATAAAAGCTTTAATACAAAAAACACACCAAAAGTAGTTGGTGGTATTACAGAAAAATGTACAAACGTAGCAGCTGCACTTTATAGCAGTGTTCTAGATGGCGATGTGCATAAAGTTTCAAGTCCAGCAATTGCTGAAATGGAAAAAATCTTCGAAAACACATTCCGTCATATTAATATCGCACTTGCAAATGAAATGGCTGTTCTTTGTGAAAAAATGGGCATCGACGTATGGGAAGTAATTGATGCAGCGAAAACAAAACCATACGGCTTTATGGCGTTCTATCCAGGACCAGGTCTTGGCGGTCACTGTATTCCAATCGATCCATTCTACTTAACATGGAAAGCTAGAGAATATAACTACCATACGAAATTAATCGAACTTGCTGGAGAAATTAATAATGCTATGCCTGATTATGTTATTAACCGTGCAATGCAAATTTTAAATGATGACGGAAAAGCACTTCGTAACGCAAAAGTACTTTTACTAGGTGTAGCGTATAAAAAAGATATCGATGATATGCGTGAATCTCCATCATTAAAATTAATCGAACTTTTAATGCAACAAGGTGCAGATTTCAAATCAGTTGATCCACATGTAGAAAAATTCAGAGTGAATGGTGAAACATTAGAAACAACTGAATTAACGGATGAACTATTGGAAGAGGCAGATATCGTTATTTTAGCGACAGACCATACTGCATTTGACTATGCCAATATCGCGAAGCGTGCAAAAGTAATTTTTGATACGCGTAATGCATTCAAAGGCATTGAAACTCCAAATCGTTACATCAAACTGTAAGGAGACAATGAATATGAACTTTATACATGAAACTGCTGAACTAGGTGAAAATACAACAGTTGGTCATTTTTCTGTGATCGAACAAGGTGCGAAGATTGGAAGCAATGTTCGCATCGGTAATCAAGTAACAATCCATGCTGATTCTATTATTGGAGATGGCACGACAATTGATGATGGAGCGGTAGTTGGGAAACAACCGAAGCCTGCGAAAACAAGTACGATGCAAATTACGAAAGAAATTCCAGCGCTACAGCTTGGAAAAGAATGTACAATTGGAGCAAATACAATTGTCTACCGTGGAGCAGTTGTCGGGGAAAGTACGTTAATCGCCGACTTAGCAACTGTACGTGAAGATGTTGAAATTGGATCTTTCGTTATTATCGGACGCAATGTTACAGTAGAAAACTTTGTAACAATCGGTGACCGTACGAAAATTCAATCGAACTCTTATATTACAGCACACTCTACTTTAGAAGATCATGTATTCATCGCACCTTGTGTGACGACAACAAATGATAATTTCATGGGTAGAACAGAAGCTCGCTTCGATAAGATTAAAGGTGCAACCGTAAAACGCGGAGCTCGTGTTGGCGGAGCGTCAATTATCCTTCCAGGGATTACTGTGGCAGAAGAAACATTTGTAGCAGCTGGTGCATTAGTAACTAATGATACAGAAGAAAAAACATTGATTAAAGGCTTTCCAGCAAAATTTATGAAAAATGTACCTGAGGAGGAACTTCTCTAAGTGTTTTCTCAGCTAAAACGTTTAGGAGCGGATTCGCTCCTTTACGCATTTATGAATGTAGGGACAAAGCTGATTGCTTTCATCCTCTTTCCGTTGTACGCCCATTATTTAGTTGATACATCGCTAGTTGGTTTGCTTCAGCTTGTCGATACGAATATGTCCATGCTTACTTTTTTAGTGATTTTTGGAACGGATTCGGCTTTGGCCTATTACTACTTTGAGTATAAAGACAAAGAGACACGTGAAAAGTATGTTCGATCCGTTATGACATTTAGGATATCCATTGTTATCCTATTATTCGTTATATTTTTAATCGGTGGAGAGTGGCTCTCTGTATTACTATTAGATGTTCCTGGTCAATCTCAATTATTTTATATTGCACTTGGAACACTTTGTTTAGATACTATCATCACGCTCGTTTTAACTATATTGAGATATGAGTTTCATACGAAAAGAGTTGTAGCAACAACTGTAGCAAAGATGCTTTTAATAGCCATCGTATCACTACTTTTCCTCATGTTCGTTTGGACTTCACTTGAAGGAATACTTTTGGCTCGATTAATTAGTGTAGCAATTATTGTATTGGTATTAATAAATCCTGCAAGAATTTACTTAAAACCTTTGTTTGATTGGAGTATTTTAAAGAAAGTACTTATTTATGCAGCTCCTTTAGTACCTGCTTCTTTAGCTTTTTGGGTTATTGCAAATGCAAATAACTATTTTTTAAAGGCATTTGCTACCTTATCAGATATAGGGATTTATAGTACGGCCATTAAATTTGCCACATTCATCACTTTATTGACTAGTGGGATTCAACTTGCTTGGAGACCTTTTTCTATGTCATTAAAAGATAAAGAAAGTAGTCCAAAACTATTTTCTACTTTGTATGCAGCGTTATTATTGATAGGTAGTTTGGGAGTTTTAGCATTAGCTACTCTTATGCCGTGGATTATTTTGGTGATGCCGGAGCAATTTAGAATTGCATTTCAATACGTAGCACCAATTTCTATCGCAACATTTTTAAGTTTTTATTATATGATTGTTTCCACAGGGATATTTTACTCTAAACAGACGAAACATATTTCTATAGCATTTGGAATTGCCGCAGTTGTATCGATTATATTGAATTTTATATTCGTCCCAATGTTCTCCATTTGGGGAACTGTCATTTCATATGTTGCAGCATATTGTTTAGCTCTATTCATGGTATTCCGGAAAAGCCAGAAGCTGTACTATGTCCCTTTCTCTGGATTTGTGATGGGATGGACGATCTTTTGGTTAATTGCTGCAACAGCTAGTATCGTATATATTCAAGTAATGGATTTGAATAGTTGGCTAATAGCAGGAGTATGGGGTGTATTCATCATCCTAGTACTACTCGTTCGAATCGATAAATATTTTGTGAAAAGAAAGTAATGGGGGATAAGACATGGCGAACAAATGTATAACTAACCTTAGGCATAAAGATTTTTATCCTATAAATGGTGTGGGATATGAAGGTTTTTTTAGAGGTTATTTCTACTATGAAAATCAATATGTCACCCATGAAAATTTTGAGGATGTATTTAAAGGAATAACACCTACAGAAGTGGCTGCTTGGAATGGAGAATTTGCGTTAATCCTTCAAACGGAAGATGGAGTTACTTTGGTGACGGATAAAAAAAGAACGATTCCTTTATTTTATTCGAAAAGTGAAACAAACGATTGGATCGTGCAAGATTATATAGCGCCAAAAGCTTCTATGTCCATTCGCGAAGAAGCGGAAGAAGAACTTCTGCTAGCTGGTTTTGTTACTGGTGATAAAACTTTATTCAAAGACTGGTATCAACTTGAAGTTGCCACTATAGTACATTTAAAAGAAAATGCTTCTAAGCAAGCCTATTATTCATACGTTACAGAAAAGGATCAAGATTCTATTGATAATTTTGCCGAAGAGCTAGCTCATATTCTACATAATATATTCGACGATTTAGTAGCAAGACTAGCAGGGCGCAAAATTATCCTACCCTTAAGTGGAGGATATGATTCTCGGATAATGGCTTTACTATTAAAGGATAAAGGTGTTTCAGATTCTATTATTACTTTTACATATGGTAGACCTGGTAATGGAGAAGCAACCGTTAGTAAAGAAATTGCCGACCGTTTAGGTTTGAAGTGGAAGTATTTTGCTTACGATAAAGCAATGTGGAGAGATTTATATAAGTCGAAGCTTTGGAAAGACTATGTAATATATGCTTGTAATGGAACTTCTGTTGCACACTTACAAGACTTCCCAAGCACAAAGTTATTAGTAGAGGAAGAAGGATTGGAAAATGCTGTATTCCTACCAGGTCATTCTCTCGACTTTTTAGGGGGCAGTCATTTGCCTTATGAAGCAATTCTTGATAAAGAATTTACTTCAAGTGAAGTAGTGGACTTCATTATTCCAAAGCATTTTCGATTATGGCAACTAACAAATGGACTAAGCCATACAACTAGCGACATCGGTAAATCAGTAACAAAAGACGTTTCAGCATACACAACATTGACGAATGAACGAGTAACTTCCATTATTGACGAATGGAACTGGAAAGAGAGACAAGCTAAGTTCATTATTAATTCAGTTCGAGTGTATGAATATTTCGAGCAAGATTGGTCGATGCCTTTATGGGACGATCGGTTAATTTACTTCTTTAGTAAAATACCGGCTGATTTGAAATATAAAAAATATTTGTATGATTATACATTGCATAAAATGTATCCCGATTTTTATCCGTTACCACAAAAACCAGGTGCTGAAAATTCATTGAAAAATAAATATGGTGTACTATACCCTATTTTACGCAAAGTATATCGTAAGCGAAAATTGTATAGACAATATTTCGAAGAACCAATGGAATGGTATGGAATCTATCCAACCTATAAACAATATAAGCAAACCCTTTCTTTTAAAAGGAATGGTACCAAGTATAAACACCCATATAATATAAATGCATTTATAGCCAAAGATATGATTCAAATGATGAAGGAGCTGACGGAATGAAAGTCTTAACAATATTAGGAGCAAGACCTCAATTTATAAAAGCAGCAGCAGTTTCCCGTGTAATCCGAGAAGAAGTAACAGAGCTTATCGTACATACAGGGCAACACTATGATGCGAATATGTCGGATATCTTTTTCGAAGAGTTAAATATTCCAAAACCAGATTATCACTTAGGCATTGGTTCTGGAAATCACGGAAAACAAACCGGTGAAATGTTGGCTAAAATTGAAGACATTATTTTAACAGAACAACCGGATTTTGTACTTGTCTATGGTGATACTAACTCTACACTTGCTGGTGCACTAGCTGCAGCTAAATTACATGTTCCGATTGTTCATATCGAAGCAGGGCTTAGAAGCTTTAATAAAAAAATGCCAGAAGAAGTAAACCGTATTTTAACAGACCATGTGTCAACGCTACTTCTGTGCCCAACAGAAACAGCTATCCAAAACTTAACAAACGAGAATATCACTGATGGCGTTTATAATGTTGGAGACGTAATGTATGATGCTGTTTTATACAATAAAACATTAGCGGAATCCACTTCCACTATTTTAGAACGTGAAAATTTAAAAGCAAAAGACTATTTATTAATTACGATTCACCGCGCTGAAAACACAGATGACGTAGAACGTATGAAATCGATTTTAGATGCATTTAGTCAAATTCCAGAAACAAAAGTATGGCCAATTCATCCACGTACGAAGAAAAAATTAGAGGATTATGGCTTCAAACTAGATCAAATTCCTAATTTACAAGTAATCGAACCAGTCGGATATTTAGATATGTTATCGCTCGAAACGAGTGCAAAGAAAATCGTGACCGATTCTGGTGGCGTTCAAAAAGAAGCATATTTTGCAGTAGTTCCTTGTGTCACAGTTCGTGACCAAACGGAATGGGTGGAAACATTGATCGAAGATGCGAATATTTTAACAGGTACTGATACAGAAAAAATCGTAGAAGCTGTACAAAAACAAGTTTCTCCTTCTTATACACCTGTATTCGGTGATGGAAAAACAGCAGAGAAAGTATTAGCTTTATTAAAGCAGCATTCAAGTAAATAAAGTAGGTGTGAGCATTGTTAATTTTTAGCATATGGCTCTTTACTGTGGTGGCTTCCACATACCTTTTTGCAAAGGTCTCTGGAAGCCTTTCTCTTGTAAAGCCAAATATGATTTCCATTATATATTATTATTCTTTCCTTATCTCCAGTTATATTGGCGGATTATTAATAGCTTTAGGAATAGATGATTACTATATGATCAAAAGAATGGACCATGAGGAATATCGAATCATTGGATTTGTTTTATTGACGATATTGATGATTTTGTTCCCACTTACGCAATTAGTTGTAGGAAGAATTTTAGGTTTTAATGCACCATTAGAATTTGAGCGTTACCTACATGAACCCGTTCGTACAAGTGTAGATAAGAACAGACGTATATTCAGACTTGCATTTGGAGCACTTGCTGCCCTTTCTGTTTTAGCAGTTGCTTTTACGTTACTGAAAACGAATACGGTACCAATATTCGAGCTGTTAAAAGGAAATACAAAAGAGCTTGCGCAGATGAGAATTGATGCTGCCAGAGGATTTAGCGGAATTTCTGTCTATATTCGAAATATATTTGGAATTGCTCTAACTCCTGTACTATCCATTATTGCATTTGTATATGCTACGCAATCAAAAGCATTGTATTGGAAAGTAGTATTTTTCATGCTGTTTGTTTCTTCTGTGCTAATTTCCATTTACGATTTAGCTAAATCTCCTATTTTCTTTTATATCATCATGCTGTTATTAGCAGCTGTGTATACGGGACGTTTAAAGTTGAATTGGAGAAGAATAAGCGGGTATATAATAGCCGGTAGTGTGTTATTAGTAATAATGTATGTGTCCATTCAAGGTGTAACAGAAGTAAAAAGCTTCTTATCATATAATTCTGGACCAATCGGTCGAATTATTTTAGCACAAATTTCCCCATTCTTTTTGCATTTGGATACTTTTTCACATTCCATCGCTTTACTAGAAGTAAAAGGTTTGCCTTCTTTTATCGCTAAAATCTTTGATGTGGAACAAGTTCGTTCGGCACGAATGGTAATGGAAAATGTCTTCCCAGAAAATATAGACAAAGGAACTGGCGGAGTGCTAAATACCATTTTCTTAGGAGAAGCATTTGCTACTTTTGGCTATTTAGGTGTCATTGTTGCAATCATTTACATTGCCATTGTCATTCAAGTACTTTATATTGTATTTTTACGATTACCAAAAACACCAGTTGTCCTTGCATTATTCATTTATTTCACGATTAATATTCCAAGAACGCTTGTAGGAGGAGTTTCCGACTTCTTCTTTAATCCGATTTGGATTATGCTAACCGTTGTTTTAGGTGGATTGTTCGTATTAGAAGGATATTTTCACATCATTTGGCGCTTCGTCATGAATATAAGGAAGAAAAGAGTGAAGGCATGAAAAATATCATTATTTATTATCCTTTTACGGTTGCAACGAATCCGAAAAGCGGATCCGCGATTCGTCCAGTGGAGATGATCAAAGCATTTGAAGTATATGCGAAAAAAAATGACCTACAGCTCATCGTCATTTCTGGAACTAGTACGGAACGTCGGCAGCAGTGGAAGAAATTGGTGGAAGAGAAAAAATACGAGCAGACATTATTTTGTTACTCAGAGAACCAAACAATTCCATTATGGCTGACTGATCCTGGACATATACCGAAAGACTGGAGAATCGATAAAGACGTTTTTCAAACATTAAAGAAACATCATGTGCCGATTGGCGTCTTTTATCGTGACGTCTATTGGAAGTTTGATGAGTTGTATTCGTTAAAAGGATTTAAAAAATTCATCATGCAAACTATTTATAAAAAGGAAGAAAAATTTTACGGCAAATATATGCATACCGTCTTTTTACCGAGTGACGCAATGGGCAAGTACGTGAATATAAATACCGCGAAAATGGCGTTGCCTCCTGGCGGACGATTTACGGAAATAAAGACGAACAATAATGCAATCCAAAAGCCGTTTAAAGGAATATACGTTGGTGGTATTAATAACGATGATTACGGGCTACCTACTTTAGTAGAATCGTTTGCTTTGTTGAATAAAGAAAGCATAAAAGGTGAGCTAGTCATCGTCTGTCGAGAAGATGAATATACACAGCTTAGTGATTCGGATAAAGAAAAACTGACGAAACCGTATATCGGTTTGAAACATGTAAGTGGTGCAGAGCTTCAACAAGTATATACAGAAGTAGATTTTGCATTTATACCGCGAAAAAGATCGGTTTATAACGATTTTGCTGTTCCTATCAAATTAGTAGAATACTTAACCGCAGGGCTTCCAATTATCGCGACTAATTGTTCTGCACAAGAAGATTTTATCAAGTCAGGTCCTTACGGAGTCATCACAGAGGATGATGCAGAAAGCCTTGTCCAAGGAATGCAGGACATTCAACCCCAATTTGAAGTTTACAAAAGAAATATTCAACAATCTTTTTTACAGCAGCATGCATGGAACGAACGTGCCGAACAAGCTGCGCAAGCGCTCATAGGAGGTCAACAATGAAAATCGCATTATTAGCCCCAAGTAGATCCATCCATACGCAAAAATGGGCATTGTTTTATCAATCACAAGGCATTGAAGTGAAAGTGTATACATTCAAAGATCATTATTCGGAGGACAATGCAAAACTCGTACCGACTGAGATTTTACCTAAATTACTCCCGAGCAAAGCGTCTTATTTAGCAGCTGCACCTTCACTTAAAAAAATGCTGAAGGAATGGAATCCAGATATTTTACATGCCCATTATGTATCGAGCTACGGGTTACTAGGTGCTATGGTTAATTATAAAAAGTATTTCGTATCTGTATGGGGAAAAGACATTTTTGTTGTTCCTAAAAAGAGCAAGCTCAATCAAAAACTGATTGAATATACATTGGAAAAAGCAACGGCTATTTTTTCAACGAGTCATGTTATGGCAAAAGAAACGAATCTCTATACAAACAAGAAAGTAGAAGTAACGCCGTTTGGGGTAGATATCGAGCAATTTTATCCCGCACCAGAAGGGCAAGAAGCAGATGACAAAATTATTATTGGAACTGTAAAAGCACTAGAAGATAAATATGGAATTGCAGATTTAGTAAAAGGATTTGCGTTATTTCATAAAGAATTTCCAAACTCCGAACTCCTAATTACGGGTGATGGTCCTCAAAGAGCTGAGTATGAACAACTTGCAAAAGATTTAGGAGTAGCGGAAGTTACTACATTTACAGGAAAAGTTCCAAATACAGAAGTACCAGCTATTATTCGCAAAATGTCGATTTTTGCTGTACCATCTACAGAAGACAGTGAAAGCTTTGGTGTTGCTGCGGTGGAAGGAATGGCTTGTGGTGTACCAGTTGTCGTATCCAACGTCGGTGGCTTGCCAGAAGTAGTTGTACAAGATGTTACTGGCATCGTAGTCGATAAAAATAGTCCAGACCAGTTAGCAACTGCATTTAAAAAATTAGCGAGAAACAGTGATTTACGAGCTGTAATGGGAAATGCTGGAGTAGCTCATGTGAAAGAGCATTATAGCTGGGTGGATAATGCGCATTATATGCTTTCATTGTATGAAAAATACTAATCAGAAGGTGATGGAATATGATAAAAAAAGCGGTCATTCCTGCAGCAGGATTTGGAACCCGTTTCTTACCTGCAACGAAAGCTTTACCAAAAGAAATGCTACCAATCGTAGATAAACCAAACTTACAATACATTATCGAAGAAGCGATTGCTTCAGGCATAGAAGATATTATTATCGTAACAGGACGCAACAAAAAATCGATGGAAGACCACTTTGATAAATCAATCGAATTAGAGCTTCTATTGAAAAAAACAGGGAAACTAGAATTACTCGAAACAGTAGAAAATATTTCTAACTTAGTCGACATTCATTATATGCGTCAAAAAGAACCACTAGGACTTGGACATGCTATTTTATGCACGAAAAAATTCATTGGCAACGAACCATTTGCCGTGCTACTTCCAGATGATATTATCGATGCAGAAGTTCCTGCATTGAAACAAATGATCGAAAAGTATGAAGAAGTCGAAAGCAGTATTTTAGGTGTCAATGAAGTTCCTGACGAAGACGTTCATAAATACGGAATCGTCGAATATAGTGAAGCAGATAAAAATTTGTTTACAGTGAAGCGATTGGTTGAAAAACCTGCTATTGAAGATGCACCATCTAACCAAGCGATTGTTGGCCGTTACATTTTATCACCAGCTATTTTCGAGGAACTAGAAAAAGTACAACCAGATGCAAAAGGTGAAATACAATTAACGGATGCCATTGACTCATTATTAGCAAAAGAATCTATTTACTCATACATATTCGATGGAACACGATATGATGTTGGAGATAAATTCGGATTTTTACAAGCAACTTTTGACTTTGCACTAAAACGGGATGATTTAAGAGAACCGTTACTCGCTTACTTGAAGAATAAATGGAAAGATTAAATCGGTGAATGCTATGCGTATTGTATATTTATGTCAACATTTCCCACCTGAAACAGGTGCTCCACAAATCCGTGTATATGAGGTTAGTAAAGAATTACTTGCCCAAGGGCATGATATTCAAGTAGTTACTGCTTTTCCTCATCATCCGCATGGGATTATTCCGGATGAGTATAAAGGGAAAAAATATGAATTTGAAAAATGGGACGGGATTCCTGTCCATCGTACTTGGATTTACCCTTCGAAAAAGGGAACTTTTTATAAACGTTTAGTTTCTTATTTTTCCTTCACATTCAGTTCATTTTACGGGCTAATGAAAACAGGAAAAGTAGACGTCATCATTGTAAACTCGCCCCCGATCTTTTTAGGTCTAACTGGATTACTCAGTGCCAAACTAAAAGGAGCGAAGTTTGTTTTTAATGTAGCAGATGTTTGGCCAGAGTCTGCAGTGAAGCTAGGACTCGTAAAAAATAAGTTTTTTATTAAGCTAGCGGAAATGTTAGAATCTTTTTTATACAAACATTCTTGGAAAATTGCTACTGCTACAGACGGTATTAAATCCTATATTATAAATCACTCCCAGCCAGAGGAAAAAGTGTTTGTTTTACCAAATGGTGTAAACACAAAGTTTTTTCAGCCAACAGAAAAAAACACGGAATATGTAGAAAAGTTCGGATTACAGGACAAATTTGTCTTTGCATATGGCGGTAACCTTGGCTATGCACAAGGATTAGAGTTCATTTTGCATGCGGCAAAAAAAATGCAGGAAATGGTTCCGCATGCATACTTTTTAATAGCGGGAGCAGGCCCAGAAGAAGAAAAACTTCGTCAATTAGCGATAGAATTAGGACTGCAAAATATTTCTTTTTTAGGACATTTACCTTTAAAGGAAATGCCAAAGCTATTTTCAGTAACGGATGTAAGCATTGTGCCATTACGTGATATTGCTTTATTTGAAGGGGCACGTCCATCAAAAATTTTCCCAGCAGCATCTTCAGGTGTCCCTGTTCTTTACTGTGGAAAAGGAGAAAGTGCCGAAATCGTGACGAAGAACAATATTGGACTAGTAGCGAAGCCGGAAAATATCGATTCTATTGCAGAAACCATGTTCCAATTTGTCGAAATGGATGAAGAAAATAGAGAAAAAATGAAACAAAGCGGAAGACAACTTGCTTTAAATGAGTATAGCTGGACTTCAATCGTAAAAGATCTTTTGCAAAACCTTACGAAGAAGTAATGGTCTTTTCCATATACATAGAACAAAATTTTATGTATAATTGGTGAGATTACATTTTAACAGTAAAGTAGGGAAGTATTATGACTACTTCACGTCAAAAGAAACGTAAAACAAAGACGAGAAGAAAAATTTTATATACAATACTTATCATTTCGATGGTGCTTTTCTCTGGAGTTGTTGTGTTTGCTACAAATCTATCTCTTCAGACAAAAAATGCAATTAATAAGATTTATGAACCATTGGAAAAAGACAAAGAATCAAAAGATGATTCAATTAGTAAATTGGATAACGCGAAAGCAGAAGACTCCGCATTTACTATTTTAATAGCAGGGATTGATAATCAAGAGAAAGCCAAATATGGTCGATCAGATGTATTAATCTTAGCGACGGTAAATCCGAAATTAGAAAAAATCTCGATGGTAAGTATTCCACGAGATTCGAGAGTGTATATCCCCGATTTAGGATACCAAGATAAAATTAATCACTCGTACGCTTTCGGCGGGATAAACTATACGATCAATACATTGGAAAAAATATTAGATATTCCAATCGATTATTATGTTTCAACTGACTTCCAAGGGTTTGAAGACATCGTAAATACAGTAGGCGGAGTAGATGTAGAAGTTCCATTTACGTTCAGTGCCCAACTAACAGGTAGTTTAAAGTGGAAGAAGTATACAGAAGGACCGATGTTCTTGAACGGGAACGAAGCACTTGCATACGTTCGAATGCGTAAAAAAGATCCTCAAGGGGACGCTGGACGTAATATCAGACAAAAGCAAGTAATCCAAGAGATTATTAGTAAGGCCACAAGCATTAATAATATTGGCAACATCGACGATATGATTAAAGACGTTGGCAATAACGTCAAAACGAATATTCCTGCTTCGGAGTATTTTGGATTGATCAAAACGTATCAGAACTTAAAATCATCACCAATCGAGCAACTTAAACTAGAAGGTTATGATACTACGATAAGAGGAATATCCTATTTTATTATAGATGATGACTCTCTCGAGGATATAAAGAGACAACTAAAACTCAATTTAGATAGTTTCGGTCAAAATGCGCAAAGCGAAATGCATAAAACGACCACTGTCCATGATTTAACAATAGGAAAGTAAAACGAACAGCCTGAAACGGGCTGTTCGTTTTTTTTGTATTAACGTGGAAGAGTATCTTGCGATAAGTGGACTATATTTTGCGATTCTTGTAGAATACCTTGCGATTTGCAGACTCTATCTTGCGCAAAACTTGTAATTTAATAGAAGGTTGCTGCCGGGGTCTTCGATCAATGTAATTTCCGCAGTGAGCGGTAGGATCCGAAAATCACCTAAGCAGATAAAACGACACAATTCTATTTTCTTTATTACAATTCTATGACATTGGATTTAATTACATTAGTTGGATTGTTTTATGAGGAAATCTGCATTAAAATGGAGAAAACACGCGTTTCAAGGAGGAACAAATGAAAAAAGTAATCGCATCATCTGTCTTAGCAACTTCTGTTCTTTTGCCACAACATCTTCTTGTGAATGATTCACCAATTGCATATGCCGCTTCGAATTCATCTCTAATTTTAGACGAAATTCAACAAATAGCAGATACAACCCAAAAAATAGGGGAATATGCTGCAAATATGAGAAGTGGAGCAACAACTTCTTATAAAGTAGTCGCTACAATTCCAGCTGGCACTTCAGTGAAAGTCCTAAGTGCATTTACAAATGCAGAAAAAGAAGTATGGTTTAACGTGGAATATATCGGTAAAAAAGGTTGGGTTACATCGGAACTATTTGAATTAAACACTACAGCTGGCCAAAGTGGAGTAGTTATCAGTGACTCAAAACCAATCGCCAACACTGCTGTGAAAGCGGCTTCCACCTCTTCTGGTATTTCTTACGAAGGAACGACGCAAAGAATAGGGGAAAATGCTGCAAATATGAGAAGTGGTGCAACAACTTCTTATAAAGTAGTTGCCACAATTCCAGCAGGCACTTCTTTGAAAGTATTAAGTGCATTTACAAATGCAGAAAAAGAAGTATGGTTTAACGTGGAATATAACGGTAAAAAAGGTTGGGTCACATCGGAATTATTTGAATTAAACTCTACAGTTGGCCAAAGTGGAGTAGTTATCAGTGACTCAAAACCAATCGCCAACACTGCTGTGAAAGCGGCTTCCACCTCTTCTGGTATTTCTTACGAGGGAACGAAGCAAAGAATAGGCAAAAATGCGGCAAATATGAGAAGTGGTGCAACAACTTCTTATAAAGTAGTTGCCACAATTCCAGCGGGCACTTCATTGAAAGTTCTAAGTGCTTTTACAAATGCACAAAATGAAGTGTGGTTTAACGTGGAATATAACGGTAAAAAAGGCTGGGTCACTTCTGAATTATTTGTATTAAACGCGACAGTTGGCGAAACAGCCACTTCCATGAAAGTAGTCCAACAAACAACTGTTCATAAAGGAGCAACAAAAAGTTATGCAGTCGTTTCTACAGTGAAACCTGGGACAACTCTAGTAATCCATCAAGAGTTTACGAACGCATTCAAGGAAAAATGGGTGCAAGTGACTTATGCAACTGGTAAAAAAGGCTGGATGCTGGCTTCTGCATTCGAAGAGTCATCGATTGCTGACAAAGTAGTAAGTAAAACATCTACTGTTCACTCTGGTGCTACGAAAGATTATAAAACAGTAGCAACTATTCAAGTTGGAACGAAACTATCAATCCATCAAGAGTTTACAAACGCTTTTAAAGAAAAGTGGTACCAAGTGAGCTATGCAGTAGGGAAAAAAGGGTGGATTCCTGCAGATGCATTTGAAACTGTTTCTACTGTACCCGAAAATCCAACTCCTGAAACACCTGCTACAAATGCGGATGTAGTAGCAGAAAATAATAGCTTGAAAGTTTCTGTACCTGTTGCAAATATGCGTTCAGGCCCAGGAATTAGTTTCGATGTAGTTACACAAAGCAGACAAAATGACCTGTTCGAATCGACTCAATATGCAGCGGACGAAAAATCGGAAAAATGGTATAAAGTGAACACAACAAGTGGGGATGCTTGGTTGCATCAATCAGTTGTGTCCATCGTAGATTCTGTTGAAGAAACACCAATTGTTACACCTGGTGCAGGTGAAAAAGGAACGATTAAACGAGCTAATGCTTTACTGTACGCAAACAGCAATTATAATTCCGCAGTTCTACAAGGTCTTGCTAAAAACACAAGCTTTACCGTTATAAACAAATTAGTCGCTACAGATGGTACTACTTGGCTACAAATTAATGCGGGTGGAAAAGAAGGCTGGATTCCAGACTTTGAAGTAAATGAAGATATCCCAACTAAATACGGGACGAAAACAGCCACTGTATACAATGGAGCAAGTGCAACTGCGAAAAAAGTAGATACAATTTATTTAAGTACTCCGGTACGAGTACTTCGTTCATTGAATGGCTGGTTAAATATTGAAACACAAAGTGAAAAACGTGGTTGGATTCAAGCATCTATGCTTTCAGACATTTCACCGATCCAATTAACGAACGGTCGAACGGAAGTAAGAAATGGGCAAAACTATTTAGTATGGTCTAAACCTTCTAAATTCGATATTACTTATTCGACACCTTCTGCGAACGTTTTACGCATATTTGGTAATCTATCAGATATAAACGAGATTAAATCATCCGTTACTGGCGTGAAAAGTATGAAAGTGGAAAAAGTATCTGGTGGTACTTCTGTTTTATTGATCACGTTCGACCCTAACTACACATATACAATTCGAGATTACGATAAAGAATTAACGATTAAAGTCGTCCAAAAAGGATTAGCAGGTAAGAAAATTATCCTGGATGCTGGCCATGGTGCAAAAGATCCTGGAGCGGTTGGACCAAAAGGAACGAGAGAAAAAGACGTTGTACTTGCAACTGCAAAAGCTTTAAAAGCGGAACTAGAAGCAGCTGGCGCGGAAGTGGTCCTAACGAGAAGTACGGATGTCTTCTTAGAGCTAAAACAACGCACAGATATTGCAAATAAATCGGATTACGACGCATTTATTAGTATTCATGCTGATGCACTTAACGCCTCTTCAAAAGGTACGACAACATATTATAATGCGACGGTTAACTTTAATGGTCCAAGAAGCTTGACGCTAGCGAAAAGCATTCAATCGGATCTAGTAAAAGCAATTGGGACGTATAATCGTGGAGTAAAAGAACAAGTCTTTTACGTGAATCGTATGAATGAACTTCCTTCTGTTCTCGTAGAACTTGCATTTATATCGAACCCAACAGAAGAAGCACAACTTGCTTCAGCCGCTTTCCAGAAAAAAGCAGCAGAAGGAATTAGAAAAGGATTAGAAAACTATTTCCAACAATAAGAGGGAGAAATGAATACGATGAAAAAGAAATTATTAGGAACTATTGGTGCAGTACTAGGTTTAAGTTTACTATTTACAATCACAGTACCTAGCGCTACAAAAGCAAATTCTAACCTTTTGCTTGCATCAGTTGAATGGGTACAAGCCCAACTAAATCCAATAAACACAAAAGTAGTAGCGTTAGAAAAACAAGTGGCAGAACAAGATGCGATGATTAAGCAATTACAAAAAGCAGTTGCAGAAGGTGGAACGGTTGTAACGCCACCATCAACAACTACACCGACGCCTACACCTACACCAGATCCTTCTACTGGTTTACCGACTACAGTGTATACAACTAGTAGCAATGTAAAAGTGCATAGTGGCGCAACTCGTGACTACAAAGTAGTAGCAACTTACGGAGCAGATAAAGGACTAGCAGTGATCGACCAACATAAATCGACTATTGGTATCTGGTACCGCGTAGAAGTTTCGACTACGGTGAAAGGGTGGGTATTCTCTGGTGATGTGACAACAACAAAACCGAGCAATGTCGTGCCTTCTGAAGTCGTAACAAAACAAGCAGTTAACGTGAGAAAAGGTGCTACTACGAACTACCAATCGATTGAATTAGTCGCAAAAGGAACTTCTTTAAAATATTTGGATACATTCAAAAATGCAAATGGTGAAATATGGTACAATGTCCAAACCGCTAAAGGAAACAAAGGTTGGGTGCTAAGTACGCTTACTGAGGTGAAATAATTGTTTAAACAAATAGTAACTGGTCTATCAGTAGTGGCACTTAGTTTAGCAGTTTCAAATACAGCATTTGCATACAAGCAAGAAAGCTATTCAAAGCAAGTCCAAGTAGAAGTTCACAACGCTTCTACTACATCTCTTAACTTAACAGGTGTCTATAAATTAGAGAACTTAACGACAAAAGAGATGTTTTTTGCATTACCAAATACTCCCGTTACTTTTTCGCAAGTTAACGGGGAAGTATCGATTTATCAAACGGGCGCCTCTATGTTCTCTGCCAACGGTTTTGCGTTACATGCATTAACTGGAAATGATAAGTTGGTAGTTTTCACATCGGATGTCGATGGAAAAAAAGGAGCAACAGCTGACTATGAAACCGTAAAATCGTATAAAGCTTTCCAAGGTGCAAACTTGGTGAATGAATTTACGAATGCAAACGGCGAAATATGGTACTCCATTACAGACGAACAAGGCGTATCTTCATGGGTGCCAGCAACACATGCAAAAGTAGCGGAAGTTTCAACAGGGCCACTAGGAAAAACACCAACTGGCACACAGTTTCGAGGAAGCTTTAATGTTATAAAATCTGGTGCTAGCGTTCAAATTGTCAATCGACTAGACTTGGAAAACTATTTAAAAGGAGTTATTCCAAACGAATCGTATGCTTCCTGGCATCAAGAAGCGCTAAAAGCACAGGCCGTTGCTGCAAGAAGCTATACTTTAAGTAAAGCAGGTATTTTAAGTAGTACAACAAAAGATCAAATGTACAAAGGCTACACATCCGAACAAAAAAGCACCAATTCAGCCGTTGATGCTACAAAAGATTTAGTTATTAGATCAAACGGCAAACTCGTACAAGCATATTACTTTGCTGCAAGTGGCGGCAAAACGGCGAATATTGGAGAAGTTTGGGACACTGCCCAAGTACCACAGTTTGTATCTGTAGATGATTCCATTGAAAAATCACCTTACGATAACTGGTCCGTTACGATTCCTAAAGCAAATATTCTAAAGAAATTCGGATTCAGTGCAACAGATGCTTTATTAGATATAAAGCTAACAAAAGGTGGTTCTAACGGAGAGGTCACTGCAGTAACAGCTGTTACATCTTCCGGAGAAAAAACGATTACGGGCAATGAAACTGTGATGAGAAACGTATTTTTAGATGCGAATAATGCATCGTTAAAATCTAGCTGGTATGATGTTAGTTTCACGAAGCCATCTGGTGGCATAACAGAACTTTCCGTACAGCAAGCAAATGGCACAACGGATATCTCCTCCTTAGCAGGTGCATCGGTGCAAACTGCAACAGGTGTGGAAACTATTCCAAATGGAAATATCAACATTCAAACAAATGAAGGAATCGTATCTTCAACTGGAACAACTAGCGGAATCGAGTCTGTTACAGTAAAAGGTAAAGGATTCGGTCACCGCATTGGCATGAGTCAATGGGGTGCAAAAGCCCGCGCCGACGCAGGCTGGACATACGACCGCATTCTAAAACACTATTACCAGGGTACGACGATAGAGAAATACTAATAAATATATCGTCAACCATAAAAAAGTAGAGTAAGAATCTCCATGATTCTCACTCTACTTTTTTTATGATTAAGGGAATTATATAAACTAGACATGTGATTAGGGTTAATGTGTCGTAAGGAAGTTGAATAAAGCGTCCGCTATGATTTTCGCTATAGGGGGGACGCTTTCCGAGGGGGGAGCCATGAACCTTCACCGACGCTACGCGTGCGCTGTGAAGTTTCATCTGTCTCACTTGATCCCGCTGGAGTTGCCGCCCTTCCGCTTCAATCAACGAAAATTGCTAGCTAATCACTTTTAAATATTACAGAATATGGTTGAACGAGACAAAATCCACTGCAAGCGCAACAAACTAGATTTCGAACACGACAAAGACTACCACGAGCGCGACAAAAAGTCCGCTCAACACGACAAACCGAAGATCCTATTTTTACGACGCATTATCTCTATAAAGCACATCCTATTTTTTGCGGAAACAAATTGCTTCGGTTAAGGCTTTATAAAGTTCTCTGTATAATACGGTATCGAACCATACGTCCACTTAGCGAAGAAAACTCCAACACCTACTTGTGTATACGCAGTACTTACAATATTCTTCCGGTGACCAAGCGAATTCATCAAAGCCTCATGGGCAAAATAAGCATTCGTATAGCCCGTCGCTATATTTTCCCCAGCATTTCGAAACGTCACTCCATCAATCGCAAGTCGATCAAACGGCGATTGCCCCTTCAAATTATCATGACTGAAATACTCATTCGTTCCCATATCCACACTATGCTTTCTAGCAACTGTCGCCACTTTGGAAGCATTTTGCAACACAGGTACTCCTTGAATCTTACGTTCTGCATTAATTAATTCAAATAATAATGTTTCATAACTTGCTTCTAAAGAAGTAGATTTCTTCGGGTATAAATTCGGGTTTTTATTCATTAATTGATAATCTACTAATAGAATGGCAGAAATTTTGTTGTCATTATGTACATCGATAAAAAAGTTTGCTTCATATTTTGGTAATTGGTACGTGATGATTTCGACTGGATATGTGTTGCCGGTCGTTTGATAATTTGTGCCTAGTCTATCTTCTAGTTCACTAATCGTATTCGATATCGATACACCGTTCACTCGGTATTGCTTATCTTTCGTATAAAGAGACGCAATTTTATTGTTTAAAAAACTGATTGCATAAAAATTTTGATAGTTTTGGTGATAAATAGATGTGGAAGTTCCAAATTCATTGTTCACCTTATTTTGTGCTGTCCCAAGCTTCGTTGCAACAGATGTGGACGCATCCCCAATCGTAAACGATGTTTTTGCGCAATTCAATTTTTCTTTCGAAGGTGTCTGATATAAAATTGATGCATCGTCCTTAATTACTAAGCCGCCGCCAAGATGATAATAGGTCGACTTATTTGCATAAACGCGATAATTTTCACCTGGATGAACCGTACGCGAAAATTCGAAAGTTCCGTGTACATTTTTGTAAATAGTTGTTGGTTTTTGAATGAGCACTCGCCCTATTTGACCTGACTTGAGCTCCACTCCGTCCCAGTAAACGGGAGTTGGACAGGCTGCTGAAGAAATCATAGGAGCTACACTTAAACTAAAAAGCATTAGGATTAATATGGATAACTTTTTCATTTCATCACCTCTTATGTAAAAGTATAATTCAATTCACATCAAATTCCAAAAATTCTTTTTCGACAACTTCCATTTTTGCTTGCCCATTTGTCAGTTCAGTCATCCAATCTGTGAATACCATCTCTTCATTTGCTTTTGTGTAAACGAAAAATTCGACGGAATCTGCATAATTTATTTCTTTCAGCGGATAGGTAGAATTTCGTACTTCATTTTCCACTTTGCCAAGCCATGTGTAATCGATTTGAACTTTCATCAAATGATGTAACTTTCGCTCTACTACTTTCGCTGCGTCAATCCCTTCAGTTGTTGCTTTTCCGTATGCGCGAATAAGTCCACCACCGCCAAGTTTAATACCTCCAAAATAACGTGTGACTACCACCACTGTATCTTTTATCCCTTGTTTTTTTAGCACTTCTAGCATAGGTACTCCAGCAGTTCCGCTAGGTTCACCGTCATCATTTGCCTTTTGAATGTTATCATGCTCCCCAATTATGTATGCCGAACAGTTATGAGTAGCATCTCTATGTAGTTGTTTGATATTATTAATAAAATCCTGAGCTTCCTGCTCGGTTTCGGCACGGTCAACAAATGTCAGAAAGCGTGACTTTTGAATGGTAATCTCGCTTTCCCCGTAGCCTTTGACTGTCTGGTAATCATTTCTCATAAAAAATTGCCTCCTGTATCATTTGAAATATACTTGTAAAGTAATTTTAATTTATTTTTAGTTATTAAGTGCTATAATAGAGTTTGTCAGCATTTATGAATGGAGACTCATTTGCATGCTTAAAGGAGAAAAAAACAGATGACGAAAAAGAATTTGAATACTCAATCGTTAGATGTTATTTTCGATCGAATGGTCGAAGTAATGGATCATTCAAAAAGGGATATATTCATTATAAGCGAACAAAGTCGACAAAGCTTCGAAGAAATGAAAGTTGAGTTAGAAAAAATTCGAAGCAACATCGAAATAGTCATTTTAGAAGGCGATACGCTCGAAGCGAACTCGAGATTAGCGCGTAACCGATTAGCTGAAGTCTCGAAAAACTTTGATTCGTATGATGAACCGCAAGTCCGTAGTGCTTACGAAACTGCAAACGAAATTCAAATAAACCTTCTCATTAAACGAAACGAAGAAAAGCAGTTAAGACAACGAAGAGATGAGTTAGAACGCAGATTACAAGGGCTTTTAGAAATGATTGAGCGTGCCGATCAGCTAGTTAACCAAGTAAATATTGTGATGAATTATTTAACGTCTGACTTAAAAGATGTCGGAGAAGCATTAGAAAACGCAAAGATTAAACAAGATTTCACATTAAAAATTATCGAAGCTCAAGAGGAAGAACGTAAAAGACTTTCTCGCGAGATACATGATGGTCCTGCACAAATGCTTGCCAATGTATTACTTAGAACAGATTTGATCAATCTTACATATGAGCAGCGTGGTGGAGACGAAGCAATGAAAGAAATTATCGAACTAAAGACTATGGTTCGCAATGCCCTTTCAGAAGTTCGTCGAATCATTTACGATCTTCGCCCGATGGCCCTCGATGATTTAGGACTAATTCCAACACTTCGAAAATATATATCAACGATAGAGGAATACAATCCAACGAAAAAAATTAATTTCCAAGCATTCGGAGAAGAACAACGAATGCAAACCAATTTCGAAGTAGCCATTTTCCGGTTAGTGCAAGAATGCTTAACAAACAGTATTAAGCACGGGAAATTTACGGAAGCATGGGTAAAAGTAGAGTGGTTGCAACAAAAGATGAATATTATCGTCAAAGATAATGGAGTCGGCTTTGATCCAAAAGTTGCAAAAGAAAAATCATTTGGTTTAATCGGCATGCAAGAACGAGTGGACTTGCTCGAAGGAACGATGAAAATCATTTCTTCCCCAGGCAAAGGCACAACCATTTTGTTTAGCATTCCAATATAAGAGGAATAATAACTATTGCGGTTTTATTTAGGAGGAAATAAATATGACAAAAATTATCATTATAGATGATCACCAATTATTCCGTGAAGGAGTAAAACGCATACTAGATTTCGAAGACACATTCGAAGTAGTAGCAGAAGGCAGCGACGGCAATGACGTACTACGTTTGTTCGAACAATACATCCCAGATGTAGTACTTATGGATATTAATATGCCAACCAAAAATGGTGTAGAAGCAACAGCTGAACTATTAGAAAAATATCCAGAAGCAAAAGTAATCATCCTGTCTATTCACGATGACGAATCATACGTATCCCATGCCCTAAAAACAGGCGCACTCGGATACATGCTAAAAGAAATGGATGCAAACGCAATCGTCTCCGCTATCAAAGTAGTAGCAAAAGGCGGCTCCTACCTACATCCAAAAGTAACACGCAACCTAGTGGCAGAATTCCGTCGCCTAAGCGAACGTGAAAACAAAGGCAACTTCCATCAAACCGAAATTCGCCGCCCATTCCACTTACTAACAAAGCGTGAATGCGAAGTGCTCCAATTACTAACTGATGGCCAAAGCAACCGCACCATCGGAGAAACATTATTCATCTCCGAAAAAACAGTCAAAAACCACGTATCCAGTATCTTACAAAAAATGAACGTCAACGACCGCACCCAAGCTGTAGTAACCGGCATTAAAAATGGCTGGGTGGAAGTTAGATAATAAATGGTGAATCCTCTTGCTCTTGGGCAAGAGGATTTTTTATGGTGAATAAGAGAGAAAGTAGCGAGCGTGAGTGTAAACGTTGTGCGTCGAAAGTTGCGCAAACGAGTGCGAATGTTGCGAGAAAGCAAGCAAACGTTGTGCATCCACCCTCAAACATTGCGCGTAGCAGAAACGTTGCGAGAACGAGTGCGAAAGTTGCGCAACGAGCGAGAATGTTGCGAGAAAGTAAGTAAATGTTGCGCGTCCGCCCTCAAACATTGCGCGTAACAAAAAAATGGCCACCCAATAATATCACTTCAAATTATTATTTCTTCCTCTGAATAAAATATCTCGCTCTACCCGATCCATGTGCATCCAAATCCATACTATTAAGCATACGAGATGCAGAGTATTTGGATTCAACCTTACAAAATCTACGAAACTCCTTACTAGTAATTTTTTTATCTATCAGCAAAAAATAGTCATTAACAGCTGAGATATGAGCATAGCGTTCACTTTTATTACACACCATACATTTCCAAGTCGTCGATATACGTTTCATCCCCAAAACTCCACAATGTGGACATTCGACACCGGAAATGATAGCTGTAGGAGAGATTTGATAATGTTCACACAATGGGGGATAGGTAAACGGGGTTTGCTCCGTTTGAAGTCGATGCTCAATCGTTTGCAATTGCTTGGAAGATAGTTGATGAGATTGATAATGGTTGTACATTTGAATTACTTTTTCATTCATCCCCTCCAACTTATAAAAAGGATAATGCGTAGGCTTTTGCCTGACTCTACACGACTTAGCTGTCAGAATAACAGCCCCGGTGATTTTGATTTTCGAGAAATCTTTTCCAAAATAATCTCTTAAAAACCGGATATGATTCATCAATTGAAAATAAGGATTCGGAAGCGTAATCTCCTCTCCATTTCTATTAACTTTATAAAATTCCTCCGTTTCTAAATTGACATATAAATCATCACTATAATTCTTTGACTCTAGTACGATGCAACAACGATCTGTCACAACTAAACAATCAATTTGGACCTTCCAATCCCCTATAGATAGGCTCACATTAGGAAAAACCTTCATAGGAGAACCTAAACACAGCTCTCCAAGCTTCTGAATAAGTCGATGTTCCCCTCGACTTCCGGCCTCTTTTTTCCTCACTTCTTCCACAATAAACTCCATCAAATGCTCATCTGACAATCTTTTCAATAAAGCAACATGACCTGTCAAAAACTCACCTCCAATCCCCAAAATCATACAACAAAAACACAGAACATTCCACCTAATCTGACATGAAACCAAATAATTGAGTTTTCGTCATAAGTATGACAAAATAACCACTAGCAGGAGGGAAATACACACATGAAAATCATACAAACACTAGCTATTGCAACGCTCGGAATACTTCTTGCAGCATGTGGTAGCAATGAAGATACAAACGAAAACACTGGATCCGTTAACGATATCGCACCAACAAACACCCAAAAAACAACCGACCACGGAGCAACCGACAAATCCGAAGTCGGCTTTGAAATGGCTGGAGGCAACATTGAAGAAGCAACCAATGTACCAGCAAAAGAAAAAGAAGCAATTCTCGCAGCCTTCGACGAATACATGGAAGCGTTCAATGACGAAGACATCAATCGCTACATGAACACCATTTCCAAAAATCCAGAAGGCTTCAACCATGACGATGAAAAAGTAGTAGTTGAGCAAACATTCAACGACTACGACACAATCCGAACAGCCGACAACACAACGATCATCAAATACGACAAAACACATGCGCAAGTGTTTGCAAACATCCATATCGCACTAGAACAACCAGACTCCGGTGCCAAACTCGATCGTGACGGCCGACAAGTAACCGTATTCGTCAAAGAAGACGGCAACTGGCTAGTCACAAGTGTCTACTTTATCGGAGACTCAGCAGCTGAATAAACTACACCCCGTGCATATATGACAAATATCATGTTCGGGGTATTTTTGTGCTTCCATTTCCTACCCCAATTCAGTAAAATTAACAGTAGGAGTGTGATTTTAACATGAAGACAGCAATCGTAACAGACAGCACCGCCTATATCCCAAAAGAACTTCGCGAAAAACTCGACATTCGCATGGTGCCACTTAGCGTTGTTATCGGAAACGACACTTACAAAGAAGAAATCGACATCAGTACAACTGAATTTTACGACAAAGTTCGAAACGAGCGAACGCTACCGAAAACGTCGCAACCTGCACTCGGCGATTTTGTCAGTACTTTCGAAGAACTATCCAAAAACTACGACGCAATCATTTCCATCCACCTATCGAGTGGCATTAGTGGAACACTCACAGGTGCCCAACAAGCAGGCCGAATCGTGGACAACATAAACGTATATACATTTGACTCAGAACTTTCCTGCATGGCACAAGGCTTTTATGTCCTCCGAGCTGCAGAAATGGCAAAAGATGGTGCACACCCAGACGCAATACTAAAAGAGCTAAACACCATGAAACAAACAATGCATGCCTACTTCATGGTTGACAACCTCGACCATCTGCACCGCGGCGGACGTCTAAACGGCATCGAACGCGTCATCGGCACTATGCTTCAAGTGAAGCCAGTCCTTCACTTCGAAAACAAAATTATCGTACCATTCGAAAAAGTTCGCACACGTAAAAAAGCGATGAAACGCATTGCAGACCTTCTCCAAGAAGACGCAAACAAACACGCCAAACTACAAGCGACGATCATTCACGCCAACCAAGAACAAGAAGCAATCGCATGGAAAAACGAGTTAGAAGCAAATCTGCCAAACGTTAAATTCACAATCAGCTATTTCGGTCCCGTTATCGGCACACACCTCGGCGAAGGCTCGATGGGTCTAGCTTGGGTAAAAACCAACTAAGGAGAATACCAATGGACAACCAATTGCAACAATTTCTCACTGGCCGCATCTGGCTTCGCGAACACACCCCATTCCCGCGCGAAGCCATCGACGCCCACATCAAAAGCGGCCACATTCACCTCAAACCCGGCATCCAAATAGACGAAAACCAACCCTTTTTTGGTCAATTAAAGAAGTACGTCTGCAACCGATGCCACAACTCAACCCAGCACTTATTTCACACATTTCACTGTGCACGTTGTAACAAAGACTGCACCTATTGCCGCCACTGCATTCGGATGGGGCGGGTGAGTAGTTGTTCCGAGTTGCTCCTTTGGAACAAAGAACATGCTCGCGGCGCGAACGCTCATGTGTTCACATGGAGCGGCCAACTAACACCTCTCCAACAAAAAGCAAGTGAAGAACTACTCACAAGTGTCGAACAAAACAAATCACATCTCCTTCATGCGGTTTGTGGAGCAGGCAAAACAGAGCTACTCTTTCCATCCATCTTCCAATGCCTAAAGCAAGGAAAACGAGTATGCGTAGCAGCGCCAAGAACGGACGTCATCCTAGAACTATTCCCACGGTTCCAAAAAGTATTTCCCAAAACAACTATTCATGCACTGTACGGCGGAGCACCAGACCAAGAAGGATTCGCTGAACTCATACTCGCAACAACCCATCAGCTATACCGATTTGAAAATGCATTCGACGTCGTCTTTGTCGACGAAGCAGACGCTTTTCCATATTACGCAGACGAAACACTCCAACGAGCGGTAAAAAAAGCAGCAAAACAAGACGCCGCCATTCACTACGTAACCGCAACACCAACAAAATCACTCCAAACAACAAACCAGTCAGTACTTTCCCGAAGATATCATGGGCACGACCTACCCGTTCCTAGATTCGACAGTCTATGTGGCTACGCAAGACAACTAAGAAAAGAGAAATTCCCAAACAAACTAAAGCAATGGATCGAAGAAAAAACAAAAAACAACATCCCATTCCTCGTATTCCTACCGACAATCGAAATGCTCGAAAACTTCCCAGGTGACATACCAAGGGTACATGCAGAACATCCTGAACGAAAAGAACTCGTCATGAAGCTCCGAGAAAAGAAAATACCAGGACTACTCACGACAACCATCCTAGAACGTGGCATCACAATCGAAAACGTCCATGTAGCAGTCGTTGGAGCGGAGCAAAAAATTTTCACATCAAGCGCGCTCATCCAAATAAGCGGACGCGTCGGACGCTCCGCAAATTATCCAAACGGTGACATCGTCTTTTTTCATCACGGAATCTCCCGTGAAATGGACAAAGCACAAGCCGCAATCGAAGGGTGGAATCGCATATGAACTGCTTACTATGCGGTACTACTTTCCAACCAGCCCCGACGTGGAGAAAGCTATTTCTATATGAAAAAGAGTCATCCACATGCAGCAGATGCTTTAATAAATTTACGAAATCAGATACAACGATCCAGTACGATGACTTTAAAGGTACTCGCTACGAGGGAGCAGTCGATGCCGTTACAGCACTTTATTCGTACAACGAAGCGATGAAGAGCTATTTGCATCAATTCAAGTTTTTGCAAGACGTAGCACTAGCCCAAGTATTTTCAGAAACCTTGCACGAAGCATTCGAGGGAAAAGAAGGCATCATCGTACCAATTCCAATGCACCCAGAAAAGCTAGTCCAAAGAACGTTTGCACAAGTCGACGAGCTACTAATTAGTGCAGACATTCCTTTTCAACATCTACTCACTAAAACAGCAACGACCGAACAAGGAAAGAAGACGCGAAAGGAACGACTAGAAGCGAGTCCACTCTTTGAAGTTACGACTAGAATAGAAGCACGGGACTATATTTTATTCGATGATATATATACAACTGGCACAACTATTCACCACGCCGCAAAGGTCCTAAAAGACGCAGGAGCGAGAAGGGTAGAAGCGATTACTTTAATAAAAGGATAATCTGCCGATATAAAAGAGGAGATAACTTGATTTGGAGGGGTCCTCATGGGAGAACTGAAAAATTGCCCATCTTGCGGTGAATTTTTTAACTATACAGGCATAAGAGACGTGTGCAATAACTGCGCCATGAACGAAGAAAAACTATACGAAACGGTGTATCGCTTCCTGCGTAAACGGGAAAACCGTGCCGCAACCGTCGAACGAATCGTCGAAGCAACGGGTGTAGAAGAATCACTGCTACACAAGTGGGTACGAAAAGGACGACTGCAACCAGCCATGTTCCCAAACCTTGGCTATCCATGTGACAATTGTGGTAAACTAACAACACAAGGAAAACTATGCAAAAACTGTACTCAAGAACTAAAATCCGGACTTCGCCAATTCGAAGCAGCCCAAGAATTCCGCGAAAAAGTGAACAACCATGATGGGACGTATCATAAAGACATTAATAAATAACACGAAAACTCTCACCGAAAGTGAGAGTTTTTATATTAAATAGTTAATAAGCCTTAGCTAATCAACCTAAAAACATTTCGTACAAAAGACTCTAAACACTTGCCGATTAAAACCGAAATAACATATAGACACTTTTTCGAACAAAGGGGGATACATCACGATGAAAATTACAAATATCGGGGTAAACCAAGTAAATCCATATAAACGCAACCAACAGCAAACGGAAAAAGCACAACACATGGCAAGACCATCGACCGATCAACTAGAGATCTCATCCGCAGCGAAAAGCATGCAAACCAAATCTCCAGTTGAGGTAAATCAAGCAGAGCGAGTTGCTGCCATCAAAGCGGAAATCGATGCGGGCACATACAAAGTAGATGCCAAAAAACTAGCATCGAACATCCTCAATTATTACCGTCTATAAAAGGAGCTTAAAACATGTCCATCGAAAAGATTTTGCAATCTCTCACGAAACTCGACATGCTACACAAAAGTTTACTAGAAATTGCATACAAAAAAACAGAAGCGATTAAAATTGACGACATGGACAGTCTAAACCAACTCCTCAAGGATGAGCAGGCGCACGTAGCAGGCATTTCTCAGCTAGAACAACAGCGTCAAACAGAGGTAACGGATTACCTTCGAGCAAAAGGAATTGCTCCTACTGACAATCCAACTGTTGCACTAGTCTTAGAAAATACCAACACAAACGAAGAAAAAGAGCAACTAGGAGCAGCACGCAACAAATTACTCCTAACATTAGAAACGCTCAAACACCAAAACGACCTAAACCAAAAGCTGACACTCCAATCGCTACAATTCGTCAACTTAACATTAGATACATTACGACCAAAGCCAGACCAAATAAACTACTCAAAATCCGAAGTACAAGCACCTTCAACAAACAAAAACTACTTCGATTCACAAGCATAAGGAGGCGAACCCATGGGCTCCACATTTATGGGACTAGAAGCAAGTAAACGCGGACTTACCACTCAACAATCCGCACTATATACAACAGGACATAATATATCAAACGCCAATACACTTGGTTACTCACGTCAACGCGTGAATATGGAAGCGACTCTTGGTTATCCAGGAACTGGCTTAAATGCACCGAAAGTTCCTGGTCACTTAGGGACTGGAGTACAAGCACAATCTGTTCAACGGATTCGTGATCAGTTCATTGACCGACAATATCGTCAAGAATCTAACAAACTAGGCTATTGGGAATCAAGATCACAGGCTATTACCCAAATGGAAGATATTATGGCCGAGCCATCTGAATTTGGTTTGAATGAATCATTAAATCAATTTTGGAAATCCTTACAAGATTTAAGTACTAACCCTGAAAACGCGGGTGCTCGTAAAGTAGTAGCTCAGCGAGGAATTGCTGTTGCAGAATCGTTTAACTATATTCATAAGCAACTTTCTGATATTCAAGGGAATATAAAAAATGAAATCTTAACATCCACAGTTGATATCAATTCTATTTTAAAACAAATCGCTTCAATGAATGAGCAAATTCAAGCTATTGAACCAAATGGTTATATGCCAAATGATTTATACGATGCTCGCGATAATTTATTAGACGAATTATCTACCTATTTTCCAATCGAGGTGACATATACTAAATCTGGAGGGAATGCCCTACCAATAGCAGAAGGTGCAGTGAATGTATCTATTAAACTAAATGGTAGATTAGTAGATTTGGTTAACGGAAAAGATGCCGCAAGTTTATCTGCAAATGGCATGACAAATAGTGAGAATTATGAACCGTTCACTAGCTTTACTGTAACAGGCAATGGAAATTTACCGAATGATGCAATTAATTATATTGAGTTAGAATCAAATAAAGGGAAAATATTATCACTAATAAATTCATATGGTTATGGTGCAGTTACACCTGAAACAGGGTTCTATCCAGAAATGTTAGCGAATTTAAATGACATGGCAGATGCTTTTGTAAAAGAATTTAATAGAGTACATGCATTAGGAAGCCCTCTTCCTGGTAGTGCTGATATTGCGGACTTTTTTGATACTTCGGCAACAGGAGCAAAAGGAATAAAAGTAAATCAAGCGATAATCAATGATCCAGGAACTATTGCAGCATCTACTGCAGTAGATGAAGAAGGAAATGGAGCTAACGCTTTAGCATTAGGGGATGTGAAATTCGCATCATTAACCATTGGTACTAGTAATGCAACAGTTCAAACCTTCTACCAATCAATTATCGGTCAACTTGGCGTGGACGGAGAACAAGCAAATCGTCTAGCTTATAATTCAACTACAATCAAGTTAACTGTAGAAAATAACCGCGCTTCTGTTAGCTCCGTTTCTTTAGACGAAGAAATGACTAACATGATTACTTTCCAGCAAGCATACAACGCTAATGCACGTATGATTACCGTAATCGACGAAACTTTAGATAAAATAATCAACGGCATGGGCCGAGTTGGACTATAATAGGAGGACTTACACATGCGCGTAACACAATCAATGCTTTCCACTAATATGCTTCGTAACTTATCCAATAGTTATAATAAAATGGGAACATTACAAGAACAAATAACTTCAGGAAAGAAAATAACTCGTCCATCGCAGGACCCTGTAGTTGCGATTAAAGGAATTGGGTATCGAACAGATTTAGGAAAAGTAGAACAATATCAAAGGAATCTTGGAGAAGTTCATAACTGGTTAGATAGCTCGGATGATGCACTTGATAAAGTAGGTATTGCACTTATTCGTGTGCAGGAGCTAGTTACTGATGCCGCAAATGATACAAAAACTCCAGAAGACCGTGAAAAAATTAAAGCAGAGATAACCCAAATAAAAGAGCAAATCCGTGATATGGCAAACACAAAAGTTGGGGAAAAGTATATTTTCTCAGGTACTAAAACACTTTCTCCATTATTTAATGGAACAACATTTGAAACAGCTACCGGAGTTAATGGAGATGTTAATATTGAAGTTTATGACGGTGTAGAGATTAAAGTAAATACAAATGGAAAGAAAATGTTTGAAGATATCGACGCTATGATGAACAGCATTGAAACCGCATTGGGTTCAACTACAACAACTGGAGACATTATTGGAGGATTTTTAACTACTATTAGTGATAACCAAAACGTGGTTTTAGGATCTCGTGCCGACATAGGAGCTCGCCAAAATCGTGTTGAGATGATGGAAAATAGATTAGGGGCACAAGAAGTTATTGTAACAAAACAACTCTCTAACAATGAAGATATCGATTTTGAAAAAGCAATTACTGAATTAATAACACAAGAATCCATTCATAGTGCGGCTCTCTCTGTGGGAGCACGTATTATACAACCATCATTAGTAGACTTTTTAAGATAGTAAAATGAAGCGTTTGAACAATCCGTTCAAACGCTTTCTTTAAAGGAAGATGACGATGCAAATACCACAAATTCGAATACAAACAACTAAAGCACAACTTGGCCTAAACATTCAAAAACCAAAACAACATATTGAACAACCTCAAGCTGATTTACAAATAAGCCAACCGGCTGCTGAACTTTCTATCCATACTACAAGTGGGCAGCTCCATATTGATTCATCTCAAGCAAGGCGGGACCTCGGATTAATAGGACCTTTAGAAGCCACTCGAAATTATGCTCAAAAAGGAAAGCAAGCTGCACTTGCAGGTATTGCTCGCCGTGCTAGAGAAGGAGAGCAACTAGCTAGTATTGAAAATGGTGGGAATGCTCTTCAAGCAATTGCTACTTCAAAAGCAACACCACATAAAAAACCACTAGGTATTAAATTCGTGCCTTCTATAAACTCTGTAAAAACTAGCTATATTCCAGCAAGTGTTGATATAAACGTTCAAACATACAGAGCTCAAATAGATGCAACAATAAATAAACCGATTCACAACTACACACAAGGAAAAGTAACAGGCTACATGTTACAATATCCATCGATAGAAATAGACGTTACAATTTAAAAGGAGCAGATTATGAACATCGAAACAAAATTTTTAGGAAAAGTTACAATTGAGGAAAAGGAAATCATCCAATTTCCAAACGGACTCCCAGGATTCGAAGACATAAAAGAGTTTATCATTTTACCACTTGAACAAGAATCACCTTTAGTCATCTTGCAATCAATCAAACAACAAGAAATTGGCTTCGTAATAGCATTGCCGTTTCTATTCAAACAAGACTATGCATTTGATCTACCTGAAGAAGATAAAGAAGAACTAAAAATACAATCTCCCGAAGATTTAATAACGTATGCAATAGTTACATTAAAAGAACCTTTCAATAGTTCAACAATAAACCTACAAGCACCAATCCTAATCAATTATAAACAAAAAATTGCAAAACAATTTGTCTTACAAGATGCAAACACATACCCATTACGATTCCCTATTGAAGGGAGCAACAAATAATGCTCGTACTTTCAAGAAAAAAAGACGAATCCATCATGATTGGTGATCAAATTGAACTGAAAGTTTTAAGCGTGGACGGAGATCAAGTAAAACTAGGTATTGTTGCTCCGAAAAACATCAAAGTTTACCGATCTGAAGTATATGAGAGCATTCAACAGCAGAATAAGGAAGCATTAAACGTATCCAAATCACTATTACAACAAATTTCTAAAAAAAATCTTTAAAAAACTATTAAACATTTCCAATATAGTACGATACTATTGATGTAAGGCAAAAATGGGGCGGCCGACCTTATCCTGCCAAACAAATTCCACAAGGAAGTGGAACTAAATAAACCAAAATTCAAGGAGGAATCTCATAATGAGAATTCAACACAACATTTCTGCATTAAACACACACAGAAACTTAACAGCTAACCAAGGTTCATCTGCTAAAAACCTAGAAAAATTATCTTCAGGCTTCAAAATCAACCGCGCTGGAGACGACGCTGCTGGTCTTGCAATCTCTGAAAAAATGCGTGGACAAATACGCGGTTTAGATATGGCTTCTAAAAACGCTCAAGATTCAATTTCTTTAATCCAAACTGCAGAGGGTGCTCTTAACGAAACTCATGATATCCTACAACGTATGCGTGAATTATCAGTACAAGCAGCAAATGATACAAACGTAACAGCAGACCGTGATTCTATTCAAGCTGAAATTACAGCATTGACATCTGAAATTGACCGTATTGCTGGTAATACAGAATTCAATACACAAAAATTATTAGATGGAAAATTTTCAGCTAAAACTTTCCATATTGGAGCAAACTCAGGACAATCAATTAAGCTAAGTATAACTACTATGGATTCTAAAGCTTTAGGAGTTTCTGGTGGTGCAATTAAAGTAGATAAAGCTTCAACAGCTAGTAAATCAATTGATACTATTAATCTAGCAATTGAGAAAGTTTCAAAACAACGTTCTAACTTAGGTGCTGTTCAAAACCGTCTAGAACATACAATCAATAACCTAGGTGCAGCTTCTGAAAACTTAACCGCTGCTGAATCTCGTATTCGTGATGTAGATATGGCAAAAGAAATGATGAACTTCACTAAAAATAATATCTTGACTCAAGCTGCACAATCTATGCTTGCTCAAGCAAATCAACAACCACAAGGTGTTCTTCAACTATTACAATAATTTTATGGAAATTTTTCATCCCACTCTAATTTTAGAGTGGGATTTCTTTATATTCATAAAATCATGCCGATATATTAAAGGAGGTGAAGAAAGTGATACAAGATTTTTTTATAGAGCAAATGCAAACCAAAACACCCTTTCCGACTATAAAAGTAAATGACTATTTTTTACATAGTAAATATGACCCCCAAAAAGAAGCAGAGCAGTTTGCGAAAAGTCAGTATTCAGAAAATCATGTACATGTATTATTTGGTTTTGGACTTGGCTATTATGCGGAAGCCCTAGTACGAAATTTCAATGACAATGATAGACTTTTGATAGTCGATCCACTTATTACTAAAATTGATTCTTTTTTCGATAAAGAAAATTATGAAATTATTAGTGACGTAACTGAAAAAAATATTGAAATAGCATTAGATAAGTTGCTGAATAATTATAATGTCAATGTAAAGCTCATTTGTTCTCCTAATTATGACAAACTATTATCGGATCAGTATAAAACAGTATTGAAGATCGTGAAGGATACCTTGAGTGTGAATACAGTCTTTTTTAATACAGTGAATTATTTTGCTGAAACTTGGCAGGAAAACTATATTCGAAATCTCTTTCATGTAGTTGAAGATGAAAGTCTTGTAGCAATAGAAAAACGGTATAACCGACCAATTGTGATTGCATCTGGTGGACCCTCACTTACTAAGCAGATTCCATTGCTGAAAAACGTGAAAAATGACATTATCCTTATAGCTGCAGGTTCAACGGTTAATACTTTATTGCACTACGGAATTGAAGCAGATTACATAGTGTCAATTGACGGCTCTATTGCTAATTATAATCACTTTAAAGAAACTATATTTACAAATTCAAAATTGATTTATAGTATTAGAAATCATTATCAAATTCGTGAACAGTTCAAAACAAAAGCGTATGCTTTCATTCCATCTTTTGAACCTGGTGTATATGAACATATTGAAAAGTTGACTAATAAGCAATTACCAACCCTTCTTGGTGGTGCTTCAGTAGCAAACTTTGCACTTACAATTGCTCAATATATTTCTACGGGTCCAATTGCATTAATTGGGCAAGATTTAGCATACACAGATAACAAGACACATGCAGAACATAATAAGCAATTTACAGAAGTGGACGATGCATTTAGAGAGGGGAGACACACTTTCTTTACTGAGGGATATTATGGAGATCCAATATTAACGGATGCCGCTTTTTTGTCCATGAAGAAGGGTTTTGAACAACTAGCTGAATTATCCATGGAACCTGATCGATTTTTCAATTGTACAGAAGGCGGAGTTAAGATAAACGGATATACTCAACAAACATTTCAGAAGTTTTGCGAAGCAATTGAATCCTCAGAGGAGAAGACTTCAACAAATAATTACCCGTCTTCGACACTGAAAGTATCAGAATGGAAGTCTTTATATGATAAGGTTCAATTAGAAATAAAAGTTTATAATGAAATTCAAAATTACTTAAATAGAGGGTTGCGCTTCTTAAAGAAAAATCCTTCTAGTATAATGTTCACTGAAAATGTGATTAAAGAGTTAGATAAAGTTGATAAAAAATTAAAGAAAATGTTTGAAAGAGTGTCTATGAATTGCATTGTAGAACCGATTTCTATGGATGTAATGACCAAGTTTTTGTCAAAAGATGGTGAAAATAAACAAGAAGAATACAAACGAGTATATGAACAAAACTATCAATTATATGATAGACTTTTGAAAGCAACAAAGCTTTCGAAGCAATACACAGAAGATTTATTAAGCCAAATCAAAATGAAAAAGCTAAAGGGTGAGTAAAATGACAGAGATACTTAATGAAGTTATTGCATCTTATAATGATTATATAAAAAAAATACCAACAGGATGTCAAAAAATTGCGGATGATTTGCGTGATAATCAAGTTAACGATTCGCTTAATAGTATTATAGACTTTACTGATGGAGTAAGGTGGCTTTCAGAAGCAAGTGGTTTGCTTCGAAAAAATGGGCTTACTGTAGACTTGAACATAGATAAAATTAATGGATTTTTAAAAGAAATTAATCATGGTTTAGAGATTCAGGATTATGTGTTAGTTTCAGATATGTTTGAATATGAAATACAACCATTCTTTGAGGAATGTCAGGCTGTTAAAATCTCAGAATTGCAATGATTTTCAAAACCTAATGTTTTAACTAGCTAAGATAGATCTTATCTAGAGATTAGGTTTTGAATTATTGGTTAAATTATTGTAAATACTAAGAATTACAAGTTACCCGAATATACATAATAGATTCCCATGTCGAATTGTTGATATTCAAAATATTTGCTTTGTGGAAATTTTATCTCCTGTAGGTAATTTTTGAAGAAAAAAAAAGAAAGCCAATATTTGCTCATTTAAATATATGTAAAGTAAAGTAAATTCTACTAAAAAGAAAAAAGGTGTTAAAATTGACCAATAAAAAAGTATTAGTCACAGGAGCCGACGGTTTCATCGGCTCTCATTTAACAGAAGAACTTGTTAGGCGGGGGCACGATGTTAGAGCATTTGTCTATTATAATTCATTTAACTCATGGGGATGGTTAGATCAATCTTCCGTGGAAGTGAAAGAATCATTGGATATTTTCTCAGGAGATATTAGAGATCCATTTGGAGTAAAAGAAGCGATGAAAGGGTGTACTCATGTACTTCATCTAGCATCTCTTATTGCAATTCCCTACTCATATCATTCTCCTGCTACTTATATTGATACCAATGTAAATGGAACGCTTAATATAGTGCAAGCTGCTCGTGAATTAGGTGTAGAAAAGGTTGTTCATACGTCTACGAGTGAAGTGTACGGTACAGCGCAATATGTACCAATTGATGAGGGGCATCCATTGCAAGGTCAATCTCCGTATTCGGCTTCTAAAATTGGAGCAGATCAAATGGCGTTATCGTTTTATCGGTCATTTGACACACCTGTAGCGGTCATTCGACCATTCAATACATACGGTCCACGCCAATCAGCCCGTGCAGTAATACCAACTATTATTAGCCAATTAGCAAATGGACAAACTACTATTAAGCTAGGGGCTATTAGTCCCACACGTGATTTCAACTATGTAAAAGACACGGTAGGTGCTTTCATCTCAGTAATGGACTCACCAATGTCGGTTGGTGAAGTGGTCAATGTTGGTTCCAATTATGAAGTATCTATTGGAGAAACAGCAGAAATGATTGCAGATATCATGGGTGTGAATTTAACAATTGAAACGGATGAACAACGTCTTCGTCCCGAGAAAAGTGAAGTTAATCGTTTATGGGCTGAAAATAAAAAAGCAAAAGAATTAATTGGGTGGCAGCCTCAATATGGCGGTAAAGATGGCTTCCGTCGTGGTTTAGAGGAAACAATCGAATGGTTTACTAATCCAAATAACTTATCCCAATATAAGGCAGATGTATATAATATATGAATTCACAATGGTTAGAGTTTACCAGACAAATTAAAGAACATTACAAGAAGGATTTTGTGCCACTGCATGAACCGACTTTTAATAGTAAAGAACTCGAATATGTAACTGATTGCATCGAAACAGGTTGGGTATCTTCGGTTGGCGCATATGTAACACGCTTTGAGGAGGATTTAGCACGTTTTACAGGAGTTAAGCGTGCTGTTGCTGTTATGAATGGTACTGCTGCATTACATATTGCATTAAAGGTAGCAGGAGTTCAGGCAAATGAAGAAGTTTTCATGCCTGCATTGACGTTTATTGCAACAGCGAATGCTACTTCTTACATAGGCGCAGTTCCACATTTTGTGGATGTATCCAAAAAAACATTAGGTCTTGATCCCCAAAAGCTAGAAGCGCATATTTTGGCAATTGGTGATGTGAAAGGCAATCAATTAATCAATAAAGAAACAGGTCGTGTTATTCGCGCAGTTGTGCCTATGCATACCTTTGGACACCCAGTTAAATTAGAAGAACTACAAATTATTTGCAAAAAATATCATTTAGTATTAGTAGAAGATGCTGCTGAATCATTAGGTTCTTATTATAAAGGGAAGCACACAGGAAGCTTTGGTAAAGTAAGTGCTCTAAGCTTTAATGGCAATAAAATCATTACTACGGGTGGTGGTGGTGCCATTTTAACTGATGATGAAGAACTTGCAAATTATGCGAAGCATATTACGACTACAGCAAAAGTGCCACATCGTTGGAAATATGACCATGATGAAATCGGATATAACTATCGTTTACCGAATATAAACGCAGCATTAGGGTGCGCCCAACTTGAAAAAATGTCAGAGTTTATCGAGCAAAAACGTTTGTTAACAGCTTTTTATGAAGAATTAGTAGCACCATTGGAAGGTGTAACGCTTTTTAAAGAGCAAGAGCATACGACTAGCAACTATTGGCTACAAACATTGATTTTAGAAGATGCTTTAGACAGAGATGAAGTACTAGCATTTTTAAATGAAAATGGAGTTATGAGTCGTCCGATTTGGACACCAATACATGAATTGAAGCTGTATGCGCAAATGCCAAAAGCCGATTTATCGGCTACTGAAAGACTTAACCAAAAAATTATTAATATTCCTAGTACGCCTGTAAGAGAGGTGTAAGCATTGAAACGAAAAATCTGTGTTGTAACTGGAACAAGAGCAGAATATGGGTTATTATCCAACTTAATAAGAGCTATCCATCAATCAACTGATTTTGAACTTCAACTTACTGTAACTGGTATGCATTTGTCGGCAGAATTCGGTTTAACATATAAACAAATTGAAGCAGACGGATTTGTTATTAATGAAAAGGTTGAAATGTTACTTTCTTCAGACACATCTACGGGTGTTGCCAAATCGATTGGACTAGCAACCATTGGATTTTCAGATGCATTTCAGCGATTAAATCCTGATTTGCTAATCCTCTTAGGTGACCGTTTTGAGATACTTGCAGCAGCTCAAACTGCACTTGTCATGCAAATTCCAATAGCACATGTTCATGGGGGAGAGTGTACTTTTGGTGCTTACGACGATGCGATTCGTCATTCTATTACGAAAATGGCTACATGGCATTTTACAAGTAATGAGTCTCACCGAAATCGAGTTATTCAGCTAGGTGAAAATCCAGAAAGAGTTTGGAACGTAGGGGCAATTGGTATAGAAAATATATTAAATCTTCCATTGATGACAAAGGAAGAGCTGTATGCGAACTTACAGTTAAATGAAGATAAACCTATGTTCTTAATTACTTATCATCCTGAGACAAATCTTCAAACAGACGGTATTTATCCCCTGTTGAAAGCATTGGACTCGTATCAACATGTGAATTTGGTGTTTACGAAGGCAAATGCGGATAATGGAGGACGTCAAATTAATGAAATCCTAGAAAACTATACATCAAAACACGACAATACATATTTATTTGATTCTTTAGGGCAATTGAGGTATTTAAGTGCAGTGAAAGAAGCAACCGTAGTTATAGGTAACTCTTCAAGTGGTTTGATCGAAGTCCCTTATTTAGAAACACCGACGGTTAATTGTGGAGAACGACAAGCGGGACGTGAGAAACCGAGTTCAGTATTTGATTGTACATTAGAAGTTCAATCTATTGAGAATGCTATAAAAAGTGCTTTAATGTATAAAGGTCCTTATGATCAAATTTTTGGTGATGGACATGTGGTAGAAAAAATCATGACCGAATTAAAGCAAATTCTATCATTTGCGATACAAAAGGAGTTTTATGATATATGAGCCAATCAACGTATATAATTGCTGAAGCAGGAGTCAATCATAATGGCTCCTTTGAAATGGCAAAAAAACTAGTAGATGTTGCAAAAGAGGCTGGAGCAGACGCAGTCAAATTTCAAACGTTTCGTGCGGAAAATTTAGTAACAAAAGAAGCCCAACAAGCAAATTATCAAATAGAAAATTTGGGTGAAGTGACTTCTCAATACGAAATGTTGAAGAAGCTAGAATTATCATTTAAAGAATTTAAATCTCTAAAAAACTATTGTGATGAAATAGGAATTGAGTTTTTATCTACGCCATTTGACTACGATAGCGTGGATTTTTTAGTTGATGACCTACAAATGCAGACTGTTAAAATCCCATCAGGTGAGTTAACAAATTCACCATTTATTCACTACATTGCGACAAAGCAAAAGAAAATGATTATTTCAACAGGTATGGCTACTATGGAGGAAATACACGAAGCATTGTCCTTTATTGCATATGGCTTAGCAAGGCCGCTGGCTGATGTTTCAGTTGATACCGTGTACACTTTTTATAAAACAAATGAAGCGAAAGAAATTTTACGAAAATATGTAACAGTTCTTCATTGTACAACGGAATATCCAGCACCCTTTAAAACAATTAATTTAAAAGCAATAAATCAGTTAGAAAAAGAACTTGAGCTACCTATTGGTTTTTCAGATCATTCACAAGGAATCGTAGCTTCAATCGCAGCGACTGGTATGGGGGCTACTGTCATTGAAAAGCATTTCACATTAGACAGAGAGTTACCAGGACCAGATCATGTAGCGTCATTGGAACCATCAGAGCTAAAGATGATGATCAAATGTATCCGCCAAATTGAGAGCGCTCTAGGAACTGGTGTAAAAGAACCAACAACAACGGAGATGAAAAATCGAGTCGCAGCAAGAAAAAGTATAGTAGCAAGTGTGGAGATCAAACAAGGAGAAACATTAGATATATCCAATATGGGTATAAAAAGACCTGGTAATGGGATATCACCTTCGCGGTATTGGTCTCTTCTAGGGAAAGAGGCTACTAAGTTTTATCAAGAGGATGAACTAATTGATGAATAAGCCGATAATTATAATAGGAAATGGCGGCCATGCATCAGTTTTAACAGAGATATTGTTACTTCAACATAGAGATATTCTTGGTTTTACTGCACTCAAAGAAGAAATAAATTCATATGGTTTAAAGTATCTGGGACCGGATGATATAGTTGGGAAATACAGTCCAGAGGAAGTGGAGCTTGTTTTAGGATTAGGTACTGTACGTATTTCTAATGTCCGTCATAACATTTTTGAAGAAATGAAAAGCCAAGGATATACATTTTCGACATGTATCCATCCAAAGTCAATCATCTCTCTAACTGCTATACTAGCTGAGGGAACACAAATAATGGCTGGTGCTATTATACAACCGCATGCACAAATCGGAGAAAATACGATTATTAATACAGGGGTAATTATTGAACACGATTGTTTAATAGGTGCCCATGTTCATATAGCACCAGGTACGACCCTTTCAGGGGGCGTTATTATAGGTAGCGATTCACATGTAGGTACGGGTAGCTCTATTATTCAAGGCATTGAAATTGGAAAGAACACGCTTATTGGTGCAGGTTCTGTTGTTGTTTCAAATATAGGTACGAGCAAAAAAGCTTTTGGAGTACCTGCAAAGGAAGTGTAGTCGATGAAAAACTGGAGAAGTATCTTAGTCAATGAAAATAACACCCTTTTAGAAACGATGAAAATCATCGATGTCTCCTCCATGCAATTTGCAGCAGTTGTAGATGGAGATTTGAATTTACTTGGTACTGTCACTGATGGAGATATTCGTAGAAGTATATTAAGAGGAGAAGGATTAGATGTTCCGATTAAACAAGTCATGAATCCTTCCCCTATTTGTGCTACCATCGAAAATACATATAGCGATTGCTTAAATCTACTAAAAAGACATAAATTAAAGCAGATACCGATTATTAGTGAAGGTAATAAAATTATTGATATTATTTTTGCAGATGAAGATCCAATTACTAAAAATAATGAAAATACGGTAATTTTAATGGCAGGTGGTCTTGGCACACGCTTGCGTCCATTAACAGAAAATATTCCAAAGCCAATGCTAAATGTAGGTAATAAGCCGATATTAGAAACAATTATTGAAGGTTTTAAGCAATATGGCTTTACTAATTTTATAATATCCGTCAATTACAAAAAGGAGGTTATTCAAGATTATTTTCAAGATGGAACAGCTTTTGGTGTGTCAATATCGTATATAGAAGAAAATAAAAGAATGGGAACGGCAGGAGCTTTGTCATTGTTAAAAGAAAAACCTACTAGCCCTATTTTTGTTATGAATGGTGATTTACTAACACAGGTTAATTTCGAGCAACTTTTACACTTTCATGAAGATACAGATGCGGTAGCAACCATGTGTGTGCGAGAATATGAATATCAAATTCCATATGGCGTTATTGAAACAGATGGACAGCAATTAGTTTCCATAAAAGAGAAACCTATGCAACGTAGTTTTGTAAATGCGGGGATATATGTACTTAGTCCGGAGGTATTTGACTATATCCCTCAAGGGGAATTTTACGATATGCCAGATTTGTATAAACAATTAATTGAAAAACAAAATAATGTTTCTGCATTTCCCGTACGAGAATATTGGTTAGATATAGGTCATATGTCAGACTTTGAGCGAGCTAATTCTGATTATGAGGAGGAATTAAAATGAAACCTACCTTTTTAGCCATTATTCCTGCGAGAGGTGGATCAAAAGGTGTTCCTCGTAAAAACATTAAAGAATTAGCAGGGAAACCACTTATTGCTTGGACAATTGAAGAAGCAAAAAAATCTAAATTTATTGATCGAGTAATATTGTCATCAGAAGATCATGAAATTATTGAAATAGCAAAACAATATGGGTGTGAAGTACCCTTTACTAGACCAGTTGATCTAGCACAAGATGAAACACCAGGAATTGCTCCAGTATTACATGCAATGAAAGAATGTCCTGGCTATGATTTCGTTGTGTTGTTACAGCCAACCTCTCCACTCCGGACAGTTGAAGATATAGATGGAGCAATTGAGACACTCTTTGAAAAAGAAGCTGATTTTTGTGTTAGTGTAACAGAGCCTAACCAATCACCTTATTGGATGTACAGTCTAAATGTTAACGGGACGATGAAACCTTTAATAAAACAAGAAAATTTTGCTCTTCGTAGACAAGACTTGCCAAAAGCATATTCACTTAATGGAGCCTTCTATATGGCAAAAACGGAACAATTGAAAGTGACAAAGTCATTTTTAACTGATGACACTGTAGGATACGTGATGCCGAGAAAGAGATCATTTGATATAGATACAGAAGAAGATTTTTTTCTCTGCCAGCAAGTGCTTAGAGATATGTAACCCCCAAAAAATAGATTGCTATTTACATATAAGTTTGGTCATAGCAATCTACAGTATTTAATTATTAAGGAGCTAAACAATGTTTAAAATAGGTGATATCTTTAAGTTAGACAATGAAGTACAAGTAATTGTAGAATGTAACCAAAAAACCATTGTAACAATGGGATATAACGAACATACTATTATTTCAAATCAAATAGAAGAATTCACATTTGTAGAATTAGCAGATAAATCAATTAACGTTATAGATTCTATTACACATGAACTACTTGAAGAAGCTAAACGTAAAATGATTTTTAATAAGGTAGAAGAATTTTATGACTTATTTCATAAAAAGAAAGAATTTGTTTCTGGTGAAAGTCAATTAAGTTATGCAGGGAAGATTTATGATAAAAATGAAATGATAGCTTTAACTGATGCATCTTTAGATTTTTGGTTAACTTCAGGACGTTTTTGTAACCAATTTGAAAAAGACTTTGCAAAATATTTAGGTGTAAAATATTCACTCCTAACGAATTCAGGATCTTCAGCTAACTTATTAGCAGTCTCAGCACTAACTTCACCTAAATTAGGTGAAAAACGTTTATTGCCCGGTGATGAAGTAATTACAGTTGCAGCAGGGTTTCCTACTACAGTAGCACCAATTATACAAAATAAATTAATCCCCGTTTTTGTTGATGTAGACTTAGGTACATATAATATTTCAAAAGATCAAATAGAACAAGCGATATCGGAGAAAACTAAAGCTATAGTTATTGCCCATACAATGGGGAACCCATTTAATTTAGATGCTGTCATAGAAGTCGCTAATAAGTATGATCTATGGGTAGTTGAGGACAATTGCGATGCACTTGGTGCAAAATATAACGGTAAATTAACAGGTACTCATGGTCATATTGGTACGTCTAGTTTCTATCCTCCACATCATATGACAATGGGGGAAGGTGGAGCGGTTTATACAAATAATCCAAAACTAAAATTAGCAATCGAGTCATTTAGAGACTGGGGACGTGATTGTTGGTGTCCATCTGGATGTGATAACACATGCAACAAGCGCTTTGATTGGCAACTAGGACAATTACCTCAGGGTTACGATCATAAATACACATATTCACATATAGGTTATAACTTAAAGGTTACGGACATGCAAGCTGCAATAGGTTTAGAGCAATTAAAGAAACTTCCTGGTTTTATTGAAAAAAGAATTCATAATTTTAATCGCCTTAAGTCAAACCTAATGGCTATCCAAGATGATTTAATATTACCAGAAGCTACACCCAATAGTGAGCCAAGTTGGTTTGGATTTATTTTGACAGTAAAAGACGGTAGTAAAATTTCACGCAATAAAATGACACAATATCTTGAAAAAAATAAAGTTCAAACAAGGATGCTTTTTGCGGGTAATATAACAAAGCAACCAGCATTTGTTGGTGTTGAGTATCGACTTGCAAGTGATTTGAAAAATACAGATAAAATTATGAATGATACATTTTTGGTTGGCGTATATCCTGGCTTAACAGATGAAATGATCGATTATATGAGTGATAAAATCATAGAAGCTGTTGAATTCGCAAAACAAAAATGAATTAAGTTTTGTTCATAAGTTCAGGAATATAGAAATTGGAGTGATTAAATGAAAGTTGTAATTTTAGCAGGTGGATTTGGTACACGCATTAGTGAAGAATCTCATCTAAAACCAAAGCCAATGATTGAAATTGGAGGAAAGCCAATTCTTTGGCATATTATGAAAATGTATTCACATTATGGTTTTAATGATTTTGTCATCTGCTTAGGATATAAATCTTTTTATATAAAAGAATATTTCGCACATTACTTTTTACATGAATCAGATGTGACCTTTGATTTTCAAAATGGAAACAAACAAATTATACATAATGTTTCGGCTGAACCTTGGAAAGTCACACTTGTAGATACTGGATTAGAAACCATGACAGGTGGGCGCTTAAAGAGAGTGAAAGAGTATCTTGAAAATGAAACATTTATGCTCACATATGGTGATGGAGTTTCTAATGTAGATATTAAAGAACTGGTTAGTTTCCACCAAACACATGGAAAACTGGCTACTGTAACAACTACTCAACCAGGCGGTCGTTTTGGCGCTTTGGATCTTGGAGAAAACAATGAAGTATTCGGTTTTAAAGAAAAGCCACAAGGAGACGGTGGTTGGATAAATGCGGGCTTTTTTGTTATGGAGCCGGAAGTAATTGATTATATTGATGGAGATCAAACAATTCTTGAAAAAGCACCTCTTGAAAATTTAGCACTTGTTGGACAACTCAACGCTTTTAAACATTATGGTTTTTGGCAACCAATGGATACGTTAAGAGATAAAAATTATCTGGAATCTCTTTGGTCAAAAGACGAAGCAGAATGGAAGTTGTGGGGAAATACAATGGGTGTGGTGAATAAGTCTTGATTGATCGATCATTTTGGAAAAATAAAAAAGTCTTTTTAACTGGACATACAGGTTTTAAAGGATCGTGGATGTCCATTTGGCTACATTCGATGGGGGCAAAAGTAACGGGTTATGCGCTAATGCCGCCTACTAGCCCTTCTTTATTTGAAGCAGCGGGCGTAGAACAATTGGTCCATTCGATAATCGGGGATATACGAGATGTGGCTACACTCGAAAAAGCGATACTAGAAACAGACCCTGAAATCGTGATTCATATGGCAGCCCAGCCTTTAGTTAGAGAATCGTATAAGAATCCAGTGGAGACTTATTCTACAAACGTTATGGGAACGGTTCATTTATTCGAAAGTGTTAGAAAATGCGCTTCAGTTAAAGCAGTTATTAATGTTACAACGGATAAATGTTATGAAAACAAAGAATGGGTATGGGGCTACCGTGAGAATGAACCAATGGGAGGATATGATCCATATTCCAATAGTAAAGCGTGTTCGGAGCTGGTAACATCATCCTACCGGAGCTCGTTTTTTAATCCAGCTGATTATAGCATTCATGGTGTAGCCATTGCTTCTGCAAGGGCTGGTAATGTAATTGGTGGTGGTGATTGGGCGGAAGACCGCCTTATCCCTGATTGTATCAATTCGCTAGTAAGCGATGAACCAATCATCATACGTAATCCAAACGCTATTCGTCCCTGGCAGCATGTACTTGAACCATTAAGCGGTTACCTGCTTCTTGCAGAGAAATTATTCAACCACGGTCCAGAGTATGCAGAAGCATGGAATTTTGGTCCGAATGATGAAGATGCAAAGCCGGTTGAATGGATAGTACAAAAGATGATTGAAAAGTGGAATGGTGAGGCATCTTATAAATTAGATGGTGGAAAACATCCACATGAAGCAGGATATTTGAAATTGGATTGTTCCAAAGCGAAGATTAAGCTTGGATGGCAGCCACAATGGAATTTAGAAACTACGATTGAAAAGATAGTGGAATGGAATACTCAATATCAATTGAATGAGGATATCCAAGATGTATGTAGAAAACAACTGAATTCATATAGTAAAAATACTAAAATGAATTGAAGGGAAATCCATGAAAAAAGTATTAATAACAGGAGCTACTGGATTTATAGGAGCAGCTCTTACGCGGAAACTGGTTGAATTAGAGATAGAAGTTCATGTATTGATTCGTCAACAATCTGATATATGGAGAATAAAAGATCTAGATAAGGTTATTAATTTACACAGTGTAGATTTACGCGATTTAACCACGTTAAAAAAAGTAGTGAAATATATAAATCCAGATGTCATCTATCACTGTGCTACTCATGGTGGATACCATTTCCAACAGAAAACGATAGAAATTATTGAATCGAATTTTATGGGAACAGTAAATTTATTAATAGCATGTCAAGAAATCGAATTTGATTATTTTGTAAATACAGGAAGTTCATCAGAGTATGGATCAAAAAATCATGCGTTAAGAGAAACAGATTTACCCGTACCGATGGGAGACTATGCTGTTTCTAAAGTTGCAGCTACTCTATTCTGCCAATCTGTGCGTTTGCAGAAACAATTACCAATTATTACATTGCGCTTATTTTCTCCTTATGGTCCATGGGATGCTCCATCAAGATTCATTCCTTATGTGGTTAAATCATTCTTAAAAGGTGAATCCCCTCAAATTTCCACTCCTCAATCTGTGAGAGACTATATTTATATTGAGGATGTAGTGAATGCTTATTTGAAATTTTTAAATCTAAATTATTTAAACTGTGACATTATCAATATTGGTTCGGGTAATCAAACAAAATTACAGGAAGTAGTCGAAATTGTTCAGCGTAAAACAAATAGTAGCATAAATGCATCATGGGGAAGTATTGAACGAGTAAGAAATGAACCAGAAATATGGAAAGCTGATGTTATACAAGCTGAAAAACTGTTAAATTGGTCACCCAAAGTAACAATGGAAGATGGGCTTCAAAATACAATCGATTGGCTAAATGAACATTTAGCTGACTATTGAAAAAAGGTGTGTAAATCATGAAATTATCTGATTATGTCATAGATTTTTTAGTGCAACAGAACATAAAGCATATATTTGAAATGACAGGTGGAGGGATTACACACCTGTTAGATTCCACGTATAGCAGAGATGATATTGATTGTGTTTCTATTCATCATGAACAGGCAGGAGCTTTTGCAGCCGAAGCCTATGCTCGAATAAATGGAAAACTAGGGGTTGCGATGGCTACTAGTGGTCCAGGAGCACTGAATCTACTTACCGGAATTGGAAGTTGTTATTTTGATTCTGTACCATGCTTGTTTATTACGGGTCAAGTAAACACTTATGAATATAAATATGATAAGAAAGTACGACAAATTGGTTTTCAAGAAACGGATATTGTTAGTGTAGTTAAACCGTTGACTAAGTTTGCTAAACTAGTAATTGGACCTGAGAAGATTCGCTACTATTTAGAAAAAGCTGTGTATATTGCTCAAACTGGAAGACCAGGACCTGTGTTATTGGACTTACCAATGGATCTTCAACGTGCGGAAATAGATCCTATTCAACAAGAAAGCTTTTTTGAAAGTGAAGAGTATCAACAATTAGTGCAAGAAGAGACTTATGATGAATTTCAATTAGATGAAATCATAGATTTAATGAAACACTCGAAGCGTCCCTTGATTTTGGTTGGCGGTGGAGTAAGAACTGCTAATGCTACAAAAGAATTGCTAGAATTAGTTCGAATGACGAATTTTCCTGTGGTGTCATCATTAATGGGGATTGATTCGTTTAATCATGAGTTCCAAGAGTACATAGGAATGATTGGCTCATACGGTAATCGATATAGTAACTTGGCTCTTGCCAATAGTGATTTGATACTGATTTTAGGCTCAAGGCTAGACACAAGACAAACTGGTACGAGACCCGATACGTTTGGTAGAGCTGCGAAAAAGATTCATATTGATATTGATGCGCTAGAATTAAATGAAAAAGTAAAAGTTGATATCGCTATTCGAGCCTCTTTAAAATCATTTCTTCAAAAATTGAATGAAGAACTAACAGAAAATTGGTCTATAACAAACATCTCCGGATGGTATTCTACTTTAAATTTGTATAAAACAACCTATCCCACAGCGATTTATCAAGAAGAGTCGATTAATCCGAATTGGTTTATGGAACGTTTATCAGAGTATATGGAGTCGGAAGATATCATAAGTTTAGATGTTGGGCAACATCAGATGTGGGCGAGCCAATCGCTTAAGTTAAAAGATGGGCAGAGACTCTTAAACTCTGGTGGTATGGGGGCAATGGGATTTGCCCTACCTGCAGCGATTGGTGCTTATATGGCGAAAAAGCAAGGTCATGCCATTGTCATTGCTGGTGACGGAGGAATACAAGTGAATATTCAAGAGTTAGATACAATTGTTTATAACGAACTTCCTATCAAGGTTATTATCATGAATAATCAAAGTTTAGGAATGGTAAGACAATTTCAAGACTTATATTTTGAAAAACGACGACAATCAACCGTTATCAGTAAACCGAACTTCCCGGAAATTGCTAAAGCTTACGGTTTGAAGACATTTGTCATTAATAATGTTGAATCAGTAGATAAGGTTTTGGAAAAGGTGTTTTTAGAAGAAGGTCCTGTATTAGTAGATGTCTCAATTGATTCAGATGTCATTGTAAATCCTAAGCTAGTAGTGAATAAACCAATTGAAGATATGTCTCCTCACTTAGATCGGGATGAATTGAAGAACCTAATGTTAATTGACATGGTTGAGGAGATGGATATCCCTAAATGATATTCTGTGTTAGGTACATCAAGAATACTCTAAGTTTAATAAAGAACTATAAGTGAACGGTAAGAACCTTCTCTAAGGTATAAAAAAATTCAATACATATTAGCGGTATGAGACATTATATGTACAAAAGGTGATGAAAAACACATGGAAAATGAAGCAACTCAAGAATTTAATCGTTTCTTACAGGAAATAGATGAGCTGTTAGATAACAATTTAATTCTTGAAGCAAATCAAAAATATATTGAATACATTAAGAAAATGGAAAGCCAAAATGAAAGCAATAGTAATAATAAATTGAAGGCTGATATTTACGCAGGGTATGCATTTTTTCTTTTTTCACAACAAAACTATGAATCTTTTTTAAAAGTACTTAATAAAGCACAAAATAATGGGTACTCAAAAGATTTAATAGAAAAGATTTTAATGGAGGCTTTTATTGAGCCTAATATAGATGAATTTAAATTCATCTATATTAAAAACAAAGAATACTTACTATCAAATGGGTATCTCCATGCAAAGTCAGTTTTAGATTTCGAGGATTTACCATATTGGTTGTTACCTATTGAAACAGAAAATGAATACTATTTGTTTGATAAAGAAAAGAGACTGTTAGTTGAAAAAGTTTCTTTAAATATCAATCATAAAGTAGAGACATTACCTACAGAAGAAATATTTTCGGATTATTTATTAATGGAAAATGGTAATTGGGAAAATACTTTAGCATATACAGCTAAAATTAAAAACAGTAATAAAAAAGCTTATATTGTAATAGACAATATTGGAAAGTTCTTTTCTTGTTTACAAGGTGTTTTACTAAATGAAGATACTATTTCAAACGTATTGATATTCGATAATCTATTTAATATGGAGAATTATTTTAAGAGCTCCAGTGACTATCTCCCAAGAAACATAATAAACTTACTTGATAATAGTAATTACACTCAAAATTATATTAATGTAATTCATAACTATAGAATTAATAAAAAAGAAAGAGCACGAAATAATATACTTCTTAGTATCTGTATTCCAAGTTTTAATAGAGGGAAAAGGGCGTATGAAAATATTATTCATCTTTTACAATCTAGGTACGACGAAGAAATCGAGTTTATTGTATCTAACAATGGCACGCAGAATGATACACAAAAGTATTATGAAAAAATTAGAGATATTGACGATGCTAGAGTTAAATATTTTTCATTTGAAGAAAATAAAGGATTTGCATTAAACTGCTGTAAAGCTTGTGAATTAGCAAAAGGTGAGTATATTTTATTATTAAGTGATGAAGATATAGTGGACTTTAATGTTCTAGATAAAATTATGAATGAGTTAATGCAATACAAAGATACATTAGCTATTATGAGAACATCTACTACCACTCAAAGTAAACTTACTGTTAAAAATGCAGTACCAGGAAAAGATGCTATATTAACTTTTATGTTAACCTCAAATTATATGTCAGGTATTATTTTGAATAATAGCCTGCTAAAAAAACACAAAGGAATAGAGTATATTAAAGAAAATTTAGATAATAAAGTTTGTTACAATTATCCTCACATGTTTTGGGAGTTATTATTAAGTCAATATGGAAATGTACAAAGTACAGATCTTGTATTAATACATGAAGGCAAAGCAGAAAAAACAGAGGTAGAATATATTAAATTAAGTAGTGATAAAATTGAAATACCCTCTTATGCTACTATCGAAGGTAGGCTAGATCAACATAAAGGTTTTTTTACTATTTTTAAGTATCTAGAGGTTTGTAAAAAAGACTCAGATCTTTTTAGAGAAATGTATATTAGACTGTGTGCTAAAACATTATTCTTAGTTGATGTGAGCATATTAGTTTATTATAAAAAAAACGATGTAAATACTTCAGCAATGCTTGATGAAGTTTATGAATTTTGCATTAGTGAAGAATTTCTAGATAATAAGAGCAAGTTCTACAAAGAAGATATAAGAACTATTAAAAGCTTATTATGACCAGTATAAAAAGTATATAGAGTAAAATACTAAGATGCTAATTACTTATACTGCGTATAGCCTACCAGTGAAAAGCTAAATTTTTGTTAAGTTGGAAGGAATGTAAGCGTCAAATAATGCCCACCTAGTTTTTCAGGTGGGCATTAGTGTATTCTTTATTTAACTTTAGCGGGGATGCGGCATTCTTTTGAAATGGTCTTTGACCACGGAAGGAACTGATCGAGTCTTCCTGATCATCTAAGTAAATTTTTGGTAAGTGTTCAAAGAGATAGGTTAAATAGTTCAATGGATTTAATTGATTCTCTTTGGCGGTTTCGACAATGCTATAGATGATGGCACTGGTAGTTGCACCCTTCATTGATTGGGCAAATAGCCATGCTTTTCTACCCATCACGGATGGTTTAATGGAGCGCTCTGCTCTGTTATTATCGAGTTCAAGTCGCCCGTCTTCCATAAAGGCAATGAGCTTTGTCCATTGGTTTAAACTATAATTGATGGCGTCACCTAATTTGCTTTTAGGTGGAACTTGAGGACGTTTGGATTTTAGCTATGCTAAATAAGCATCCAACACGGGCTGACTGCGTTTTTGACGTTGTTCTTTCCTTTGTTCTGGGCTACAATTTTCATATTCCTCTTCTATCTGTTTTTTAATTTTAAATAATTGCGTACAGAATTGAAGACCTTCAGCCGCGAGAGTCGTAGATTTTTCTATATTGGTAGGTAACGATTTAAGCATTTCGTCATTTTTTCTTCTAGCATGTGCCCAACAACCAACCAACTCTACGTCCTTCAAATCATGGTATCCCGCATAGCTTCGGGTGCTTACTGTGGCGCAAAGTTTGATAATCATAAAAGCAATCGGCGCTACATCTCGACTAGAACGGTACAACCACATATAGGATTTGAAATTTACTGCTTTTCCGGGTTCTGCTAAAACTTGAACAGTTGTTTACTCTGCGTGCAGACGATCAAGTTGAAGTAGTAACTCGTTCAAGCGATTGTAAAGCGGTGAGAGCCACTTCGTTGCACCATATATTACAGTTGGCAATTGTTTGGCGTGATAGAAAGACACCAAGCCGTTCAAATTGTTTTTCAATTCGGTACAATGGCATCCCTTCTACGTATTTTTGATTCATTATATATGCCATTGAAGAAGGCGAAGCGAGACTTTTTGGAAAAACTGCCGCAGGCATTTTAGCTGTAATAATTGGCGTTTCTATACCTTCCTTTTCACATTGACGGCAACTGTAAATATGTTGAACATGTTCAATGACTGTCACTTGAGCGGAAACGATTTATAATTCGCGTCTTGTTTCTGTCTCATTTGATGAACGGTTTCACCGCAACACAAACAAACCTGTGCTTCATTGGATAAACGATAATGGATCGTTTCCGTAGGCAAGTTTTCAAGTTTAGCATTTCGTTGTCCGACATACTTTTTTCGTTGGTAAGTAATCGATTCAAGTGTGGGTTCTTCGACCTTTTCATTCACTGATAGTTCAGCTTCATTAAAAAAGGAGAAGTTCGAGTTGATTTGGATTTGATTTTTCACTGGGAGCCCCAGATTTCTTGTTGGCTAAGTCGGAACTGTTCTTCCAACCATTTAATTTTTGCCTCTAGGACTTCTTTTTGTTTTTCTAATCCGCATTTTTCGCTGCGAGTTCTTCAATTGTTTCTTGTAGTTGAGTCGTATTTTTTTCCATGAGATTAAAGTACCATAAAAAGAGAAGACATGGGATGTCAACTCTCTCTATATGAGAACGCATTTGATGGTTGGGATCAAACAAATCCAGATTATCGAGTAAAAGCGTAAAAAATATTAGTATTTATTATAGATATTTGGAGTCATTTATTTCAGTTTCAAAGTTCGTAATAATAAAAAACCGTTTTGACTTTACAATTAGGCAGGACTATTTTTAGAAAAATAAAAACACCAGTCCACTAATGAACTGACCTAGCGATATGAGACACATATAAAACACCTATTTAGGCTGCCGCAATGCCAAATTCTTTTGGCGTTAGGTAGCCTAATTTTTCTTGGATACGCTCTTCATTGTAATGATGAATATACTCATGAATTCTTTGCACAACACTGACGTTGCTTAATGAATTAAACTTGGTTAAATCAAATTCTTCTGCTTTTAAACTAGAATGAAAGGATTCAATAACCGCATTATCCCAACAGTTTCCACGTCTGGACATACTACGAACTAAATGATTTCCCTTTAAGGCATCTTGATACGCATACGATGTATAGACACTTCCTTGATCAGAATGGACAATTACTCCTTGGGGATTCCCGCGAGCTATTAACGCATCACGCAACGTATCCATGACTAAGGGAGTCTGTTGATGGTTATAAAGCTTATAAGTGACAATTTCATTGTTATACAAATCCATGATCGTCGAAAGATATAAAGTGACACTACCATATTGAATATATGTAATATCTGTTACCCACTTTTCGTTCGGTTTACTAGCTGTAAAGTTACGATCAATACATTAGGGGCAATTACTACTGACTCACCTTGAGATTTCCATTTTCTTTTTTGTTTTACTTTGCATTGTAACCGTCAAGTAGAATTAAACAGTTTTTCACAAATAAGTTTCAACAGTTTTCACCAATTAAGATTCAACAGTTAGATTTTGAAACAAAGCCTTTCTATATTTCATTCGAATACTATCAGCCTCCTTATCAAAGGTGATAATTTCACTACGATGGAGTAATCGATCTAATATTGCGGTTGTGAGAGTGGGGTCTCCTAAAAACTTTTCCCACTCTCCTGGTCCTTTATTTGAAGTTAAAATAAATGCTGCTTTATCGTATAAATCATAGATAAACTGAAAGAATAAGTTAGCTTCCTGAGCTTCATACGCCATGTACATCACATCATCTATAATAATTAAATCAGATGTGGCGATACGCTTATAACGTGTCTTTGACTTACTGGTATATTCTTTTGTTTTTAAGATATACATGAGCTGGCTCATGGAGATGAAGGATACTTGATATCCTTTTTCTACCGCATGTATTCCTAAGGCTATTGACAGATGCGTTTTACCCGCGCCCGTCGGGCCCATCATTATTAAAGTGAAATACTCCTCAATCCAATTCAACTCTTTCAATACATTGAGTTGCTTTTCTCCAATTGCCGATTGTTCTTTCAAATCATATTCTTCAAATGTCAGCTTCTCAGGAAACTCAGCCCATTTCATCAATCTTTCGTTGTTCTTTTGCTCCCTACAACTCATTTCGTAGCTTAAAATTTCATGAATGAATTCATGGTAAGTCCAGTTTTTGGCTTCGGCTTCTCGCATTAAGTTTGGTAATTCTTTGGCCGTCTCAGCGAGACGTAAGGCTCGACATTTGTCTTGTAGGATTTCAAATGGATGTGTCATAATTAACTTCTCCCTCCAGATAAGATTTTTAAATAAATATCTTGGGATCGTTCTGGCGCAATCAAATCTCTGTATTTTGGATTCGGTTGGATCGCTGCTGGGGAGTCTTTTTGACTTCGTATTGACAGTGAATGTGCAATATCGCGAAAATCATTTGCACTTGTCATTTTAAGCTTTCTTATTTCTTTTAGTGCCTGTTCACAATGATTCGGATAAGTCTTTATCGTTTGTAGAAGTACTTTTAATTGGTCATTTAAATGGCGAGGGTATCGCTCCTTTAATGCTTCTATTAACCACTGAATATTTTCCCTTTCCAGAAATACATCCTCGAGCTGTTGGATTAATAATTCTCGTTTTGATGTACTTGTCTCTCGATGAACAGGGTCGGAAATAACCAGACCTCTTTCACTCGAAATTCTATGTTTTGCTAATATGGAGCCAGTTTGCTTCAATCGAATGATTAACCATCCCTCATCCTCTTGAACGTATGCTATATTTGGTGCGTCTGATCTGAATGTACCTTTTGGTACACTATAACGATTTCCGTTGTAACGTATGACGTTGTCCTTTTGAATACTTCTTGTTATACTAGATACGAGGATCAGATCACCTGCATTCTCACTTACCGCCAGTAAAGCATCTTGGTCATAAACGATTTCTTCGGGCATTCCCTCAAAATAATGAAATGCGTTCTCATGCATTCGTATAACATCTGCTGTCCGAAATGGGCGTTCTAACCACTCTACATATTTAAACCTTGAATGTGAAAGTATAACAGCAATGAAGTATAGCCGCTTATTTTGACCATCTATATTCTTCACAATGGTTTGACCAAAGTCGACTTGAGCTTGTTTCCCCATTGGAAGCTCTGGCACAGTAGCATATGTACGTTGAGTTATTACTTTTGGAATTTGATAGCGATCCCTCATTTCATTCAGGTAATTACGAACTGTATTTTCTGCAACCTCTTTAAAGTTGAATTTTTCCTCCAACCAATCATAAATTTGTGCCGCTGATAAATCAGGATGTTCACGTAACCATTCAAGTATTTGATCTTGAAATCGATCTAATTTCTTCTCTCTAGTTCGTAAAGAACTAAGAAGCTCTTCAAATTCTTCCGTTGTCATATTCAAATAATCAATAACCATATTCCGTGATACTTTTAATTTTTTAGCAATTGCACTTTTTGAGAATCCCTCATTATATAATCGATGGATTTCGACATAATTCATGAATCTGTTCACTCCTAATTCCTCACCTGCAATAGACTACTATTAGTATATTGAAAGTGAATAGATTATTGGGGAACTGTTTAATCTTATTTGTGGAATTCTGTTGATTTCTAGTTGTGGAAAACTGTTAACTCTAGTTTAGCGTTTACAGCATTGAAGATGAAACTTTTGCATGGTTTTCTGAACGGTATTCCGGTCTAATTTAATTCCATAATCTCTTTTCAATAACGCCTTTATTTTACGATGACCATTGCGGTATTTCGTTTTCTTACATAGGTCGATGATTGCTTCTTCTGCTAAAGTTAGAACCTTCTCAACACCTTCAGCTAACCAACGATAAAAGTTAGAACGGGGTACTTCCAAAGCTGATAAAATGGCACTTACTGTATACTTTTTCCGAAATTTATCCACGATTTGGAGAACTACTTGTTTTTCAACTCCTTTACCATTTCCAAATACTTTTTTAGAATCTCATTCTCCATTTGTAAATGGTTCATCTGCATATCTTTCTTCTCTTCTTCACTCTTAAAATCAGGTCCATGCCCAAACGTATATTGTTTCCCAATCGGTTGGTCAAAACGATGAATTTCATTCGCTCTATACCATCTCATCCATGTTTCAATTTGAGATTTATTCTTAATTCCGTATTTCTCCATAATTTCTTTCGTCGTTAACTGACCAATCATTTTTTCTTTCACGACTGCCCATTTAATCTCACTTGTATACACGTTTTTGCCCATGCAAAAACACCTCCGATTTAAGTACTTGTTTTAAGTGTACCATTACCGAAGGTGTTTTATATTGTCTCACTATTTTAGGTTAGTCCACTAAGGCCTTTTAGTAAACTGGTGTTTTATATATTACTGAAACAACTTCAGTACATCACTAACATTCTGATTCGTCTGCTTTATCAGCAACTCATCACCTTTCTGACGAATACCTTGCTTCACAAACTCCATCATTTCAACCGCCATATCAGGATCACGAATAAGGGATTCTGATTTTTGAAGGCTAATTTCAATATTAGAAACATTATCTTTATGGTGTGATAATGCTTCATAATCGGAACCGGTATTTGCTAAATGTTTGGAGATAATTAATTGGGCATTATCTACCTTTGTAATAAGGTCTTCGGCTTCTTCTCTAGTGGATAGTTTAGCAATCTCAATTCCTAGAGAGGCAGTGCTCACATTAACAGTATCGATTCGAAGCGTTTGTCCAGCGTTTGCTCCTACATGTATGTATAGTGGTCGCACGTCACCTAGAACATTTTGCGTGTTAAATTCCATTTTATCCGCTGTGTCATCGATGGATTGTAATAACTGATCTAATTCTTTTTGTGCTGCTTCGCGATCTTCATTTGTAACTGTGTCTGTTGAAGTTTGAACCGCTAGTTCACGAACTCGTTGTAGAACGCCGCTCACATGTTGGAGACCCGCATCTGTAGTTTCTAAAACGGATAGTCCATCCTGCATGTTTTGCTGTGCCCGAGCGAGTCCACGAATTTGTCCGCGCATTGTTTCTGAAATAGATAATCCGGCTGCATTATCTGCTGCACGAGTTAACTTGTCTCCACCAGAAAGTTTTTCAAGTGTTTTTGTAATTGCTGACTCATTTTTTTGATATCGATTCGTAGAAAAGGCTATCCATGCCTGGTTTTGTATTTTCAATTCATTCACCTCCATGTGAATATTTTCGCTTACATTTTTATTATCGACCGATTAGATGAAAATTTTGCTAGAAACTGAAAACTTCTAAAAAAATGCCGATAGTGTTAGTAAGGACATTGTGAGAATAGGGGGATGCCTAAGATGCGTATTTCGACTCAGGCACAATCAAATGATATTGCAGTTGCTTCTCAGCCAAGAAAAGAAGCAGTTGAAGAAGTAGCAAACGCAAGTATGACAGAGAATTCTCTAAATCAAATAATGCAAGCTGAACAACAAGCAAATATAACTGAAGCTATTCCTAAAGAAAAAGTACAAAAAGCAGTAGACGCTTTAAATGAATTTATGACGGTTCAAAATAGAAATTCTAAATTTATCATGCACGATGGTTTGGAGCGTTATTATGTGGAAGTTGTAGATGCAGAAACAGAAGAGGTTATTCGTGAGGTACCGCCACGTAAATTATTAGATGCTTTTTACACTATGCAAAAGTTTTTAGGAATGATTATAGACGAAAAAATCTAGGAGGTAATATAGATGGCAGGATTAAGAGTAGGTGGATTGGCATCTGGTATGGATATCGATTCCATCGTTGCAGATTTGATGAAAGCTGAGCGAATTCCGCTTGATAAATTAACAGCAAAGAAAACAACATACGAATGGCAGCGCGATGCATTTCGTTCGGTGAATACGAAGTTAAAAACTTTTGATGATTACTTATTTAATAATTTTTCTTTGTCTAGTAATTTTAATAAAAAGACAGTATCAAATACCAATTCAGATTTACTGAGTGCTACTGCAAACTCAAGCGCGACAGGTACTTTATCTATTGAAAAAGTTACACAATTGGCTACTGCTGCAAGAGCTGTTGGTAGTGAAGTTAAAACAACAGCTAATACTACTGCCACGGGTAGTTCGAAAATGAGTGAACTTGGAATAGCTGCTGATACTTCTATTTCACTGAAATCTATTAAAGCTGACGGTACTATGTCGGATGCTGTAAAAATTGATATCAAATCGACTGATACGATTGACCAAGTAGTATCTCGAATTAATAGTAGTAATGCAGGTGTTACAGCTTTATTTGAAGGCGGTAAGATTTCTATCACTGCTAAAAACACAGGTGATAACAAAGATGGTGCAGAAATTCAAGTTACAGAGGATACAAATGGTGTGTTTGCAAAACTGGGGGTTAATTTCAATAACTTAACTGCTGGTCAAAATGCAAAATTTAGTGTAAATGGGCTTGAAACAGAACGTCCTTCCAATACTTTCGCAATTTCAGGATACAGTGTTACACTTAAATCAACATTTAATATAGATAGCAATAGCAATACCGTTGCACCTGTTCAATTAAAAGCAGATACAGACATCGATTCGATGGTGGACAAAGTAAAAGAATTCGTTGAAAAATATAACGAACTAATCTCTGGTATGAATGATTCGTTAAAAGAAAAGAAATACCGAGATTTTCCCCCTTTAACAGATGAACAGCGTAAAGATATGTCTGAAAAAGAGCAAGAACTTTGGGATGAAAAAGCGAAAAGTGGTCTGCTGAAAAATGATGCGATTATTAGTAGTGGCCTTGGGCATATGCGGAATGCTATTTATGGCAAAGTCGGTAACGGAGCTAACATCATTGACACATTAGCTGAAATGGGGATTACTACATCCAGCATTTATTCAGATGGTGGTAAATTAGTAATTGATGAAGATAAATTGAAAAAAGCTTTAACTGAAAATCCAGATCAAGTCGTAAAAACGTTAACTAATTCGGGAACTAAAACCACTGGGGAAGACACTCGTGGTATAGTACAAAGACTTCGTGATTCTATCAAAGATTTTACTGGAAAAATTGAAAAGAAAGCCGGAAAAGCGACTTTTACTGATCAACAATATACAATTGGTAAAAGTTTAATAGATATGAATAATCGTATAACCAATTTCCAACGACGTCTAGAGGATATAGAATCTCGCTATTGGAGACAATTTACTGCCATGGAAAAAGCAATCTCTCAAGCTAACCAGCAGTCCTCATTCTTAATGGGACAATTTAATGGCGGTTAATGATTAGTTTATTTGGATTTAATAAAGAAGGAGTTGTATCAGATTGTCAGCACAATCGGTCCACCAAGCATATAAAAATAATAGTGTGAGTACAGCATCGCCTGGGGAATTAACGTTAATGCTTTATAATGGATGTTTGAAATTTTTAGGAAAAGCAAAAATCGCGATCACCGATAAAAACATTCAAGAAAAGAACGTTAATCTACAAAAGGCCCAGAAAATTATTCAAGAACTTATGGTCACACTTAACATGAATATTGAAATTTCTAAATCTATGATGCAAATGTATGAGTATATGAATCATCGTCTAATAGAAGCTAATATACAAAACGATGTAAAAATCATTGAAGAAGTAGAAAGCTACGCGCTTGAATTTCGAGATACATGGAAACAAGTCATTCAGCTTAATCGCCAAAAGCAATTCACTGGAGATCAAGCATAATGGGAGAAGTAGAGAACTTCCTCACTGCTTCTGAAAAACTTTATAACCATCTGATCAATACCCCGACAGAAGATAAGCGAGATGAATTTATTGAACAAATAAATATACTATTAGATGTTAGAGAACAATGTATCGAAGAAATAAATGTTAAGTCACCATTGAGTTTAAAGGAATATGATTTATATGAAACTCTTTTAAAGTTGGATCAAGGTATAATAAAAGAATTAGAAAAAGTTATGACTTTAATAAAAACCGATATTAAGTCACTTCAACAGAAGAAACGACATGAGAGTTCCTATACGAATCCTTATGCTGCAACCCAAACGATGGATGGTATGTATTTTGACAATAAGAAATGAAAAACACCGACTTTTGAACTGACCTAGCGATATGAGACACATATAAAACACCTATTTAGGCTGCCGCAATGCCAAATTCTTTTGGCGTTAGGTAGCCTAATTTTTCTTGGATACGCTCTCCATTGTAATGACGAATATACTCATGAATTCTTTGCACAACACTGACGTTGCTTAATGAATTAAACTTGGTTAAATCAAATTCTTCTGCTTTTAAACTAGAATGAAAGGATTCAATAACCGCATTATCCCAACAGTTTCCACGTCTGGACATACTACGAACTAAATGATTTCCCTTTAAGGCATCTTGATACGCATACGATGTATAGACACTTCCTTGATCAGAATGGACAATTACTCCTTGGGGATTCCCGCGAGCTATTAACGCATCACGCAACGTATCCATGACTAAGGGAGTCTGTTGATGGTTATAAAGCTTATAAGTGACAATTTCATTGTTATACAAATCCATAATCGTCGAAAGATATAAAGTGACACTACCATATTGAATATATGTAATATCTGTTACCCACTTTTCGTTCGGTTTACTAGCTGTAAAGTTACGATCAATACATTAGGGGCAATTACTACTGACTCACCTTGAGATGTCCATTTTCTTTTTTGCTTTACTTTGCATTGAAGATGAAACTTTTGCATGGTTTTCTGAACGGTATTCCGGTCTAATTTAATTCCATAATCTCTTTTCAATAACGCCTTTATTTTACGATGACCATTGCGGTATTTCGTTTTCTTACATAGGTCGATGATTGCTTCTTCTGCTAAAGTTAGAACCTTCTCAACACCTTCAGCTAACCAACGATAAAAGTTAGAACGGGGTACTTCCAAAGCTGATAAAATGGCACTTACTGTATACTTTTTCCGAAATTTATCCACGATTTGGAGAACTACTTGTTTTTCAACTCCTTTACCATTTCCAAATACTTTTTTAGAATCTCATTCTCCATTTGTAAATGGTTCATCTGCGTATCTTTCTTCTCTTCTTCACTCTTAAAATCAGGTCCATGCCCAAACGTATATTGTTTCCCAATCGGTTGGTCAAAACGATGAATTTCATTCGCTCTATACTATCTCATCCATGTTTCAATTTGAGATTTATTCTTAATTCCGTATTTCTCCATAATTTCTTTCATCGTTAACTGACCAATCATTTTTTCTTTCACGACTGCCCATTTAATCTCACTTGTATACACGTTTTTGCCCATGCAAAAACACCTCCGATTTAAGTACTTGTTTTAAGTGTACCATTACCGAAGGTGTTTTATATTGTCTCACTATTTTAGGTTAGTCCATTTCTCCTCAATGAAAGTCGGTGTTTTATTATGCTAATAACTGTAATACTCCCTGTGGCTGTTGATTTGCTTGTAAAAGCATAGATTGTGCGGCCTGCATAAGAATATTGGATTTGGTGAATTCCATCATCTCTTTAGCCATGTCTGTATCACGAATTATTGACTCTGCAGCTCGGAGATTTTCAGAGGTATTCATGGTCATCTCATATGCATGCTCTAATTGATTTTGTATTGCTCCTAGTTTGGAACGTTCTGTTGAAAGGGTTTTAATCCCATTATCAAATGAAGAAATGGCAGAGTTAGCATTCATATTAGATGTTATATTTACTGAACCGACACGACACCGAGCGAATCTGCTGTAATGAGATAAATTCAGTTTTACATTTTGGTTACTATTTGCGCTAACCTGTATAATTACTTCACCATCGAAGTAGTCAACCTCTTCATTATACAAATAGTTAAAAAGTAGATTAGTAGAGTCATTAATTTCATTTGCATTGTTAGCAAGGATTGAATTGATACTACTACCTAAAATACTACCTTGACCTGCTAGACCTAATGTCATTGAATTGATGAAACTAGACCCGTTCAAGCGGAAATCAGCTTCAAAGGATGCGAGATCTATACTATTTCCTGTAACATTTTCAATGATTGGTTTAAATTTTTTGTACTTTGAAGATCTGTCATTAAAGATTTCATATTGGTACCATTATCGGCAAGCGTCTTATCTAAATATTTTGTAGCGGCATAGCTGGCGGAATAGAAATCAGAACCACTAGAATGTAATTGATTTACCACATTCTGAGGATTACCAAGTCTACTTAAACTAGATTGAAGTCTTTCATCTCCACCGGCTAAATACTCTGCAGTTCCTTCCATAAACCAACTGGGAACACCATTTCCAAAGCCGATTTGAGGTGTAAACATAGCTGCATGGACCATTTCATGTGCAATGATCCGATCTTGAGAAATCCATAAATCATTTTTTAAGTCATCTTGGTCAATAGTAAGGGATAAGCCTACATCAATTCCATTTGTGCTACCGGTAACCCAAGCAACTCGTCCTCCTTGTCCATCGTATGTAAATTGAAAAGTTACATCTTGTATGGATGGAGTAGCGAGTCCATATCCTTGGAGTACCACTTGCTCAGCATTTTCTAGCATATAATTGAAAAGTTTTTCGGCAGTCTCCTCAATTGTATATTTAGTTGGTACTGCAACTCCGGAACCAAGCGTACCCCCACCTATTAACACTTTTAATGTATTAAATTCTGTACGATTGGAAATACCATTAATCTCATATATTATTTGGTTAACTTCGGATTGTAGTTGGATTCGATCCTCATTTGTATTCGTATCATTTGAAGCTTGTACGGATAATTCACGTCCACGTTGTAAAAGAGAATGAATTTCATTCATAGCACCTTCCTCTGTTTGAATAAGTGAAATCCCATTTTGTATATTCTTTCCAGCCATATTTAATCCGCTAATTTGACCACGCATCTTCTCGAAATAGCAAGTCCTGCGGCATCATCGCCAGTACGATTGATTTTAAGAGTTTATTTCGCGCTGTTTGTTTAGTTTATTAGCTGTATTTAGTGCAGCGATATTATGTCGAATTCTCAAGTTTTTCACCTTCTATAAATAAACTAAGTAAACAATATTTTTTATTATTATCGGATGAAAGTGAAAAAAATTAATACATAGAAGTAAAAATTCATAAATTCTATTTCCCAGGCAATAAATTCACAAAATTAATAGTGTGAAAATATCAAATAAATGCTATAGTAAAATTACTAGTCTAATAGAAGGAGTGTTTATATGTTTAAAAAGGTGCTATTAGTAACAGTTTTATTGTTTTCATTCGTATCAACCGCAGCTGCAAGCACGAGTGCCTTGTACGAAGTAAAAAAAGGGGATACTTTATCGAAGATTGCAAAAGCATATAAAGTTTCCGTGAAAGATCTGCAAACGTGGAATAAGCTCACAAAGGATAATATTTATGTGAAGCAGAAGTTGGTTGTACAAAAACCAGCAACAGCGACAACACCTACGAGAGTAACACAACCTGTAGCAACAACAAAACCTGCTACACAGGAAAAAATAGAAAAAGTTGTGCAAACAGTGCAAGTGAAGGCAGAAACACTCATAACTTCTCCTGCACCTGTAGAACTAGAAGCGAGAGCCCTTTCAGCAAGCGGACAAGCTGTTTACAGTACGCTAGTAGATCTTGCGAAACTATTAGAAGGTACGCCGTATTTATATGCAGGAAATACGATAGCTGGTTTTGATTGTAGTGGATTTATTCATTTTGTACATATGCAAGCTGGTTTGAATATGACGCGTCAAAGTAGTGAAAGTTATTTTACACAAAGTGCTACTGTTTCTAATCCGGTTATTGGAGATTTAGTATTTTTCGAGAATACATATAAAGAAGGCATTTCTCATATGGGGATTTACATAGGTGATGATCAATTTATCCATGCAGGATCAAAAGGTGTGGAAATCGCTAGTTTGGATTCTGTTTATTGGAAAGAACATTTTGTGTCGTTTAAACGATTTCATGCAGTGAGTGTGGAAAAATAATAAAGTGAGAAGGTTTATTATGAAAATTACGATTGCGAAGAAAATGTGGCTAGGTTTTTCAGCAGTATTACTATTATTAATCGTATCTTCCGTTGTCGCATTTATGACACTTTCGAATAATAGTGATAAGTATCGGTTTTTGTTGGATGATCGAGTTGTAAAGCTTGATCTATTGAAACAAATTGAGATTGCCCAAAAAGACGCGGGACGTAGTTTATTAGATTATTTATTGCTCAATACAGATACTTCACGTCAAAGTGTAAGTGCTAATCTGGAATTGGAAAGTAGCTTAAGAGAAGAGTTGCATAGTAAATTATTCTCTCCAGAAACATTAGCGATAATGGAAAACCTAAATAGAAAAAGTGTAGTTTATCAAGCGAAGGTGGAAGAGGTAATTGCTGCTAAACAGGGTAAAGATACATCTGTTAATAAACTTACTTCTGAAGCAAAAACAATGAATGTGGATATGCTAAAAATCTTACAAGATATAGAGCAATTTCTAATAAATGATATGGAAAAGACAAGAGCGGAAGTTAATCATGCCGAAGCTAATGCAAAATTGCTTATTTTAATAATAGAGGTAGCAAGTATTCTTCTAGGATTAGCTGTAGCGTATTTTATCAGTAAAAGTATTGCAAATCCAGTTAAAAAGGTTACTGCAGGGCTATCAGAAATAGCTGCGGGGAACTTAGCGGTTGAGCCTCTTCGTATTAAAAATAAAGATGAGGTTGGGGCAATGGCAACTGCGTTTAATACGATGTCAGCGGATCTCAAACAGATTGTTTCTGGCGTACGTGAGTCCTCCATGCAGCTTGCAGCGAATGCGGAAGAACTTTCTGCTAGTTCAGAGGAAAGCCTTGCTTCTTCTCAAATGGTAGCTAAATCTGCGGAAGAGCAAATGGCTACTAGTGAACAACAAGTTCGTCATATGGACGCTTCTGTGAATTCGATGGGTGAACTTTCGCAAGGAATCGAGCAAATTTCTGTTGATAATGAAGAAATGTTACATGCTGCGGACGATGTAACGAAACTCGTGAAAAAAGGTTCGACTGTTGTGTCGGATGTTGCAGGTCAAATGAATACGATTCATACAACATTTAAAGATACAACGGCTATTATGCAAAATATGGCGAAGCATTCAGACGAAATTCAAGCGGTTACTGCCCTCATTACGGATATTTCGGAGCAAACGAATTTGCTTGCGTTAAATGCGGCAATTGAAGCAGCACGAGCTGGAGAGTATGGGAAAGGTTTCGCTGTTGTAGCAGAAGAAGTACGGAAACTTGCAGAGCAATCGAAAAACTCCGCATCTGAGATTGAAAAAATGGTACAAATGATACAAACAGCTTCAGGTGATGCAGTAAAAGCGATCACGGTCGGTGGCGATAAAGTAGAAGCTGGTTTGGCGAAAACGACTGAATCGCTTCATGTCTTTACGGAAATCGAATCAGCAGTGGGGGTCGTAGGTTCCAAAATTGAATCTGTTTCTGCAGCAATTGAACAAATTCAAGCGATGGCTGAATCTGTTTCTGAAGGTGCGCTTGAAGTGCAACGGTTAGCTACTCATACTGCAGCTGGTGCAAATGATACTAGTGCCGCTACCGAAGAACAGCTTGCTGCAAATGAAGAAATTACATCCAATGCTCAGGTCTTAGCAGATCTTGCTGAAAAGCTTCAAAACAATGTAAGTCATTTTAAACTTTCTAAATGACCTAATTAAGGCTTTGAATCGTTCTATGCGATTTAAAGCTATTTTTATGTATATAATGTGACAAAATACCTTTCGAAATGTATAATTAAATAGCTACTATAGAATTATCGAATTTAAGAAATTATTAGGAAAAAGGAGCTATAACATGAAATTTACAATTAGTAGGAAAATGTGGGCTGGATTTGCATCCGTATTAATTTTATTAATACTTGCAAGTGGTTTATCTATTTTTGCAACAGCTGACATTGCAAATAAATACAAATCCATCATTGAAGATGACATCGAAAATGTGAATCTTGTTACAGAGATTGAGATTATTCAAAAAGATATGTCAACCGCGGTATTAGAATATGTAATGTTCGGAAAAGAAAGCTCGATTGACAAATTAGAAAGTGAAATAGAAAGAGGTTCCGTTTCCGCAAAAGCCCTTATCGAAAAAATATCTGATCCAGCGTCTTTAAAGTTAATGGAAGACCTTCGAACGCAAACTGTAAAACTATTTGAATCAAATAATAAAGTAATCGAAGTGAAACGAAAAAATGGGAACTTTGCTCAATACTCTGCCGCATCTTATGCGCTTAACACAGAAATTCTAGGTATTTTAGCGGAATTAAAAGATGTACAACAGCAGAATGCGAATCAGACAAAAACAGATTTAGATGCTTATGTACACCTAGCAAATATTGTTACTATTATCCTGACTATATTAAGTGTAATTATTGGTGTGCTTGTTTCTTATTTTATAAGTAAAAGTATTTCCAAACCAATTCAAAAAATGACTGCTGGTCTTACAGAAATTGCAGATGGTAACTTAGCAGTGAAATTAATTAAGATTAAAAACAAAGATGAAGTAGGCGCAATGGCAACTGCTTTTAATAAGATGGCTTCAGATCTTCGAAATATTGTCTCGAATGTGCGAGACTCTTCCATGCAACTTGCTGCGAATGCGGAAGAACTTTCTGCGAGTTCTGAGGAAAGTTTAGCATCTACTCAAATGGTCGCAAAATCAGCAGAAGGTCAAATGCTCGCAAGTGAAGAACAAATGAGACATATGGAATCTTCTGTGAAATCTATCGTAGAACTACAACAAGGTATCGGACAAATTTCGCAAAACAACGAAGAGATGCTGCAATCTACGGATGGTGTGCAAAACCTTATAACTAAGGGATCGTCAGTTGTATCGGACGTTGCAAGCCAAATGGATACAATACATACGACGTTTAATGAAACAACCGAAATTATGAAAAGTATGGCGAAGCATTCCGATGAAATCCAATCCATCACGTCACTTATTACCGATATTTCGGAGCAAACGAATTTACTTGCCTTAAATGCGGCAATTGAAGCAGCGCGTGCTGGAGAATACGGAAAAGGCTTCGCAGTAGTAGCAGAAGAAGTGCGTAAACTGGCGGAGCAATCGAAAAACTCTGCGTCCGAAATTGGATCGATGGTTCAATTAATCCAATCTGCATCCGGTGAGGCTGTGAAAGCCATTTCGGCTGGTGGAGCAAAAGTAGAAGAAGGTCTATCGAAAACAACGGAGTCCATCCAAGTGTTCAAAGAAATTGAAAATGGTGTGGGCGAAGTAGTATTTAAGGTGGAATCTGTTTCCGCTGCAATTGAGCAAATTCATGCGATGACTGATTCTGTAACAGAAAGTGTCCAACAAGTTCAAAATCTAGCTTCTATCGCTACAGACGGTGCTAACGACACAAGTGCAGCTACTGAAGAACAACTTGCGGCTAATGAAGAAATTACGGCCAATGCGCAAACTCTAGCAGATTTAGCAGAAACACTCCAATCAGAAGTAAGTCATTTTAAAATTTAATAGATAGTGTAGAAGCGACTCCAATTTCTGAAACAGGAATTGGAGTCTTTTTATTTTTGGGGGGTAGGGAATTTGCGATTTAGAGAGGGTATTTTGCAATTCTAGATTACGATCTTGCAATTCAGAGAGTATAGCTTGCGATTCATGATAAAAGTTAGAGTCTCAAAAATGTTTTGATAATGGGTTGCTACCTTGCAATTCTCGTCTCTTAGAAGATCCAAGGTTTCCACACAATTCTAATAACTTAAGCCGCGACGATGAAATCTTTAGGGCGTCTATCGCTCTTTCGAAGTGTCCGGTCCTTACAAGTCCCACTTGAGGGTGAAAATATAGTCTATACTATGATCGGAAGACATAGCGGCAATCCAACCTACCAACAACTACAAGGCGTACTTCAATTATTACGTTAATCTGGTTAATAAAACGCGGTCATGGAAATCTGAGAACCGCGTTTTGTGATTATAGTTGTCCAAAAAATTGCTAGTTCACCACATTTTATTAATATTACTGTGAACTCAAAACCAACTCTTTACTCTCTTTCTCAAATACATCGCTCAAATGTTCGATGACCGTCAAATAAACGAGCCCGTTACCTTCAAGCTTGGGCGAGAATCCTAGTGGGATGGTCCTTTTAATTAGCTGGGCATAGAGCTCAGGCTCTGAAAGTTCTCGACCAAAATTGTTGTTCACCAAACTTTTTATGAGAGCAAGTGCTCCAGAGGCATGAGGTGCAGCCATTGAAGTTCCGCTTAACGTTGCATACTTCCCTTTTAAATACGTAGAGAGGATCTTTTCTCCGGGAGCAACTAAATCGATTTCATTGTGAGAATTGGTAAAATCGGAAGAGCGGCGCTCAAGATTTATTGCACCTACACAAATGACTTCGTTATAACAGCCTGGAAAGGCGAATTCATCGGTTGAATCGTCACCGTCACCCTCATTTCCAGCGGCACAAACTACAAGAATATTGTTACTGATGGCCATTTTAATCGCTTCATGAAGTTCAGGCATATCATTTGGACCGCCTAGCGACATGGAGATAATATCCGCTTTTTGTTCGATGGCATAATTGATTCCATTTATAATCCACTCATATTGTCCCGAGCCTTTTTTATTCAATACCTTTACGATAAGTAGACTTGCTTCAGGAGCTACTCCGACTACGCCATTATCGTTTTGCTGTGCAGCAATCGTTCCAGCAACATGAGTGCCATGTCCATTGTAATCGAGGAATATATCAGGATTGCTTTCATCATCGTCCGTAAAGTTCCGACCGCCTATAATCCGTTCTTGTAAATCGGGATGTATACTATCGCATCCTGTATCCAGGACAGCTACCGTAACACCTTTTCCTTTTGTTTTGTTCCAGATCTTAGGTGCTTGAATTAATTCTACACCTGGAGGAACTTTATTGACCTCCGTCATTTGTACAATCACTTCATGTGGAATTACACGAGCAAAATTTTCCATTTTATACCTCCTAAAGGTAATATAAACTTAATAAAAATTTTGTTATCATTAAGTCACTGTAATGGGGAATCTACTAATAGATTTATTTTTATTAGAAGTGCTAGTTCCAGTTACATACTAATGGAAAGTTAATTACATAGTGAGTTGTAATAAGCCCTATATGCGCAAGCCTGTCCATCATTCAATGACAAAGAGTTGTACTTCCGACGGCAATTTATCATATTATAAAAACGGGACATAGAATAACAAAGGATTAGACGTTTGAGCACACAGTCCTACAATAGTAAACTGTAAGACAAAATCATGACCACTTTTGCACATTGTGTGACGGTGTAAACGGTTGGGAAGAAAAAGCACTAGGCTGTGAAGAAAGACGGTTACTCCTTTTGCAATAAGAAAAAGATAACTGACAACGATTCCGAAATAAAAACAATCCATCTATCCACCAGATAGTGTAATGAGTAAGCTTAGTATTTCGTAAGTTGCCACTGGTTTTCACCTCCTTTCGTTTGGAAATGATCAACAATCCGTCACACATTCTTCGCAAATGAACAAAATTCAAGGTGCATTTTTATTAAGTTAAAATATTATATAGATAGCTCTTTTATTAATGTGTATGTGCAATCATTATTCACACTCCCTAAGAAGCAATCGTTCCAGAAACATGTGCAACATATCCATTGTGGTCCAGGAAAGAATCTAGATATCTTCCGTATAATAAATCGTATCATTATCTGATTATTCGGTCAATTCAATATTGAATAGATTGAATAATCGATTCAGAAGGCATATTTAAGAGATATCCTATTTAGCACTTATTCACTATTACGGTGATGATATTTAATCAAATATTTCAATTAGTAGTACATGCTACATGTTAGGAGTAACCGTTACTTAACTATTGAGTTGTAAGAAAATGAGTTTCATTAAGATATCTTTAATCATAAAGAAAGAGAAAATAAAAATCGTTCTGGATCAAAAGTGTCCAGAGCGATTTTTTTAATTTCTCAAACCTTAAGCCAAACTGCATCATTTGTATACAGATAATCCCCGTCTTCATTCAATGGACTAGTAGGAATGAATAGGGAAGGAGTGGCTGGAATTTATTCAGAAAAATCTACGTTCTTATCACTCAAAAGGATCAGATAAAGAGTAATGAAGACAGGTTTCAAATGACTAAAGTAATATTTGATTTATTTTTGGAATAAAAATATATCAAATTACCCCTTAAAAAGTAACTTTTAATAAAATGACTGAAATGTTAGAATAATCAGAACGAAACGAATCTACATCTATTTTATAAGGAGGATAAACATGTCTATTAAACGACTTGATAAGTTTCAAAACCTTAATATGGATCTCGTAGAATTGCAGCAACAACAAGCATTAAAGCGCTATATTGCACGTTCTAGTGAACGGGAACGAATTGCTAGTGAACTACAAACTAAAAATCCTTTGGAAGTAGATACGCCTGAGCGAGTTACACTTCGTAAAGCGATTATTGATCCACGTGATGGACTTGCTATAGAGCGTATTATTGGACGAAATGATTTATTTCCTATTTCTTATCTTGAAGCAGGTCTTCAAGCAGCCAATCCGGTTTGTAGAATTGAAATTCGAGATCGTATAGGCAGAGTTCTTGGACATGCTACAGGTTTTCTTGTCTCACCTTCCGTCTTGCTTACAAATAATCATGTTTTGGAGAACTACGAGACGGCTCAGTTTAGTGTCGCACAATTCAACTATGAAGTTGATCTTGACTTAAACGAACGTCCGATGAAAACCTTCCGTTTAACACCCGAGCGTTTATTTATAACGGATCAGAAGCTTGATTTCACATTAGTCGCGATAAAGGAAGTATCTGCTGATGGTACAGAAGTAAGTGATTTTGGGTTTTTGCCCCTCATTCCGCAAACAGGCAAAGGGTTGGTTGATGAATATGTATCAATTATTCAACATCCTTCAGGGGCACCTAAAGCTGTAGCGATTAGAGAAAATAAAATTTTGGATGTATTTGACGATTATGTTCACTACTCGACAGATACTATGCCCGGTTCCTCCGGTTCACCTGTATATAATGACGAATGGATTGTAATCTGCCTCCACCATGCAGGCGTTCCAGATCCAAAGAACCATACTGAATTCATTGCCAATGAAGGGATTCGTATAAGTAGTATTATCCAGTTTGTCGTGGAGCAAACCGCCAACTTGAGTGATGAGCAACACTCATTAATAAATGACATTGTGAAGGGGTGGGAAGTCCAAGGTCGTACTTCTGAAGAGATGGTAGTTGAGGAATTAAGCGATTCATGGTACGAAGGTTCGGCTGGTTATGACACTCGATTTCTTGGTGAAGATTATGAAGTTCCTCATCCGTTATTCCGGTCTGATCTGGAAAAGGATATTGTCCAGTTAAAAGACGGAAGCAATGTGCTCCATTATACGCATTTTTCAATTGTCATGAGCAAATCACGCCGTTTAGCATATTATACGGTGGTAAATATTGACGGAAATCAGTTGATGAAGATTGGTCGTAATGACAAGTGGTATCTCGATTCCCGCATTGAAAAAGAGTACCAATGCGGTCCTGAATTATATAAAAATAATACGCTTGATCGGGGACATCTTGTCCGACGGCTCGATCCAATTTGGGGAGATTCGGCGGAAAAGGCGAATAAGGATACGTTCCATTTTACAAATTGTGCTCCCCAGCAAAGTAAGTTGAATCAAAAAAGCTGGCTAGATCTGGAGAATTATATTTTAGACAATGCCGAAAACTCGAATCTTAAAGTAACAGTTTTTACTGGACCGGTTTTTCGGGTAGATGACATTATTTATAGAGGCGTACAAATACCGGCAGAATTTTGGAAAGTAGCTGTCATTGTTAAAAAGGATGGGAACCTATCTGCAACGGCTTATTTGCAGACTCAAAAAAATCTTATTGATGATTTAGAATTTGCTTACGGTGAATATAAAACGTATCAAGTGCCCGTTTCAAAAATCGAAGCGATCACAGGACTTGATTTTGAAGATTTACGTAATTACGATCCAATCAATCAATTAGAATCGACAATTGGATATGTAATTGATGCACCAGGGGATATAAAACTCTGAAATTTAATGAGCATGTAGAAGATGACGGTATCAGGAAAAGTATAATGGAGAAATGTATGTAGCTCGACATGATGTAGTTGATGGTTCTGATTTCGGTAAAGAAAAAATAAAATACACATCAAGGTATACCAATGAAATGAAAATCGGTTATTCAGGTGGTTATCTGTGTTTTTTTGTGTATTCATTAATACTTCATACATCAAACTACTATTAGATATCTAAATAAAAATACTTTTTTGGGCGCTTATTTCCTGACTCTAGGAAAATACTAAAAGTATTGTTTCTATTAGTAGTGTTTGTTGCATACTATAGATAAAAGTTACTGACATCGTACTACACTTCAAACAGCAATTTATCATATAATTTAAAACTCGACATACAATAAAAAGGACTGAGTGTTTGAGCACTCAGTCATAGAATAGTAGACTGTAAGACAAAATCATGGTCGATTGTGTGCATCGTACGACGACGTAATTAGTTGGGCAGCAAAAGCTTTTGACTGATGAGAAAGAAGTAATTGTCCACACTCCTGCCGATTGGGGCGGTTACTTCTTTCTTGATAAGAAAAAGATAACTGACAACGCCACCGACATAAAAGCAATCCAACCGCCAGATAGTTGAATGAGTAAGCTTAGCAATTCGTATGTTGTCATTGGTTTTCACCTCTATTCATAGTGCAGTTTTGAAGGGCGAAAAATTGATAGAGATAGCCCTTTTATTATGTATATGTGCAATCAAATACGTATATGTTTAATTTCTATAGGGAAAAATAGGTGTTTTCATTTCACTGATTAGTCTTTTATCTCTAAAAACTGTAGATCCATCTCCTATAGGATAGTAAAATATTAATAGTTCTGTGCACTTATGTGTCTAGAACCAAAAATCAACCTTCTATAAAACACAGGTTGGTTTTTTCTAATTCCTTGAGTATCTGGTCACTACGTAGACATACATGACCTTTTTTATTTCCTCCTTCAGCTCTACTTCCATCTTCCACTTTGACTTCGCTAAGTATTCTCACAATTCTCTGGTTTGAACGACCGTCATAGACACGCTCCCTTTATTTTTTTTACATGTCCATTTTTATACCAACTCCAATTACTGCTAATATTTGAGTAAAATGTTGTAAGAAAGCGGTCCTATGTTGCTAATAAACACTATGATATTGCGAGAAACGCACCTTAAGTTGCGCGTAAGCGAGTCTCCCCCTCGAATCAAACTGCTCACCATAAAAATCTTCCTTATCTAGACACAACCTTCTCCCATACAATATCGTATACTCTACATAGGTGATGATTCTATGTACGCATTAATAATATTTACACACGTATTCAGCGCGATTTTGTCGATTGGTCCGTTCTTCGTGCTTTTCCCCCTATTAAATAGGATGAAAGTCAAAAATAGAGAATTGATAAACTCGCATTGTAAAGCATGCTGGGCATGTGCTTGTTGTTTCGGGTATTTTACTTATGTGGCAAGGAAATTGGCCTTGGTCGACGTCGTGGGTCATTATGACGATTGTTGTAATGGTAAGTTCGATTGTTTTCCTAGCACGTGCGTTTAAGCCGAATATTCGATTGTACCGAAATGAAAAGATCAATTTAGAAACACTCATTCGAAAACTTCGTCGCTCTGTTTGGATGTATATTTTATTGCTACTTATCATGCTTTGGTTTATGGTAGCAAAGCCAGATTTATGGTGACAAAAAACTTTCTCGTATGCCGAGAAGGTTTTTTTGTCTCCAGTTTTTGTAAATAAGACTCTTTCTCACACGTCAATTGAGGAGGGGTTTTATTTTTTTAAAAAAATTCACAATTATTTTTAAAGTGTGTAAAGTGTGATATATAGCAAATGTAAACGATTACATTAAAAACGAATATTCCGAACTGACAGACTATTTTAAAAAAGGGTGTTGACGCGGCTTTTTAAAGGCGATATGATAACTACAATATATTAAATATTGTGAGAAAATTCACAAACTAAAGAAGACTATAAATAGTCTGAGCTACAAAGCTAAACGCTGGATAAGCGGTAAGTATAGGAGCGATTGAATTTGAGAAGTGACATGATAAAAAAAGGCGTGGACCGTGCCCCACATAGAAGTTTACTTTACGCAACTGGGGTCAAAACAAAAGATTTAGATAAACCGTTTATTGGCGTTTGTAACTCCTATATTGATATTATTCCAGGCCATATGCATTTGAACAAATTTGCAGAGGTCGTTAAAGAAGCAATTCGTGAAGCCGGTGGAATTCCATTCGAATTTAACACGATTGGGGTAGATGATGGAATTGCTATGGGTCATATCGGGATGAGATATTCACTTCCGAGTCGTGAACTTATTGCAGACTCAGCAGAAACAGTTATTAATGCTCACTGGTTTGACGGTGTGTTTTACATTCCAAACTGTGACAAAATCACACCAGGAATGTTAATGGCAGCTGTAAGGACGAATGTCCCATCTGTTTTTGTATCAGGTGGTCCAATGGAAGCTGGAACTTCAGCTGACGGCAAACAACTTTCACTTACTTCTGTTTTTGAAGGTGTTGGTTCTTATAAATCGGGATCAATGACAGCGGAACAATTACTAGACATAGAACAAAATGCATGTCCAACATGTGGTTCCTGTTCTGGAATGTTCACAGCGAACTCGATGAACTCTTTAATGGAAATGCTTGGGGTAACACCTCCAGGTAACGGGACGATTGTTGCAACTTCCGAGGAACGTCACCGGCTGATTAAAGAAGCGGCAAAACATCTAGTAAGAATGGTAAAAGAAGATATTAAACCTCGTGATCTTATTACAAAAGAAACAATCGATGATGCATTTGCGCTAGACATGGCAATGGGTGGTTCTACAAACACTGTATTACATACTTTAGCAATCGCACATGAAGCAGAAATCGAATATGACGTGAAAGAGATTAACGAAGTAGCGAAGCGTGTTCCATATTTATCGAAAATTATGCCAGCTTCTGATTACTCTATGCATGATGTACATCTTGCTGGAGGGGTTAGTGCCATTATAAAAGAACTTTGCGAAATTCCTGGGGCTGTTCATCCAGATCGTATGACGATTACGGGTAAAACACTCTATGAAAATGTAAAAGATTATGAGATTAAAAATGATCAAGTCATACGTCGAAAAGAAAATCCATATAGTCCTGTAGGTGGCTTATCCGTCTTATTCGGAAATATTGCCCCAGAAGGCGGAGTTATTAAAGTCGGCGCAGTGGATCCTTCTATCAAAGAGTTTACTGGGAAAGCAATTGTGTTTGATTCACAAGAAGCATCTCAAGAAGCAATTGACAACGGTACAGTTAAAGAAGGGCATGTAGTAGTCATTCGCTACGAAGGCCCAAGAGGCGGACCAGGAATGCCGGAAATGCTCGCTCCAACTTCTGCGATTCAAGGTCGCGGGTTAGGAACAAAAGTAGCACTTATTACAGACGGAAGATTCTCAGGAGCATCTAGAGGAATTTCTATTGGACATATTTCTCCAGAAGCTGCAGATGGTGGACCAATCGCTTTAGTGGAAGATGATGATATTATCGTTATCGATTTAACGAATAGAACGATAGAGTTGCAAGTTAGTGAAGAAGAATTGGCGGTTAGAAGATCTAAACTTCAACCATTTGAACCAAAGATTAAAAAAGGTTATTTAGCAAGATATTCGAAACTCGTAACATCTGCAAGCACAGGTGGAGTCATGAAAATCTAATACTATAAATCATTGATGAGGCAAAAGTTAAAGGAATCTTGTATTTACAGAGAGCTGGTAGCGCTGGGAACCGGCAATACAACCTTTAGCGACATCCCCTCGGAGTGAAGTGTTGAATGGGAAACCTATTAGATACTTCCGGGTGTAGTACTACTTAGCTACTCTCGTTAAAAATGGACGGTCGGCTTTTTGTCGGTTGTCTGCGAGGTAGCGGTTGCGCTACGAACTAGGGTGGTACCATGAAAAGAATTTCATCCCTATACAAAAGAACGATAGTTTTTTTGTATGGGGTGAAATTCTTTTCTTTTTCTATAACAAACATGTAAGTAAGTATTACTTGTCTATTCAGTTACTGTCTAGACTCCAGGCGCCTGCCGCTCGAGGTCGAATATCAATTTGCTCCTGCGCGGGCTCGTCGCAGAAGAGCGTTCCTGCGGTGACTGAGGAGCTGCCTCCTCGGAAATCGCCATTCGCTTGCTCCTGCGCGAGCTCGTCGCAGAAGAACTCTGTCGCGGCAAAGCGGGCGCCTTACGCTTTTCTTTATTTCTGGACGATTTGATCAAAAGGAGGAAATTATGATGAAGATGACTGTTGAAGAAACAGAACAAATGTATGAAGAACCCGAAACCTCGGTAGCTCCGAAACAGTTGGATGGTGCAGATGTTTTAATTGAAACATTAAAAAAGCACCAAGTTGAGGTAGTTTTTGGTTATCCAGGTGGAGCCGTTTTACCGATTTATGATGCGTTACATAAAAACCCTATTAGACATATTTTAGCGCGTCATGAGCAAGGAGCTATTCACGCAGCAGAAGGGTATGCACGAGTTTCTGGGAAAGTGGGGGTTGTCATTGCAACGAGTGGTCCGGGGGCAACAAATGTAGTCACAGGAATTGCAGATGCAATGATGGATTCGATTCCACTCGTTGTTTTCACAGGGCAAGTTGCAACGACGGTTATCGGAACAGATGCTTTTCAAGAAGCAGACATCATCGGTATTACACAACCAATAACAAAACATAATTACCAAGTAAAAGATGTAGCGGATTTACCAAGAATTATTAACGAAGCTTTTCATATTGCTTCCACAGGTCGTCCAGGACCAGTCGTCGTAGATATTCCAAAAAATATGGCAACAGGGATTTTTAGCCCAACTGATGAGACATCAGATGAGGTAAATCTTCCAGGATATCAACCGACGACAACACCGAACTTTTTACAAATTCAAAAAGCAACACAAGCCATTTCAACGGCAAAACAACCGCTCATTTTAGCCGGTGCGGGTGTATTATTTGCTAAAGCATCCGATCAATTAGTGGAGCTTGCAGAGAAATATCAAATTCCTGTGACAAATACCTTACTCGGTTTAGGAACGATTGAAGGGGACCATCCACTGTTTATCGGAATGGCAGGAATGCATGGGACGTATACAGCAAATATGGCGATTCAAACTTGCGATTTACTCATCAACGTTGGGGCAAGATTTGATGACCGTTTAACAGGGAACTTAGCTCACTTTGCACCTAACGCCAAAGTGATTCATATCGATATAGATCCGGCAGAAATCGGAAAAAATGTACCAACGGAAATTCCGATTGTAGCGGACGCAAAAGAAGCTTTAACCGCTTTATTAGAACAAAATGCTCCGAATGGCAACACGGCAGCATGGTTAGAAAGCTTACAAATCAATCAAGAGGAATACCCTTTATTTTATGAAGCAAGTGAAGAAAAAGGACTGCTCCCACAGCAAGTAGTAGAACTCATTCACGAATATACAAATGGAGATGCAGTTGTCACAACAGATGTAGGGCAGCACCAAATGTGGGCAGCACAGTACTACAAGTTCAATCACCCACATAACTGGGTAACATCTGGTGGACTTGGAACAATGGGCTTCGGCTTCCCGGCAGCAATTGGTGCTCAGCTTGCAAAGCCAGAAGCGAAGGTAGTATCCATCGTTGGAGATGCAGGGTTCCAAATGACATTACAAGAACTGTCGCTACTACAAGAAATGCGCATTCCAGTGAAAATCGTTATTTTGAACAATCAAGCACTTGGAATGGTGCGTCAGTGGCAAGAAACGTTCCACGGTGAGCGTTATTCGCATTCATTAATCCCTGTTCAACCGGATTTTGTGAAACTTGCAGCAGCTTACGATTTAAAAGGATACAAAATCGAAACGTACGAGGATGCCAAAGTTCAATTAAAAGAAGCATTAGCATCCGATGAACCAGTATTAATAGATTGCAGAGTAGTTCAAAAAGAAAAAGTATACCCAATGGTTGTACCAGGTACGGCACTACACGAAATGATTGGAGTGAAACCAGAATGAAACGCATCATTACTGTAACCGTGATGAACCAAAGCGGCGTTTTAAACCGCGTAACTGGCCTTCTCATGAAACGTCAGTTCAATATCGAAAGCATCACAGTAGGTCATACAGAACAACCGCAAATTTCCAAAATGACGTTCGTCGTAAATGTAGAAGATGAACAAAAACTGGAGCAACTATTAAAGCAACTTCAAAAGCAAGTAGATGTGCTGAAAGTTAACGATATTACTGAAAAGTCGATTGTCGTTCGGGAGCTCGCACTTGTGAAAGTGGTCGCACCACCAACCGTAAGAGCAGAGATTAATAGTATTGTTGAACCATTCCGAGCAGCGACGATCGACACTGGCAAAAATGTCGTGACATACCAAGTGACAGGTAATCCAGAAAAAATCGATGCATTTATCGATTTGCTCAAACCATACGGCATTAAAGACTTAACAAGAACAGGCGTAACAGCATTTGTTCGCGAGACCCAAAAGGTCCATACACCACAGCTGTCTATTTTATAAGCTAGTCATTCATTTAGTAACACAGTTTTAACTTATATATTTAAAAACCCAAATTCTGAGGAGGAAATAACAATGGCTAAAATGTATTATAACGGAGATATCAACGAAGGACTTTTAAAGGACAAAACAATCGCAATCATCGGGTACGGATCACAAGGCCACGCACACGCACAAAACTTGAAAGACTCAGGTTTTAACGTAGTAGTAGGTATTCGTGCAGGTAAATCATTCGACCAAGCAAAAGAAGATGGATTAGAAGTTTATTCGGTAAAAGAAGCGGCTGAAAAAGCGGACGTTATTATGATTTTATTACCAGATGAAAGACAAAAAGCAGTATACGAGGCAGAAATCGCACCAGCATTAACTGCAGGGAAATCATTAGTATTCGCACACGGATTTAACGTTCATTTCGATCAAATCGTACCACCAGCAGACGTGGATGTATTCTTAGTAGCGCCAAAAGGACCAGGACACTTAGTACGTAGAACATTTGAAGCAGGAGCAGGAGTACCAGGATTATTCGCTGTACATCAAGATGCAACTGGTAACGCAAAAGACCTAGCTTTAGCTTATGCAAAAGGAATCGGAGCAGCTCGTGCTGGAGTTCTTGAAACAACATTTAAAGAAGAAACAGAAACAGATCTATTCGGAGAGCAAGCAGTACTTTGCGGTAGTACAACTGCAATCGTAAAAGCCGGTTTTGAAACACTTGTAGAAGCAGGATACCAACCAGAACTTGCATACTTTGAAACATTACATGAATTAAAACTGATCGTTGACTTAATGTACGAAGGTGGAATGGCTACAATGCGTTCTTCTATCTCGGATACAGCTGAGTGGGGAGACTTCGTATCAGGACCACGAATCATCGATGCTTCTGTAAAAGATCGTATGAAAGACGTATTAACAGATATTCAAAGCGGTAAGTTTGCGAAAGAATGGATCGAAGAAAACGAAACAGATCGTCCAAAATATAACGCAATTAAAAAAGCAGAATCGGAACATCAAATCGAAGTTGTTGGTGCAAAACTTCGTGAAATGATGCCATTTATCAATGAAGGGAAAAAACAAGTGAAGAAAGAAGTGGTGACGAGTGCACAAAATTGACATTTTTGACACAACGCTTCGTGACGGTGAACAATCCGCAGGGATCAATCTAAACACGCAAGAAAAGTTAGAAATCGCTCGTCAGCTTGAAAAGTACGGAGTTTCCATTATTGAAGCAGGTTTTCCTGCTTCATCCCCTGGAGACTTTGAAGCAGTTAAACTGATTGCTGATACGGTGAAAAACTCAGTTGTTACAGGTTTAGCTCGTACGAATAAAGATGATATTGAAACTGCTTGGGAGGCATTAAAAGGTGGAGTGCAGCCTCATCTTCACACATTTATTGCAACATCCCCAATTCATATGCAAACTAAGTTGAATAAAACACCAGAACAAGTGATTGAACTTGCTGTTGAATCAGTGAAACTGGCAAGAAAATATTTTCCACTCGTACAATGGTCTGCAGAAGATGCAACTCGCTCGGATAAAGACTTTCTTGTTCGAATTATTAATGAAGTGATTAAAGCAGGGGCTACGACTATTAATGTACCAGATACTGTAGGGTATGCAACTCCTATCGAATACGGTGCTTTATTCAAATATTTAACTGAAAATGTGAATGGCATTGAACGAGTAAAGCTTTCCGCACATTGTCATGATGATTTAGGTTTAGCAACAGCAAATACACTTGCAGCAATTGAAAATGGTGCAACGCAAGTAGAAGGTACCATTAACGGAATCGGAGAACGTGCTGGTAACGTAGCGCTAGAAGAAATTGCAGTTGCACTACATATTCGCAAAGACTACTATCAAACGGATTCTGGCATCGTGTTAAAAGAAACAAAACGCACAAGTCAGCTTGTAAGTAAGTTAACAGGAGTGGCTATTCAACCAAACAAAGCGGTAGTTGGGAAAAATGCTTTCGCACACGAATCTGGTATTCACCAAGATGGTATGCTGAAAAACCCTGAAACATATGAAATTATTACACCAGAACTAATCGGTGATGCATCTACCGAACTTGTACTTGGAAAACACTCTGGTCGCCATGCATTTACTAACCGCGCGGAGGAAATGGGCTTCCATTTAAGTGATGAAAAACTAAAGGCAGCATTTGTAGCATTCAAGAAATTAGCGGATTCTAAGAAAGAAATCACAGAGGATGATTTATTTGTTTTATTAACAGATCAACAAGTAAACACGCCTGAAGTGGATGTATATGAATTAGAGAGCGTGCAAGTGCAGTACGGCACATCAAATATTCCAACTGCTACGGTTCAAGCGAAAACGCCATCTGGTCAAGTGGAAGTCGTATCGTCTACTGGCGCTGGTTCAGTAGAAGCGATATTCAATACGCTAGAAAAGCTTGTGAATGGGGAAGTTCATATTATTGATTATCGTGTGTCTTCTGTTTCTAAAGGCAGAGACGCACTTGGCGAAGCTATTATTAACTTAACATTTAACGACGTCGTTTCCGTTGGACGTAATGCTTCACAAGACGTATTAGAAGCTTCTGCAAAAGCGTATTTAAATGCGATCAATAGACAGTTAATAAAAGCACATTATCAAGAAAGAGTGCCAGTTACACAATAACTGAGAAAAGCGAAAGGCGCCCGTTTAGCCGTGACAACGTTCTTCTGCGACGAGCTTTGCACAGGAGCAGCAATTTCACATTTGACCTAGAGCGGCTGGCGCCTGAAGTCTAGACAAACTAACAGGAGTGAATGAGATGGAAAAAACGATAACAGTATTACCAGGAGATGGAATCGGTCCTGAAGTAACAGGAGCTGCTGTCCAGGTGCTTCAGGCGATTGAAAAACGATATAACCATACCTTTAACTTGCAATACGCTTTGATCGGTGGAGCGGCAATTGATGCTTGCGAAAATCCACTTCCTGAAGAGACGATTAACTTATGTAGCGGAAGTGATGCCATTCTCTTAGGTGCAGTTGGTGGGCCAAAATGGGATCAAAATCCATCTCATTTACGCCCCGAAAAAGGATTACTAGCAATTCGCAAACATTTCGGACTATATGCAAATATTCGTCCAGTAAAAGCGATTCCTGCATTATTAGAAGCATCACCGCTTAAAAAGGAGATCGCAGAATCGGTTGATTTAGTCATCGTTCGTGAATTAACAGGAGGTTTATACTTCGCTGAGCCACGAAAAAAGACAAAGGATTACGCATTGGACTCACTTGTATACACACGTGAAGAAATCGAGCGAATCGTCGATACTGCTTTCCAACTTGCGAGAAGCCGCAGAGGGAAACTTGCTTCTGTAGATAAAGCGAATGTACTAGACTCTAGTAAACTATGGCGTGAAATTGTTGAAGAGAAAAAACAAGGATACCCAGATGTAGAAGTGGAACATATGCTGGTTGATTCGACGGCGATGAAATTGATTACGAAGCCGGATGCATTCGACGTTATTGTCACAGAAAATATGTTCGGTGATATTTTAAGTGATGAAGCTTCTGTTATTACAGGCTCACTAGGAATGCTACCATCAGCAAGTACAAGAGAAGACGGTTTTGGTTTATACGAACCAGTCCACGGATCTGCTCCTGACATCGCGGGACAAAATAAAGCAAACCCAGCAGCGACTATTCTCTCTGCAGCAATGATGTTACGCGAAGCTTTCCAAATGGAAACAGAAGCAGCGGCAATTGAAGAAGCAGTATTTAATGTGCTAAATGATGGTAATTTCACAATTGATTTACAAGTAGAAGGCAAACGCGTTCTTTCGACAACCGAATGGACAGCAAAAGTATTAGAAGAACTAGATTCAGAATTTGTATCTGACAGTATTATGTTTACGTATGTCTAACCAAAAGGAGAGGGACTAAAATGGCAAAAACGATAATTGAGAAAATTTGGGATGAACATGTAGTATATGAGGAAGAAGGGAAACCAGACCTTCTCTATATCGATTTACACTTACTCCATGAAGTGACATCTCCACAAGCTTTTGAAGGGTTACGACTAAACAATCGCAAAGTTCGTCGGCCGGATCTTTGCTATGCAACGATGGATCACAACGTCCCAACTCGTAATAGAGAACAAATTAAAGACGAAATTGCACGTAAGCAAATTAATACACTGCAAGAAAACTGCGAAGAATTCGGAGTTCCACTTGCAAATATGGGCCATCCAGATCAAGGAATCGTCCATATTATCGGTCCAGAGCTAGGTTTAACGCAACCTGGTAAAACGATCGTATGTGGAGATAGCCACACATCTACACATGGTGCATTCGGCGCGATTGCTTTTGGTATTGGTACGAGTGAAGTAGAGCATGTCCTTTCTACTCAAACACTTTGGCAAGCAAAACCGAAAACAATGGAAATTAAAGTTACTGGAGAACTTGGTTACGGAGTTGCAGCAAAAGATATTATTTTAGCGATTATTTCGAAGTTTGGTATCGATATGGGTACTGGATATATTGTGGAGTACACAGGCGAAGCAATTCGCAATCTATCGATGGAAGAACGTATGACAATTTGTAATATGTCCATCGAAGCTGGAGCTCGTGCAGGTTTAATCAGCCCAGATGCAACGACAGTTGAATTTTTAAGAGGTCGCGAACATGTTCCAACTGGTGAAGCTTTTGAAAAAGAAGCAGCTTGTTGGTTGACACTCGCTTCAGACGAAGGAGCAGTTTACGATAAAACAGTTGAAATTTCTGCTGACGAAATCGAACCTTTCGTTACTTGGGGTACAAATCCATCTATGGGTTCAGGTGTTTCAAACAATATCCCACTTACAACAGACTTCACAGAAGCAAGCGACAGATCAGCACATGAAAAAGCACTTACTTATATGGGTCTTGAAGAAGGAATGCCTTTAACGGATATTGCGATTACGAATGTATTTATCGGTTCTTGTACGAATGCCCGCCTAAGCGATTTACGCACTGCAGCAGGCGTAATTGAAGGGCGTAAAGTGCATCCAAGCGTAAAAGCAATTGTTGTTCCAGGATCACAAACCGTGAAAAAACAAGCAGAACAAGAAGGCATCGACCAAATTTTCCTTGATGCGGGATTTGAATGGCGTGAATCTGGCTGCAGTATGTGCCTAGCGATGAATGACGATGTCGTTCCAGCTGGCGAGCATTGTGCATCTACATCCAACCGCAACTTCGAAGGTCGACAAGGTGCAGGATCTAGAACACATTTGATGAGTCCAGCAATGGCAGCCGCCGCCGCAATCGAAGGTCATATTGTAGATATTCGCAAATTTCAACTAGATTCAGTAGGAGTTTGAGACCCCTGCTGAATCTAGTTGAGCCCCCGGCGGATGTCACAGATTTTGTAAAGGAGTTCATCGAACAAGTTCGATGCAAAATCTGGACGCAATTACGCCAAGGCGAAATTGATTTAGTAAACGCGTAAGGAGGAAAAACGATGGAGCCTATTAATGAAATAAAAAGCGTCATTACCCCATTAAATCAAAAAAATGTCGATACAGACCAAATTATTTCAAAGGAATTTCTAAAAAGAATTGAGCGCACAGGATTCGGCAAGTACTTGTTTTACCACTGGCGCTTTGATGCAGAAGGAAATCCAATTCAAGATTTTGTATTAAACGATGATCGCTATAAAAATTCCACTATATTAGTAGCGCATGATAACTTCGGATGTGGATCATCGCGTGAGCACGCTCCGTGGGCAATACTGGATTATGGATTCCGTGTAGTCATCGCTCCGAGTTTCGCCGATATTTTTTATAATAACTGCATGAAAAATGGAATTCTTCCTATTATATTGTCTGTCGACGAAGTGGAAGCGATTTTAAGTAAAGAAGAATATAAAGTAGAAGTAAATCTAGAAAAACAAACGGTAACAGGAGCGGATGGTTCGGTTTATTCATTTGACATCGACCAGTACCAAAAGAAAATGCTTTTAAATGGATGGGATGAAATTTCATTGACTTTCCAATACGAAGATCATATTCAAGCATTTGAAAACAAAAAATTAGCTAAATAGGAGATGGTTTTGTTGGGAATTCATACGACACTGTAGGTTTATTTGAAGCATCAGAAAAAGTAGCGGAGTTCGTGCATCGTACACCGTGTAAAATGTCGACTACATTTAACGCAATGACGGGAAAGAAAGTGTACTTGAAATTGGAGAACCTACAAAAAACGGGTTCATTTAAAATAAGAGGTGCAATGAATAAAGTATCACAGCTATCAGAAGCGGAGTGCGAGAAAGGATTAATAGCTGCTTCTGCAGGAAATCACGCCCAAGGAGTTGCTTATGCTGGAAAAGCACGCAATGTGCCAGTAACCATTTTCATGCCAATTGGAACACCTGAAACGAAAGTAAACGCAACAAAAGGATACGGCGCTATGGTGAAGCTAGTCGGACAAAATTTCGACGAAGCCTATGTTGCAGCAAGAGAAGAACAGCTTCGAACAGGTGCCACATTCATCCATCCCTTCGACGATTTAGCCGTCATCGAAGGTCAGGCAACCGTTGCAATGGAAATGCTGCAGCAAAGTCCCGAAATCGATACAATCGTCGTTCCAGCAGGTGGCGGAGGCTTATTAGCAGGCACCTTACTTGCCGTGAAATCGACTCGTCCAGATATCCGAGTTATTGGCGTTCAATCCGCAAATGCTTCTGCCATTGCGACTGCTTTTAAAGGAAAAAATGGAGGGCTCGTCCCATTCCAAGGCAAAACAATTGCAGAAGGCATTAACGTGAAAGTACCAGGAAAGCTGACAATGAATATCATTCATTCCCTCGTAGACGACATTATCACCGTATCCGAAGCAGAAATTGCAACCGCAATTCTCTTTATGCTCGAACGTGAAAAAACACTTATTGAAGGTGCTGGAGCCGCAGCAGTAGCGGCAGTGTTGAACCACCACATGCCATCCGCATCACGAAATGTAGGAATCATCGTAAGCGGAGGTAACTTCGACATCTGCAAACTAGCAGAATGCCAAAGCATGTCGATCCAAGTTCCATTAGCAAAATAAAGGGTTGTAAGAAACCACTAGCCAAACGAGGCTAGTGGTTTTTGCGTGGAGTGTATCATTGTGATTACGAGGAAAGTTGCGGAGATGGGAGAGAATGTTGCGCGTATGGAATGCAATGTTGCGAGAACGAGAGAGGATGTTGTGAGTAGAGGAAATATTATTACGCCAATCCGTGGGGTTGTACAAATAAGAGGAAATGATACAAGTTAAATAAAAAGATCTTGCGATTCGAAGAAACAAGTCCTGCATTTTCCAAATTAATGAGTTACTAACTTGACTTTATTAAGTAACTAAAATATAATTACTTACGAAAAGTAACTTAAAAAGAGGAGAAACTCAAATGAAATATCAAAATAAACCATATACATTCGTAGAACTAGTAGAACTAAAAGTAATGAACTTAGAAGAATCACTTACGTTTTATCAAGAAGTAGTAGGATTCAAAGTACTTGAAAAACAAGACAACAAAGCCTTACTAACTGCAGATGGAAAAACTGCACTACTTTCCATTGAACAACGATCAGACTTCGAACCAAAAACACAAAAAACAACTGGTCTCTACCATTTCGCATTATTACTTCCTACTCGTGCAGATCTTGGTGCGGTATTAAAACACTTTATCGAAATTAATATCCGCGTTGGAGCAGGAGATCACTTAGTAAGTGAAGCACTATATTTAAATGATCCAGATGGTAACGGCATCGAAATTTATACCGACCGCCCTGATACAGAGTGGAAATGGAACGGTGAACATGTTGCAATGGACACACTTCAAATCGATGCACAAAGTATTTTGGCAGAAGGTGCAAATACCAAATGGACTGGCCTACCAGAAGGCACTGCAATGGGACATATTCATTTACATGTTGCAGACCTATCGGCAGCGGAAAAATTTTATAATGCATTAGGATTTGAAGTTGTAACTCCTTATCCAGGCGCATTGTTTATGGCAACAGGAAAATACCATCACCATATCGGTATGAACACTTGGGCTGGAGTAGGTGCACCAGCAGCAGCGGAAAATATCGTAGGTCTAGAAGCGTATACTTTAGTTTATCCAAGTAATGAAGTATTAAATACTGCAATTGAAAACTTAAAAACAATCGATGCACCACTTACAGAAGAAAATGATATCTACATCACGAAAGATCCATCGCAAAATAAAATCAAATTAATCGTTAAATAAATTGCAAAAACGAGTGTCTCCGAATTCGGAGACACTCGTTTTTAATCGAACAATATCCAATAAATGGCTTAGAACGACTAAACTTTAGACGAACACGACAAAACTCACCTCGAACACGACAAACTACCCCGCGAATGCGATAAACCACTCCGTCCTTCTCCCTCTATAGTGCCTTCAATGTTCCGCCATCTACAACCAAATTTTGACCAGTCATATACGAATTGGCTTCTGAACATAGAAATACAATGATTTTCGCAAATTCTTCTGGTTCGCCGTATCTTCCAACTGGAATCACTTTTTCAAATCCTTCTTTAATTTCGTCAATCGACAAATTTTGCTTTTGAGCAGCAATTTGGTCGAGTTCTGTCACGCGATCTGTTTGAATTCGACCAGGTCCGACTGTATTTATCAATATATTTCGGTTTCCATACTCGCGAGCGATACTTTTTGATAGACCGACCATCCCTAAACGGAATGTATTCGACAAGATTAGACCGTCTAATACCTCTTTTGTAGAAGAAGAAGAAATGTTGACGATTCGTCCGAAATTTTGTTCTTTCATGTATGGGAGTGCTAATCGAATCGAGCGGATGTAGCTTAATAGATTTTTCTCAAATGCTCCTTGCCAATCTTCATCAGATACTTGTGCAAACCCACCAGGTGTAGGGCCGCCTGCATTGTTGACGAGAATATCGACTCCGCCAAATTTAGCGATTGCTGTTTCGAAAAGTCGGTCTATGTCGCTTTCTTTTGTCACATCACATACAGAAAAATAGACATGCTCATTGTTGCTTACTGCTTTTATTTCCTCGGCAGTTTGCTTCAACTCTTCTTCGTTTCTACTTGATATGAGAACTTTAGCGCCTTCTTTTGCAAACTGGAGGGCTGTTGCTTTTCCGAGACCTTTACTCGATGCTGTTACGATCACGCGTTTATGTTGTAAACCTAAATCCATAGTCAACTTCCTTTCACTTATATATAGCTCTATCGTACACGGAATGTTCTGATTTGTCTTTGTAAAGTTAATGTTAAGTTTAAAAAAACGCACTCTTTTTTTCGAGGATATATGCTATATTTCCTGGTAGGAGGTCTCAATACCTATGAAAAAATGGTCTAGCATTCCACTGAGAACGAAGTATTTAATTGCAATTTTTAGTTCTTTTCTCTTATTCGGTGTTATGACTGTGTTATTAATTGTTCAAGTGATCCACAATCAAAATCTATCGGATAAATTAGAGATATCATCAGAAAATGTCGAGAACGCAGATATTATGCGGGCAGAGATAGCTAGTTTATACATATCAATTTCCCTTTTTGCGGGCGATCCATTAGAGGAATTCGACAAAGATTATGAAATAAAGAAAACAAATTTGGCCCAGCTAGTACCAACTGTGAGTTCGCGAATGGCACATATAGATTGGGATACGTTCACACAAACATTAAATAGCATCCAAACAACTTATGAAAACAATCTAAAAAAATCAGTTGTCAATAAAGAAAATGTCTCCAAACGCCGCCAACTTCAATCGATTAACGAAAAATATAATGTATTAATAGAAATGCTCAATGCTACTCGAGAGCAAGAGACGAATAATCGACAACTTATCATAGATGAGATGAAAGCTAGCCAACAAAATACGATTGTAATAGTGGTTGCTTCATTCTTAATAGCTGGGTTGTTCTCCCTCATTTTATTGTTACTGACAAATCGCCAAATTAGAAATCAATTAACGAATGTTGCATCATCTGCAAAAGAAATTTCAAAAGGAAATCTACTTGTAAAACCGATACATATTTCGACAAAGGATGAAATTGGCGAAGTATCCATTGCTATGAATGAAATGAAAAACAATTTAACCGACATGGTTCAAATGATTAAACTAACTGCAGAAAAGTTAAGTATAGATAGTACTACATTAAAAGCGTACTCTGCCGAAACGGTTGCAAGCTCCAATTCTGTACAAATGGCTATCAATGAAGCTAGCGTAAGTATGATCGAGCAAAAAGATGCGTCTGTTGGAATTCGAGCATTTCTAGAGGAATTTTCACGAACGTTTGAGAGTGTATCCGAAAAGGCAGTTGCATTAAATAATCACGCATCAGTTGCGGTGGAAGTTGCAGATGCAAGTGCAGATGCGATGAAAAAAGCGGCGGCTGAAGCGGCACATTTGCGATCTTTATTTAAAGCAGCAGATAAAGAAAGAAAATTATTACAAGAGCGTACAGAAGAAATAGCAAGAATGACATCTATTGTACAATCAATCGCTAAACAAACAAATTTACTTGCGTTAAACGCAGGTATCGAAGCCGCAAGATCAGGTGTGCACGGAAAAGGGTTTGCGGTCGTTGCAGAGGAAGTAAAAAAACTGGCAGATGAAGTATCGGTCACTGCAAATACGATCAACAACATTTCTACATCTATTTCACATCAAGGGCATGAAATGGAAATCGTTTTTGCTGAAGGGCTTTCTACTTCCAAAAATAATGCATCATCCTTCCAGTTACTACATGAAAAATTTGATACAATTGTTTCGTTTATTCGAGAGTCCAAAAATCAAAATGATCATATGACAGATTCTATTATGACAATAGAACAAGAAAAGAATATGTCCGAAAAACTAATTTTTGAGCTAACGGAATCCATCGAATCTAATACAACCCAAATGGAACAGACGGTGGAATTACTTGTAGCAAATGTACAAACAATTGAATCATTATCAGCGTTAATAAGTGATATTAGCGATCAAGCAACTATTCTAGAAGCATCAACTGCACGTTTCGTAATTTAAAAATAGGACACTACTTGCTCATTCTTAAGCAAGAAGTGTCCTATTTTTTGTTTACTCTTACGTACTGAAGAAGCGTCGCCTATACTTTGACGCGTTAAGTTTTGGAATAAAAATGAAGCCGACAACATGATGCACTAAAATGGTACCCGCTTTTTCTATTCTCGACGCTTTTGTAATGTAATTGTTACACAATTGTAAAATTAGAAGGTTCTAAATCATGGTAAGATGAATACAAGAAAATTTTCTGAATACTTTAGCCGCTTGGAGGATCACAATGAATTTCAAATCTATGTCGCAAAAAGTCATTGCTATATGCATCTTATCTATAATTTTAGTTACAGCGCCATTCGCTGGAAATACTGAAGCAGCAAGTTCAGTAGACTCAAAAGAATTAGTAGCAACAGCTAAAAACTTAATAGGGACTAAGTATCGCAGCGGTGGAACTACGAAAGCAGGATTTGATTGTTCAGGATTTGTAGGATATGTATACGAAGGGCTAGGGATTAGTTTACCTCGCAGTTCATCAGGTATGCATGCAACAGGTTCGAATGTGGAAAAGGCTGATTTAATATCAGGAGATTTGGTTTTCTTCAATACATCGGGTAAAGGTGTTTCACATGTTGGTATATACATAGGCGACGGTAAGTTTATCCATTCATCGACTTCCAAAGGCGTGAAAATTGATAAATTGAACGATCCAAATTATTGGGGAAAACGCTATGTTGGAGCTAAACGAGTGACGGATGTAACAGTAGCCATGAACAAATAAACATATACATGAACGCTCTATCGTATAATTTACGGTAGGGCGTTTTTAACATAACTCAGCAGCAGAGACCCCACTTCGCTGCGTAACGCGGGCAAAAGCGCTATACCTAAAAAGTAATTGAAATAAATGATGTACTTCGGCATAATGGAGTAAAAACGACTCATAGTAAAGAGGAGATAAAAAAATGCACTATAAAAGAAAAGAATCCTTCCGCTATACCTATACTGAACCATGCAAAGCAACTTTTCGATTAATAAAAGATGCAGTTGGACTTACAGAACCAGAAAAATCGAAAAAGGGAAGTTGCGATATTATCGATATAAGTCCACATGGTTTGAAAATTTTTACCGAGTTTTCCATTGCAATCGAAAAACATATTCATGTAGAACTAAATTTTACAATAGACGAATCACCGATTGATCTGATTGGCGAATTTGTCTGGTCCCATCGGAAAATTAATGGATATGAGTATGGTATTAACTTCCCCGAGGATACTTATACTGAGCAATTAATTGTAAATGAATTAAAAAATCTTCGCAAAAAATCGATGAACATAAAAAAGTAAAGATTATTACATCATTCGACAAAAAATAAATAAAATCTTAAAAGTAAGAAGGATATTTCGGGTGGGATGTTGAATCCTATATGTAGAGTTAAATTTAAAGGAGGAGTTTTCATGCTAAACTTTAACATTCGTGGGGAAAATATTGAGGTAACTCCTGCAATTCGAGAACATGTTGAAGGGAAAATTGAGAAAGTAGACCGTTACTTCAACGAAGAAATCGAAGCGACAGCTAATGTCAATCTAAAGGTGTATAATGACAAGCAAACGAAAGTAGAAGTAACGATTCCTATGAAAAATTTAACACTACGAGCAGAAGAACGCCATTCAGATATGTATGCTGCAGTAGATCTCATCGTAGACAAGCTAGAACGACAAATACGTAAATATAAAACAAAAGTGAATCGTAAATTCCGTGAACGAGAAGGCGTAGCTACTTTTTTTGCCACAGTGGAAGCATCAGACGCACCAGTAGAGCAGTCGGACGATGAAGCTTATAATATCGTACGTACAAAACAATTCGATCTAAAACCAATGGATCAAGAAGAAGCAGTATTACAAATGAATATGCTTGGGCATAATTTCTTCATCTTCACTGATGCAGAATCCAATGGCACAAACATCGTCTACAAACGAAAAGACGGTAAATACGGCCTAATCGAAACAAACTAACTAAACCAACTCTCCTCAAAATTGAGGGGAGTTTTTTTACGATTTCGGATATATAATAACTTTCTCCAATGAATGTAAGGTTAGCCACTATTTTATAAAGATAATGCGCACTAAAAAGCTGGATTAAGCGTCCGCCCTGATTTCCGCTCCAGGCGGACGCTTTCGCGGGCATGGCTTCAGCCGCTTCCCTCGCTATGCTCAGTCCAGTGTCTTCAGCTCATGCACCTGATGCTTAGCTTTCGGTGCAAAAAAAACATCTGTTATTCCCGCTGGAGTTGCCGCCTTCCGCTTCAATCAATGGTAATTTCTTGCTAATTTGGCGTCTGTATTAATCAGAGGTTTAAATGGAAGGGCGCGACTCCTGCCGGATGAGTGAGAAGATGAGACATCGCAGGCGAACGCGTAGCGTCGGCGATGGCTCATCGCTCACCCGGCGGAAAGCGTCCGCCCAGCAGCGGAAATCCTAGCGGTAACTTCTTTAGGATACACATTATTTCTATTTAAGCGAGCTTCAAAAAAACGAAATGCACAACAATTTTAACTTGGAGATTTTCAATTGTAAATTTGCTTATTTGCGTGAGATTCTATCGAATGGTAAAATGGGGAGTAAGACTAAATGGGAAGTGAAAATAGATGCTTGGTGTATTAAATAAAGTATTCGATTTAAATAAACGTGAAATAAAACGATTAGAAAAAATTGCGGATCAAGTTGAAGCACTAGCTAGCGAAATGGACGCAAAATCAGATGAACAATTAACTGCAAAAACGGAAGAATTCCGTGCTCGTTATGCAAAAGGAGAAACATTGGACCAGTTGCTACCAGAAGCATTTGCGGTTGTACGTGAAGCGGCTAAGCGCGTACTTGGTATGTACCCTTTCCGCGTACAAATTATGGGGGCAGCAGCACTTCATGAAGGTAATATTGCAGAAATGAAAACAGGGGAAGGGAAAACCCTAACTTCAACGATGTCTGTATATTTAAATGCGATCCCAGCACTTGGAGCACATGTAGTAACGGTCAACGAATATTTATCTAGCCGTGATGCTGCAGAAATGGGACAACTATATAATTTCTTAGGTTTATCTGTCGGCCTCAATTTAAATTCATTGTCAAAAGAAGAAAAACGTGAAGCATATGCAGCGGATATTACGTATTCGACTAATAATGAGCTTGGTTTCGATTATTTGCGTGATAATATGGTGTTGTACAAAGAAGACAAAGTGCAACGTCCGCTTCATTATGCAGTAATTGATGAAGTTGACTCCATTTTAATCGATGAAGCAAGAACGCCATTAATTATTTCAGGGCAAGCAAATAAAGCAGCATTATTGTACAAACAAGCAAACGCTTTTGTTCGGACACTTAACATAGAAACAGACTATTCGTATGAAGAATCTACAAAAGGTGTTACGTTAACAGATGTTGGGGTAGAAAAAGTAGAAAAAGCTTTTAATATTGATAACTTGTTCGATTTGACACATGTTCGCTTAAATCATGCGATCAATCAATCATTGAAAGCACATGCATCGATGCATTTAGATGTGGACTATGTTGTACAAGACGGTGACGTGGTTATCGTTGACTCGTTCACTGGTCGTTTGATGAAAGGCCGTCGCTATAGTGATGGATTGCACCAAGCGATTGAGGCAAAAGAAGGATTAGAAATTCAAAATGAATCAATGACAATGGCAACGATTACGTTCCAAAACTTTTTCCGTATGTATGATAAATTATCCGGTATGACTGGTACCGCAAAAACAGAGGAGGAAGAGTTCCGTAATATTTATAATATGAATGTTATTGCGATTCCAACAAACCGTATGATTGCTAGGGATGACCGTGCAGATTTAATCTATGCTTCTATGAACGGAAAGTTTGAAGCAGTTGCGGCAGATATTGCAGAACGAAACAAAAATGGTCAGCCCGTATTAATCGGTACCGTTGCAATTGAAACGTCTGAAATTATTTCCAAATTGTTAACAAAACATGGCATTCAGCATAATGTATTAAATGCGAAAAATCATGAACACGAAGCGGAAATTATTGCGACTGCAGGACATTTAGGTTCTGTGACAATTGCGACTAACATGGCTGGTCGTGGTACTGATATTAAACTTGGTGAAGGTGTTTTAGAAGTTGGCGGTTTAGCAGTAATTGGTACAGAGCGCCATGAATCACGCCGTATTGATAATCAGCTACGTGGACGTGCTGGTCGTCAAGGAGATCCTGGGGTGACACAATTCTATCTTTCGATGGAAGATGAGTTAATGCGTCGTTTTGGTTCAGACAATATGCGTAATATGATGGCAAAACTCGGAATGGACGATTCGCAACCAATTCAATCGAAAATGGTTTCTCGTGCAGTAGAATCTGCGCAAAAACGTGTAGAGGGGAATAACTTCGACTCACGTAAACGCCTATTACAATACGATGATGTTTTACGTCAACAACGTGAAATTATTTATAAAGAACGTAATGAAGTGCTCGAAACTGAAAACATGCGTGCACTTGTAGAATCGATGATATTTGGCGCAATCGAGCGTTTCGTAGGATCTTATACTGCTTCAGACAACAAAGCGGAGTGGAGTTTAAAAGGAATTGAAGACTACGTACAAGCTAATTTATTGCCAGAAGGTATCATAACTCAGAAAGATTTGGAAAACTTATCTTCAGAAGAAATCATCGAAAAATTAAAAGAAGAAGTAATTCGCTTCTATGATGCAAAAGAGGAAGAAATGACGCCAGAACGCATGCGTGAATTTGAGAAAGTCGTGTTACTTCGTTCAATTGACTCTAAATGGATTGACCATATCGATGCAATGGATCAGCTACGTCAAGGTATTCATTTACGTGCATATGGACAAAACGACCCACTTCGTGAATATCAAAGCGAAGGATTCGCCATGTTCGAGGCGATGGTAGATGCCATCCAAGAAGATGTTGCTAAATATGCCATGAAAGCAGAAATCAGAAACAATCTAGAACGCGAAGAAGTAGCGAAAGGGCAAGCGGTAAATCCAAAAGAAGAAGGATCAGCTGTCAAGAAAAAGCCAGTCCGCAATGATGCAGTAGTAGGCCGTAATGACTTATGCCCATGTGGAAGTGGAAAGAAATTCAAAAATTGTCACGGAACAGTGTGATACCGAAAAGCGGAAGCGCCTATGACTGCCCAGACAGGCAAATGGGGATGGGGTAGGTCTGCCAAGTGCGCCACATCGTGTGGCAAGGCAGACATAACCCGCATCGTGCGAGCCAAGGAGGCAGTTCCTAAGGCCACCACAAGCGATTTTGTTTGCGACGGGCTTTGCGCAGGAGCAGCTATTCCACATTTGACCCCGAGGGGCAGCGCTCTTCTGCGACGAGCTGTGCGCAGGAGCAAGGCGCTAGAGCTAGCCATTAACTGAATAGAAAATTGATATTGTTTTATCTGGATAGAATGGTTAGCATCTGGAGTTAGACACACTTATAGAAAGTCATCTATAAGTCGATGGAATTTAAGAAAGTCGGAGGAATTAACAATATGGTAGAAATAGCAGTAGTAAGAAACGAATTGGATAGAACAGCGGGAAAATTAGAAGACTTTAGGGGGTCTCTTTGACTTAGAAAACAAAGAGGTTCGTATTCAAGAATTAGAAGAAATGATGACATTTCCAGACTTCTGGGACGATGCACAGGCTGCCCAAAAAGTAATTAACGAAATGAATGCACTGAAAGCTATTGTAGAACAATACAATGATCTAGTATCTACACAAGAAAACTTAGAGATGACACTTGAACTTCTTAAAGAAGAGCCAGATGAGGAATTACAAGAAGAACTTGGCTCAGAACTGAAAGAGTTCACAAGTGCACTCGGTGACTTCGAGTTACAGTTGCTTTTGAGTGAGGAATACGACAAGCATAACGCGATTTTGGAACTGCACCCTGGTGCGGGTGGGACCGAATCACAAGACTGGGGTTCCATTTTACTTCGTATGTATCAACGTTGGGCTGATAAGCATGGATTTAAAGTCGAAACGCTCGATTATTTACCTGGTGATGAAGCTGGGATTAAATCGGTCACATTGCTTATAAAAGGACATAATGCGTACGGTTATTTGAAAGCAGAAAAAGGTGTACACCGCCTTGTACGTATTTCTCCTTTCGATTCATCAGGTCGCCGCCATACATCTTTTGTTTCTTGTGATGTTATGCCGGAATTCAATGATGAGATTGAGATTGAAATTCGTACAGAAGACTTGAAAATTGACACATACCGTGCAACAGGTGCTGGTGGTCAGCATATTAATACGACCGATTCAGCAGTTCGTATTACACACATTCCGACGAATACGATTGTTACTTGCCAAACCGAACGTTCACAGATTAAAAACCGTGAGCATGCGATGAAATTATTGAAATCGAAATTGTACCAATTGAAAATCGAAGAACAAGAAGCGCAGCTTGCTGCAATCCGTGGTGAACAAAAAGAAATCGGATGGGGAAGCCAAATCCGATCTTATGTTTTCCACCCATATTCGATGGTAAAAGATCATCGAACAAATGAGGAGAGCGGAAATGTTCATGCAGTAGTTGATGGTGAACTAGATTCATTCATCCACGCATTCTTACGTTCACGAATAAATTAATAGATTAAAGTTACCCTAATGTTATGTTTATGTAACATTAGGGTTTTTTTATATTCTCACTTCAAGTATCATGAAGATGTGAGAATATTAGAAAATAGAGGAGATACCAATGATCTTAGTTTTAGCTACATTAATGATAGAAAAAGTAGGGATAATCGTCATTGTTGCTTTTTTACTCTCGCAACTGAAATCATTTCAGCAAATTATTCAAAATGAACATAAGAATAGCGAAAAAATAATACTTATCTTACTTTTTGGTACCCTCGGAATTATTAGTAACTATACAGGAGTCGAAATTCAGCACGGGACTATTGTTAATAGTGGATGGCTAGTAGGAATTGATCCGGATAATGCAATTGCTAATACAAGAGTAATGGGCGTCGTAATCGGTGGAATACTAGGGGGACCAGTCGTGGGTTTAGGCGCTGGTTTAATCGCTGGTATTCACCGATACTCTCTTGGAGGCTTTACAGCATTTGCTTGTTCTATGGCTGTTGTCGTAGCTGGTATTATTTCGGGATATTTTTCTCGAAGACAAATAAACTTCGGAAAGAAAATTACACCGATCAAAGCGGCTATTTTAGGAATGACATTAGAAGCTGTTCAAATGCTTATCATATTAATATTAAGTAAGCCTTTTGATGAGGCTTGGATACTTGTCCAAGTTATTGGTATTCCGATGATCTTAGTGAACGGCTTAGGAATGTTTCTTTTTATGTATATTATTCGTTCGATTATTCGTGATGAAGAACGTGCACGGGCAAACCAAACGAGCAAAGCTTTTTATATTGCCGATCAAACATTGCCTTTCTTTCGACAAGGCTTAAATACAAGTTCATGCAAAGAGATTGCAGAAATCATGTTGAGATTAACAGATGCAGATGCGGTTGCAATAACAGATGACCGACAAGTGTTAGCGCATGTTGGGGCAGCATCAGATCATCATATTCCAGGTGGACATTTTATAACTGGTTTAACGAAAAAAGTATTAAAAAACGGCGAAATTGCAGTAGCAAAATTAAAAGAAGAAATTTATTGTTCGGAGAGTAATTGCTCGTTGGAAGCAGCAATCGTTTTACCTTTAAAGATGCAAAATAAAACAGCAGGTACATTAAAAATGTACTTTATTCAACCGAGCAAACTGGATGATATTCAGCAGCAACTAGCAGAAGGACTCGCCAATCTATTTTCAACACAATTAGAGTTAGCAGAAGCCGAAAGACAAACAAAATTATTAAAAGATGCAGAAATTAAAGCACTACAATCCCAAATTCATCCGCATTTCTTATTTAATAGTCTTAACTCTATTTCTATTTTATGTCGCACTGATGCCGGGAAAGCACGGAAATTATTGTTAGAGTTAAGTGCATTTCTGCGAGGGAATATGCAAGGGGCTAGGCAGATGCTCATTCCATTAGAAAAAGAATTAGAAAATGTGAAATCCTATTTATCATTAGTGCAAACACGATTTCCGGACAAATATCAAATTGATTTTCAAATAGAACCAGGTATTGAAAAAGTATTGCTTCCTCCATTTACATTGCAACCACTCGTGGAAAATGCGATTAATTATGCTTTTACAAATTTAGAAGGAATAGGAAGGATATCGATTGAAATTTTCACAGTGAATAATAATCTGCAAATTGTTGTAGAGGATAGTGGAAAAGGAATTCCTATAAATAAATTGGCGTCATTAGGTAAACAAACGATAATTTCTAAAAAAGGAACTGGCACTGCAATTTATAATATTAGTAAACGTTTAATAGGAATTTATAATGGTCAAGCAAGTTTAGAGATTACAAGCGAAATGAATAGAGGAACGACTATTACTATCTCTATTCCGCTTGATAGTAAAGGAGTATTACATCAACATGTTGAAAGCGTTTATAGTGGAAGATGAACGATTAGCAAGGGACGAATTAAAATATTTGCTCATGGAAAGTGGACAAATTGAAATAGTTGGCGAAGCAGATAGTCTTGTATATGCTGTCAAAGATATTTCAATACTAAAACCAGACCTTGTTTTTTTAGATATCGATTTGGATGGAGATAATGGACTAGATTTAGCTAAGCAATTGCTTATGCTAAAGCCGACTCCAGCTATTGTTTTTGCAACAGCATATGATGAGTATGCCTTACAGGCTTTCGAGTTAAATGCAATCGACTATATTTTAAAGCCTTTTGACGAAGAGCGTATTCGTCAAACATTAGAGAAAATTATACAAATGGGGAAAATAGGAAGTGAAAAAATCACTTTCTCTCCTTCCATGAAAAAAGCTAGTACAGATAAAATCGCCGTCCTTGTGGATGAGCGAATTATATTACTTGAAAACGACTCTATCATTTATTTAGAATCTTTTGAAGGAAAGTGCAAGTTTAAGACAATGACGGATGAATACATTGTTAGTGATTCTCTCGTTGTCTTTGAAAAAAAACTACAGCCAACGCAATTTATGCGAGTTCATCGTAGTTTTATCGTTAATCTGGATCATATCGTTGAAATTCATCCGTGGTTCAATTCAACTTATAATTTAGTTTTGAAAGACAAATCAAAAATTCCGGTAAGCCGCACCTACTTAAAAGAATTTAAATTGCACGTTGGTTTTTAATGCAATTGTATTTCATTTCTGTATATTTGCATTTCATCTTCGAATTTATGTAATTCAACTATAAATGGAATTTATTATACTAGTATTTAGTATGATTATTATAGATTAGAAGGATGGGGGAAGAAAGAATTGAATGCGGTTACAATTGTAATAGGATCTATTTGTATACTATTAATAGCTTATCGTTTATATGGAACGTTCATGGCAGCAAAGGTTTTGAAACTAGATGATTCCAAACCTACTCCAGCACATGCATTGGAGGATGGGAAAGATTATGTACCCACGAACAAATGGGTCACGTTTGGTCATCATTTTGCGGCGATTGCTGCGGCGGGTCCGTTAGTCGGCCCAATACTTGCAGCACAATTTGGTTATTTGCCAGGGTTGCTTTGGCTCTTAATTGGGGCAGTAATTGGTGGAGCAGTTCACGATATGGTCGTACTTTTTGCTTCCATGCGGCAAGAAGGGAAATCCTTATCAGAGATTGCTAAAAAAGAGCTCGGACCCGTTGCAGGGTTTTGTGCAGGGCTTGCGATGTTATTCATCATCACTATCACGATGGCAGGTTTATCATTAGTTGTTCTAAGTGCTTTAGAGAGAAATCCATGGGGAACTTTTGCAGTAGGAATTACAATTCCGATTGCAATGGGTGTTGGATTGTATCATAAAAAAACAGGCAACTTAAAAGTTGCTACTATTGTTGGTTTTGGACTTATTATGGCGGCTATTCTTTGGGGACCAAATATTCAAGGAACAGCACTTGGTGATTTCTTAACACTAGAAAAGAGTACAATCGCTCTTGCTTTACCGATATATGCTTTTTTTGCAGCTGCATTACCAGTTTGGTTGCTGCTTGCACCGCGCGATTATTTAAGTACTTTTATGAAAATCGGCGTGTTCGCAGCATTAATCATTGGGGTATTCTATGTAAACCCTGCAGTTCAATTCCCTGCATTGACAGAATTTATTAACGGTGGCGGTCCAATTATCGCAGGTCCGGTTTGGCCATTTGTTTCGATCACTATTGCATGTGGAGCTATCTCAGGATTCCATGCATTCGTTGGTTCGGGTACAACGCCAAAAATGATTAACCGATGGAGCGATATTAAAGGTGTTGCTTTTGGAGCGATGCTTGTAGAGTGTTTAGTGGCTATTATGGCATTGATTGCAGCTGTATCATTAATGCCAGGAGATTACTTTGCAATAAACTCTACACCAGAGAAATTTGCAGCTTTAGGGATGGAAACAGTACATTTAGATAAACTAAGTGAAGAAATTGGAATGGACCTTGAAGGAAGAACTGGTGGGGCGGTTACGCTTGCTGTTGGAATGACGTATATTTTCACGGAAATTCCTATATTTGAAAAAATGGCATCGTTTTTCTATCAGTTTGTTATTTTATTCGAAGCGGTCTTTATACTGACAGCCATTGACTCGGGGACACGAGTTGCACGATATCTCATTCAAGATTTTGGCGGTACATTCTTTAAACCGCTGAAACAAACAAATTCCATATGGGCAACTATTTTTGCGAGTGCATTAGCTTGCTTTATGTGGGGATATTTACTGTATTCCGGAGATATTAGCTCTGTCTGGGCATTATTTGGAGTATCCAATCAGTTAATGGCATCTATTGGTTTAATCATCGGTGCAACTATCGTGTTGAAAATAGCTGAAAAGCGCTGGTATATGCTAACTTGTTTAATCCCACTTGCTTATTTGTATGTAACCGTGAACGTAGCCGGTTACTGGATGGTGAAAAACGTTTATTGGAATTCAGCAAGCCCTGGCTTTAACTTCTTAAATGGGACACTTTCAGTTATTATGCTAATTCTTGGTTTAATTATCCTCGTAACCTCGATTCGCAAGTGGCTAGAACTTTGGAAACTACCACAAGATGTTCTAGTGGAGCGTGCTGCAAAAGGAACGATTTAATCGTATGTTCCAAGTCTAAAACGGTATTAAGTCGTTTTAGTCTTGGAACTTTTTTATTGATAGTACTTTATCCGGTTAAAACGGTGCTTAGCTGAAGTTCACAAATGTTCTTTCTGTTGTTATACTAGTGCCATCAATGACAACGAAAGAGGATATTCAATGGAAACTAATCACAGATTACATAAGGAACTACCTCCAATTGTGGAGCATATGAAAGATTATTTGTTTGTTATTATTGGTGCCGCTATTATTGCGATTGGTTTTAATGTTTTTTTATTGCCAAATCAAATTGCTTCTGGTGGAGTAAGTGGAATCAGTACTATATTAAAGGGCGTCTTTGGATGGGAACCTGGAATCGTGCAATATGCATTTAATATACCCCTATTTATCGCAGGTTTAATCTTTTTAGGAGCAAAATTCGGCATTAAGTCATTTGTAGGAACATTAACGTTGCCAGCGGTTGTTTTAATAACTGCCAGTTGGGAGCCGTGGACAAATAATCCATTATTAGGTGCCTTATTTGGTGGAATAGCAGTTGGTCTCGGTCTAGGGATCGTATTTCGTGGCGGTGCTTCTACCGGGGGAACTGATCTAGCGGCGCAAATTATTACAAAATATACAGGTTTTTCGCTTGGGAGAAGTGTGTTATTAATCGATGGTCTAATAGTTATTAGTGCTGCATTCGTTTTTGATATTGAAAAAGCACTTTATGCATTAATTGGCTTATTTGTGACGACAAAAACGATCGATATCGTACAACTAGGTTTTAGCCAATCGAAAATGATATATATTATTACGAATAAACAAGATGAAATAAGAGATGCTATATATAAAGAGATAGATCGCGGGGTGACAAAACTTCCTGCTTTTGGCGGATATACTAATAAAGAAAGACCAATTTTAATGGTTGTGGCGTACCAGACAGAGTTCACAAAACTGAAACATATCATTAAGATGATTGATCCAACAGCTTTCGTTATTGTTTCTGATGCATACGAAGTACTTGGCGAAGGTTTTAAAAGGTATTAAATTTGGTATAATAAAGAATGTAAGTAAAATTATGTTGAGGGAGGTAATAGTAATGAACAAAAAACTATTAGCCGTAATATTTGGTGCTGCTTTAATGTTAGCTGCTTGTGGCGGTGCAAAAGAAGAAACCACCACAACAAAAACTGGCACTACTACTGAAACAGCTACAGTGAATGCAGAGAAAATCGTTAACTCGAAATGTATTAGCTGTCACGGTGGTAATTTAGAAGGACAAGGTAACTTCCCAGCCCTTAATAACGTTGGATCTCGCTTATCTGAAAACGAAATTTTAAATGTTATTGAAAATGGTAGAGGTGGAATGCCAGGTGGACTTGTAACCGGCGAAGAAGCTAAAGAAGTAGCTGCATGGTTAGCTGCTAAAAAATAATAAACAAGTAAAATCAGTTGCTCTAATCGGGCAACTGATTTTTTGTGTTTTAGGCAATTAATAATCTACAGTATGTGAATAACTTTTGCCATTAAATCGGGCGTAATATAGGTAAAATGCGCATATAAAACTCTATGAAGTGACGGTAATGATTTCCGCCGGGTGAGCGCTGAGCCATCACCGCCGCGTACGCTTACGTTGTGATGGCTCAGCTGTTTCACTCATCCGGCTGGAGTCGCCGCCTTCCGCTTCAATCAACGAAATATGCTAGCTAATTAGCTTTTAGCTAAATAAATCAATCAGAAATATTAGAACCGCTCCACGAAGGCAAAAGTTGCAGCTATCACTATATGAAAAAGAGTTCTTTGCTTATCAATCAGTGAACATGAGCTTCACTATGTTATGAATTAATAAATAATGTATATTTTCGTAATATTAATGGTCGTCTCCTATTAAGTAAACTCTTTGATATGAGAAATGATTGCTTCCATACTTAATTTGGTTGCTCTCCGAATAGAACTGATTGCTTTCTATAACTGATTGATTGCTCTTATCCATTTACTGGATACCTATACATCGAAATACTACAGCGTATTCAGTCTATTAAACTGTTTATTGGATTTCACTTTCAGGAAAATACTATATTAGATTGAAATTAGAGCAGTAAAACTGATTAGGTAGCAATTTTCGTGGATTGGAGCGAAAGGGCGGCGACTCCTACGGGATGAGTGAGTAGATGAGACATCGCAGGCGAACGCGAAGCGTCGGCGATGTCTTATCGCTCACCCCGTGGAAAGCGTCCGCCCTGTAGCGGAAATCCGAGTGGAAACTGTTAAGACGCAATATACCAATATTGCAGACTATCCATTTTTCGGATAGTTTTTTTATTTTTAGTATTATTTGTAGAAGTATCGCTATTTATAAAAATTTTTAAATAATTTAGCATGAAAAGAAGGATTATAAACGAATGATGTAGAAAAGAAAAGGGATAGGACATTTGTATGTAGGTACTTTTTCTTGTTTAGATCGAAAAATTAATCGAATCAGCGAATTTTTCCCTAAAATTACCTATGAATTGAAATGTAATTGTAACAAACAAAGAAGCGTCTAATGTTATAATAGGCATGTCGCATTTTACTAAATGAAACTAATTAGGTGGTTTATAAATGATTGAAATGAAAAATGTCTACAAAAAATATCCAAACGGAATCGTTGCCGCAAATGGAATTGATGTAGAAATTAAGCAAGGTGAATTCGTATACGTAGTCGGGCCAAGTGGTGCAGGAAAATCGACATTTATCAAAATGATGTATCGGGAAGAACGACCAACATCAGGTGATATATTCATCAATGGTACTAATTTAACTACACTAAAAAACAGTAAAGTACCTTATTTGAGAAGACAAATTGGTGTAGTCTTCCAAGACTTTAAATTACTGCCACGTCTAAATGTGTATGAAAATGTCGCATTTGCGTTAGAAGTAATTGAAGAAACACCAAAAGTGATTCGCAATAGAGTGATGGAAGTATTAGAACTGGTAGGACTAAAACATAAAGCAAGAATGTTTCCTACGGAGCTCTCAGGTGGCGAACAACAACGTGTTTCCATTGCACGGTCTATAGTCAACACACCAAAGCTCGTCATTGCAGATGAGCCGACCGGAAACCTTGATCCAGACACATCATGGGAGATTATGAATATATTCGAAGAAATTAATGCTCGAGGGACTACAATTATAATGGCAACACATAATAGAGAAATTGTAAATACCATTAAACACCGTGTTATCGCTGTTGAGGGTGGATTAATCACTCGAGACGAAGACGAAGGAGAATACGGTTATGAAAACTAGAACAGCAGGTAGACACTTCAGAGATAGCATAAAAAGTATTAGTCGAAATGGTTGGATGACATTTGCTTCGGTTAGTGCGGTAACTGTTACGCTGCTACTAGTTGGTGTATTCGTCATGATTATGATGAATTTAAACAAAGTAGCAGATGATCTTGAAAAAGATGTAGAAATTAAAGTAATTGTCGAATTGACTGCGGATGATGCCGCTATCAAAACATTACAAGAAGAAATTAAAAATACATCAGGTGTGGCAGAAGTACAGTATTCACCAAAAGAAGAAGAGCTTAATAAGTTAGTGTTGGATTTCGGGGAAGATTTGCGTTTATTTGAGCAGGAAAACCCTTTACATAATGTATTTTATGCAAAAGCAGTAAATCCGCAGGAAACAGAAAAAGTAGCGAAAAAAATCGATAGTTTAGATAACACATTCGAAGTGAAATATGGAGAAGGAAAAATTGAAAGACTATTTTCTTTCTTAAATACTAGTAGAAATGTAGGGTTAGTACTCATACTAGCGTTATTGTTCACTGCGATGTTCTTAATATCTAATACGATTCGTATTACGATTGTTGCAAGAAGAAGAGATATTGAAATTATGAAACTAGTTGGAGCGACGAATTGGTTTATACGTATTCCTTTCATATTAGAAGGAATGTGGTTAGGGCTTCTAGGAGCGATAATTCCAATCACGCTCGTAACGACACTCTACTACAATATTCATAAAGTACTAGCACCGAAACTTGCGCAAGGAAACTTATTTGAACTGCTCGATTTTTCACCATTCATCTATCAAGTGAATGCGTTGATATTATTGATGGGCGTACTGATTGGCGTCTGGGGAAGTTTCATGTCAGTAAGAAAGTTTTTACGTGTTTAAAAAAGAACTATGAAGGTAATTTGAAAGGAGCAAGAAGTTTTGAGAAAACAGTCTAAATGGGTGCTACGCGTCTTTGCGGTAGCTACTACTTGCGCACTTTTATTCACAGGACCAAGTGCCCTTGCTAATTCATTGAACGATTTAAAAACTCAACAAAAAGAACTTGAACAAAAGAAAAATTCGATAAACTCGAATATTAAAGAAACAGATGGTAAGATAAACGAAAATAAGTCTGAAATCGAACAAATCATGGCTCAAATTCAAGCTCTAGACACAGAAATTATTACGACAGAAGGTAAAATTTCGAAAGTGTTAAAAGAAATAGAGGAGACCACCACAGAAATTGAAAGTTTACATGCCTCTATTGCAGAATTAGAGCGTAAAATTGAAGAGCGGGATGAGCTTTTAAAAGAACGAATCCGAGCTGTACAAGTTAGTGGAGGATCCGTTAGTTATTTAGACGTTTTACTAGGGGCAAATAGTTTTATCGATTTTATCGATCGCTTCTCCGCAGTTAATACATTAATGGAAGCGGATCGCACGATTTTAAAGGAACAAGCGGATGATAAAAAGCAGCTAGAAGAACAAAAAGCAACTTTAGAAGAAAAATTACAGCAACAAGAAGCAAGCAAAAACGAGTTACTAACTTTAAAGGCTTCGCTAGACAAACAAAAAGCATCTAAAGGAAACTTAGTAGATCAATTAGAAGTAGAGCAAAAAAAATTACAAGCTGATAAAAAAGTAATGGAATCAGAGTACGATGAAGTATTAAATTTAAGCGAAGAAGTTACAAATAAAATTGTAGCAGAACAAAAACGCCAAGCAGAAGTTGCACGAAAACTAGCTGAAGAGAAAAAGCGTAAACAAGCGGAAGAAAGAAAACGTCAACAAGCAGCAAGTGGTTCCTCTGCAGCAATCCCAGCAGTATCTTCAGGAGATTGGACAAGACCAACTAGTGGGCAACTTACTTCAGGGTATGGTTATCGAATCCATCCTATTTATGGACAAGGGAAAATGCATTACGGAATCGACTTTGGAACTCCGACTGGAACTCCAGTAGTTTCAGCGGCAGATGGTGTAGTCTCTTATGCTTCTCCACTTAGTACATATGGAAATGTGATTATGGTGACACACTCAATCGATGGTCAAACGTTTACTTCTTTATATGCACATTTAAGTAGTATCAAAGTAAGTGTCGGACAAGCTGTTTCTAAAGGACAAACAATTGGTGCAGTTGGGACTACAGGGAATTCTACAGGACCACATTTGCATTTTGAAATTCATATCGGTACATGGAGTGGTATGGCAAATAACTCGGTAAATCCATTACGATATATTTCTTTATAATTTCATAAAAAGACGCCTTATCCAATCTTTGGACGGCGTCTTTTATTTTATTCACAATCAATACATTAGTATACAAGTGCACATTCAGTTTATAATAGTAGCGATGACGTATGGAAAATGTGTTGATGGAGGTAAGCTGTGAAGAAAAAGATAATAGGCTTATTAATTGTAGGTTGCTTAGTTGCGATTGCAACCATATCCTTTGTAAAAGATAATATAGACGAAACAGAAGCATTTGCTGGAGAACAAATGGGAACCGACATGGCAGCGAACCCAGCAAATGAAGGAATTGGTCAAGGGGATCGTGCTCCCAACTTTACACTCACAACGCTCGATGGAAAAGAAGTGGCACTTTCAGATTATCAAGGAAAAAAAGTAGTGCTAAACTTTTGGGCAACTTGGTGTCCTCCTTGTAAAGCCGAAATGCCTCATATGCAAAACTATTATGAAGATATGGCAGAACAAGAAAATGTAGAAATTTTAGCTGTTAACTTAACGAGCTCAGATGTTGGCATCGATAAAGTAGAACTCTTTAAAGAAGATTATGGACTCAGCTTTCCAATTCCTTTAGATGAAGAAGGAACGGTTGGGGATACGTATCAGGCGATAACAATTCCGACGACTTATATGATAGATACAACCGGAACGATTCAAAACAAAATAGTCGGGCCTATGGATGAACAGATGCTCACAGACTATATAAGTAAATTAAAATAATCACCGATTTTTGGGCAAGTATTAAACTTCACTTTCCACACATATATTAGTGGAAAAGTAGGAGGTTGAACTTGCGCAAAAGTCGGATTTTTTTATATGTCTTGTTATTTATTATTTTGCTAGGGATCGTGTATTTCTTGTTTGGAAAAACGACTAGCTCTGTACAAACGGATGTTAGTAACAGTCAAGTAATTGACGAAGCATTCGAATTGATTCAAAAAGAGGCGGTTTTTTCCAAAAATGAAAAGCTGCTAGTCGAAGGCGCAATACGGGGAATGACCGAAGCGCTAGAAGATCCACATAGTACGTATTTGACGAAGGAGGAAGCAGCAAACCAAGAAGCATCACTTGCAGAAGAACGTGTTGGGATTGGTGTAGAAATTATGCAATCTGCAGGGAAATTTATCGTCGTTGCACCTATTAAAGACTCGCCAGCTTATAAGGCTGGATTAAAATCACAGGATGAAATTGTCCGGGTGAACGGGGAAAGAGTAGATGGTAAATCGATGGCGGAGCTTGTTCAATTATTAAGTGGGGAAAAGGGAACAACATTGAAAATGACGATCTATCGTGCGAGCGAAAATCGCCATGTTGAGTTACATATGAAACGAGATACAATCGCAATGCACACGGTTTCCAGTGAAATATATGAAGTGGATAATCATTCCATTGGGATTGTTACTATTTCATTATTTGGGGAAAAAACCGGGGAAGAATGGGAAAAGCAAACAAAATCATTAGTGGAGCGTGGTATTGACGGACTAGTCATTGACGTGCGGGGAAATCCAGGAGGTTACTTATTTAGCGTTTCTTCTGTCATAGGTACATTAATGAAAAATGGAACGACTTTTGCGTATATGCAAAATGCAAAAGGCGTTTTAGAAAAGTTGAATACAGAAAGCAAGGAGACTCCGTATTTAAATAAAATACCTACTGTTTTATTGCAAAACGGGGGAAGTGCTTCAGCGAGTGAGGTGCTAGCTGGAGCGCTTCGAGATAATAATCGGGCGCTAATTGTAGGGGAAACTAGCTTTGGTAAAGGAACAGTCCAAGAGACCCATCCATTATCAAATGGTGGGAAACTGAAAATTTCTACACATAAATGGCTTACACCAAAACAAGAGTGGATTCATCATAAAGGGATACAAGCGGATTTAAAAGTAGAACAAGAAGAGCTTTTTGCTATGGATCAAAAATACTTGAGCGGAGAATTCCAAATTGGTGATTATGGCGATGAAATAAAATATGTCCAACAAGTGTTAGGTGCGCTCGGTTATAATATAGGTCGGGAAGATGGCTATTTTGACGAAGGCACGGGAGATGCAATCGAAAAATATCGACAAGAACGAAGCTTAGGTGAGGGAAATGAAATAAACAGTACTTTATTTCAATCTTTAACGGAAACAATCGCAACATATAAAACTAAAAAAGAAAATGATAAGCAGTTACAAATGGGTATCGGTTATTTACTCCATGATTTAAATAAATAAGATTATACGAAAATCCTATACGCAAAAGGCTCCTCGTTTGTTACAATAATAGGAAGGATATGTGCAAGCGAGGAGGATGCGTATGGTAGAGGAATTATTAATCGAATTGGTTAAAGGAGTCGGACGGTTTTTCCTTCATCCAGCAGTATATATTACGGTCCTTTTCTCCGTTTTAATCGGCTATTATCGTGTAAAGCGAGAAAGAAGACAGTTGCGAACAAGAATTTTGTGGGGATGGACAGAAGTAAAGAGGCTTTTAATCGATGGATACATGTGGGCAATCGTTTTATCAGTCATTAGTGTCGTAGTTGGACTAGTACTGCCAATTCCATGGTTATACATAATCAGTGCATGGATGATGTTGTTTGTAGTGTTCTTTATGTATCAAGTTGGATCTACAATTTATGCAATTGCTTTAGGTGTAGCTACGTTGTATATAATGAATGTTTATAATTGGTCGTTCGATATATTTCCATGGAAATTTACTGGATTTAATATAATGAATGAGGCAATTATCCCAATTGCTATTTTAGCAGGATTGTTATTAATTGCAGAAGGGGCGCTCATCCAAAAGCATGGTGCAAGTCATGCTTCTCCGCGGTTAGTAAATACCGCACGTGGGATTGAAGCGATGGAATATATATCAAAACGATTATGGTTATTGCCGATTTTACTCGTTGTTCCAGGCGATGTAATCAATTCCTATATTCCATATTGGCCACAATTTACGTTAGGAGAATCTCCGTTTTCTCTTGTGCTATTTCCTTTTGTAATAGGATTTCAGCAAAAAAGTAGACATACATTACCAGCTCAATTTTTTCCGAGGTACGGGAAAAAGGTTTGGCAGCTCGGAATTATTGTCACAATCATTGGTGCGGCAGGCTATGTAATGCCACTAATTAGTGCAATTGCAATCGCACTCGGTGTATTAGTAAGATTACTCATTACCTATATCGAATATAAAAAAGAGACGTCTGGATCGTTTGCAGTGTCTCCACAGTCAAATGGTGTCATGATAGCCGGAGTGCTTTCCAATTCCCCAGCAGAAAAAATGGGGCTTCTCATCGGAGAACGTATTGTAAAAGTGAATGGGCAAAAAGTGACGAACGAGCAAGAATTATACGAAGCCGTACAAATAAATGCTGCGCATTGTCGCTTAGAAGTATTAGATTTCAGCGGTGAGCTTCGCTTACGTCAACATATTTTGTTTAGACATGATCATTATCGATTAGGGCTGATCCTAGTAAGGTAGGAGAAATTATGGAAACATTATCTTTATCAACGCAAATAATACTAGCCATTTTTGCACCTGCATTACTCGTCATTCTTTTTACACGCATTACGTTTAACCGATACGTGGCGCTCGTATTGACGGTCGCATTATTCGCTGCTTCCGTAAGAGCGGGGTATACGCACAGATGGTGGATTTATCTATTAGATGCAGCATCACTCACTGTGGGATTCTGGTATTCTACGAAAAGAAAAAAAACAAAGAAAAAATCCGTCTCTGAATGAGGCGGATTTTTTCTGTAGAAAAGAAATGGTGCTAATCAAATCGCAAGACCCCTAATAGGAATAAAGTGTTACTGCTGGGATATAGCGTGGCCCGGTTTGTCGTGTTCAGCGGTCGGTTTGTTATTTTCAACATGGACTTTGTCGCGTTTACAGCATGTTATGTCTCATTCAACCACTTATTGGATTTTATTTTCAGGAAATACTACATAAGATTGAATCTAAAACAGTGACTCTGATTAGATAGCGATTTTTGGGGGATTCAGCGGAAGGGTGGTGACTCCAGCCGGATGAGTGAGAAAGATGAACCATCGCAAGCGAACGCGCAGCGTCGGCGATGGTTCATCGCTCACCCGGCGGAAAGCGTCCGCCCTGCAGCGGAAATCCTAGCGGTTAATTCCTTGACGCATTATTCCTAATTTATGTAATCAACAATCAAAATATCAAACTATATAATGCTAAAACAGCGATTGTCCCTAAAACAACGACCATCACATTAGAAAAAAGAATGGCTAACGTAAAGGCGACAATTGTTCCGATGAAGCCAAACAAAAGATTCCCTTCTTGGACATATAAAATAGCTGGGAATATTAATGCACCTAAAACAGCGAATGGAATATTGCGTAAAATACCAGACACAACAGGTGGCAATTCTTTGCCCTCTAAAAAAGTAAGTGGAATCGCTCTTGGAATATACGTAACAACCGCCATGCCAAGTAATGTCCACCAATACCATGCTCCCATTCCGTTAAGCCCCTTTCGGCAAATTTTTACCACGACGTACATAAATAATTTCTACAAAAATGGACGATGCTAAAGTTGCAACCAAAATAGACCATCCTGTGGATAAAGCGCCAGTCCAATAAAAAAATCCATTAATAACAGCGGCTATAAGTGCAAGCATAACAACTTTACGATTGCCACGCATGGATGGTACTAGCAGTCCCACGAACATCGCATATAAGGCAATCGACATAGCAGCTTGTAAAAACTGTGGAAGATTGGCACCGATAACATGTCCGACAGCAGTGAAAACAACCCAGCTACTATACGCAATAAAAGCAACACCAAATCCAAAGGCGGTTCTGATTTTTTCCTCTTTTCTCGTTGCAAGGACAGAAAAAGATTCATCTGTAATGCCGAAAGCATAAATTCCTTTTATCCATCTCTTTTCGCTCTGCATCTTTTCGTTTAGTGCTGCCGTCATTAAGAAATGGCGAATATTGAGGACAAATGTATTTAAAACGATTAAAATAGGGTCAACCCCTTTTGAAATAAGCGTTAAAGACATGTATTGTGATGCTCCCGCATAAACGAAAATACTCATCGCAGTAGCTTCCCAAATGGACAGTCCCGCAGTTTTGGCAAGTAAGCCAAATGTTAAAGCGACTGGGAAATATCCGATTGCAATACTCAACCCTGCTCTTAATCCAAGTACAAATGAATTATTATTCAACAATAGTCACCACCTAAAAAATCATAATAGACAAATTATACTATAACCGAATAGTTTTATGAATATGAAATATGGGAATAGTGTTAACATACATATTTTGGAGGAGAGCAACATGTTTGATTGGTTTTCAATGGATACGTTAACGAATTTAACGCAGGATTATCGTGCGTTAGGACCGATTATTGGTATCCTTTTGCCCTTTTTAGAAGCTTTTTTGCCGTTTTTACCGTTAATCGTCTTTATCGTAGCGAATGTAACTGCTTATGGGTTGCTCTTTGGATTTTTACTTTCGTGGGCAGGCTCGGTAATAGGCGCTTACACTGTCTTTTTAGTAATTCGTAAATATGGACGAGCACGTGTGCTTGGCCTTGTAACAAGACATGAAAAGATACAAAAACTAATATTATGGGTAGAGAGGAATGGATTTGGTCCGCTTTTTTTACTTATTTGTTTTCCATTTACTCCCTCCGCAATTGTCAATATTGTTGCGGGACTATCCAATATGAAAAAGAAGACGTATTTATGGACGATTCTACTAGGGAAGCTAATTATGATTTTTATCGTTAGTTTTGTCGGTTCTGATATAAAGGCATTGATCACCCAGCCAGTTCGTACAGCTATCGTTGTCATCATTATTGTGATTCTTTGGTTTGTTGGAAAAAGAGTGGAAAAGCGAATTGAAAAAAAGGTTGAGGCAGATTTACATATTATTAAGCAAGATAGAAAAATAGGGAAGAAAGGAGATAAATTTGAGTAAAACGAAAAAAGAAATAACGGAATGGCTTATATCATTAATCATTGGAGTTGTAGTCGTTTTCTTGGTCCGATCGTTTTTAGCGACAAATTATGAAGTAGTTGGAGGGTCGATGATGCCAACACTTCATGATCACGATCATGTAATTATTAGCAAAGTATCTACGATTAAACGAATGGATATTGTTATTTTTCATAGCGATGAAGAAGAGGATTATGTAAAACGGGTCATTGGGTTGCCAGGAGATACGATTACGTATGAAAATGATGAATTGTTTATTAACAATCAAAAAGTGGAAGAGTCATTTTTGAGATCTTATGAAGCCTATATTAATACCGATACAAATTTCACTGGGAATTTTGAGTTACAGGAGCTCACCGGTAGTAAGACCGTCCCACCGGGCAAGTTATTCGTTTTAGGCGATAATCGAATTTCCAGTTTAGATAGTCGTTATTTTCATTTTGTTGATAAAAAGGAAGTCATTGGTGAAGTGAAACTAATTTACTGGCCAATTTCCGATTTTACGATGAATTTTCATTCCGAATAATTTCCTTCCCTATTGGATGTTTTGTACAATAGAGAAAGGGGTTATTCGGATTTTTTTTAGAAAGGAGTTCTTTTATAGTGTCATTAAGAATTATTAGTGGACGATCGGGAACAGGGAAGACCACATTTATGCAACAAGAAATAGTATATACATTACAACAAAACCCACTTGGGGATCCGATATTTTATATTGTGCCCGACCAAATGTCATTTTCTAGCGAATACGATCTAGCTGCAGGGGCGGGTTTAAAAGGATTAATACGTGCACAAGTGACTACGTTTAAACGATTAGCTTGGCGTGTATTACAAGAAACAGGTGGAATCGCGAAAGAAGAAATTAGCGGATTCGGATACCGCATGCTCATTCGGAGTTTACTAGAAGATCACAAAGATGAATTTACATTGTTTAACAGAGCAGCAACGAAACGAGGTTTTACCGATCAAATAGAAGTACTCATGAAAGAATTCAGTCGTTACTGTTTAGATCACGCCACGATGGCAAACGCATTCAATCAATTAGAAGCAGTAGAAGCACCTAAAACATTACTCGATAAATCAGCTGATCTTATGCTAATGCTCGATTTAATGGAGCAAAAATTAGGGACAAGCTATATCGACGGAGAAGGGTTTTTAACTTTGCTTGCTTTGAAAATAAAAGACTCGCGTCTGCTTGAAAAAACGGAACTTTACATCGATGGATTTACTTCATTTACAACGAGAGAATTAGAAATTATTCAAGCATTAATGAAACAAGTGAAGCGCATTACAATCGCTCTTCCACTAGAGACACTTGCCGACGCACAAGATGAGCAGTCGTTATTTTATCAGCCTGCAAATACTTGCGGCAGATTGATAGAAATGGCACAAGCAGAACAAGTGGACATAGAAGAAATCGTACACCAAGTAGAACAAAAACGATTTGTATCGAGAGAACTTGCCCATATTGAAGTAAATTTTGACCAACTACCACCGGCAGAGATGAAAACTGAGGGTAAATTGCGAATAACTGAAGCTGCAAATAGACGGGCAGAAATTCATGCCGTAGCAAGACAAATACGGGAAATGATGCAACATAAAGAAATACGTTATAAAGAAATGGCGATATTGCATCGGGATGCGGAAAGCTATGAAGGACTAATCGAAACGATTTTCCCACAATATGATATTCCCGTGTTTATCAGTCAAAAAAAATCGATGTTGCATCATCCATTAATCGAGTTAAGTAGAACGGTTTTAGAAGTTATTCGAACTGGATGGAAGTATGAACCAATGTTCCGAGCGATTAAAACCGATTTATTTTTTCCGTTAAATGCTTCTAAAAGTAAGTGGAGAGAACGGACCGATCGTTTAGAAAATTTCGTCCTATCATTCGGCATTTACGGGGATAGATGGTTTGATGACCGGCGCTGGGTATATAAAAAATATCGTGGGCTAGAATTTTACTCGAAAGTGCAAACCGACGAGGAGTTAAGTATGCAAGCAGACTTACATGCAGCTCGTGATATAGTCGTTCAACCATTAAAATTACTTGCGGACGAGCTTGCCAAAAGTAAAACAGCAATGGATTTTGCTACTGCATTATTTACATTTATGGAATCGCTACAAGTGTACGAGAAACTTCAAGTATTGAAGCGAGTGGAAGAAGAAAGTGGTCAATTACTACTTGCTTCTGAGCATGAACAAGCTTGGAATGAGTGGGTGAATGTACTCGATCAATTCGTCTTAATGTTTGGTGAGAAAGAGATGACTGTAGAGGATGCGGCGAAAATTTTAGATGAAGGTTATGACCAACTAGCATTTTCACGCATCCCACCAACGATTGATCAAGTTACCTTTGCAAATGTGGATATTGCACGTTTGACAAATATAAAAGCCGTGTTTGTCGTTGGGGTAAACGATGGTGTATTCCCAAAACGGATGGATCATGAAGGCTTACTGTCCGATACGGAACGAGAATGGTTTACGCAAGTAGGTTTTGAGTTAGCGCCAACTTCGAAAATGCGCTTGCTCGATGAAAATTATTTAGTGTATAAAGCATTCGTCACTGCATCAGATTATTTAGCCGTTTCGTATCCTATTGCAGATAGTGAAGGAAAAGCACTGCTCCCATCGATGTATATTAAAAAAGTCCAACAAATGGTCACGGATGTCCCAGTAGAGTTCGCTGTAATGGATCCAACTGATAACGCAAATGCTGCATTCGATCTCCAATCGATTAGTCATCCAAGAACGACTTTACCATATGTGGTGATGCAAATTCGAAAAGCATTAGAGACTGGAGAATTACCTGAAGTTTGGCAATCGGTATATCAGTATTATTTGGAAGATCCATATTGGTCTACCATTTTAAAGCGTGTTGTTAAACCTTTAATAGTTGGCAATCAAACAGAAAGACTCCCGCAAGAAATAACATCTGCTTTATACGGAGAAACGATGATTTCAAGTGTTTCCCGCGTAGAACGATATTATAGTTGTCCATTTGCGCATTATGCAGCATATGGATTGAAGCTGGAAGAGAGAGCAGAATATCGTTTGGAAGCACCGGCAATAGGGGATTTATTCCATGCTGCACTCAAGTGGATTGCAGACGAAACGGCAAGACTTGGCTTAACATGGGCAGATCTTTCTAGAGAGCAATGCGCAGCGCTTGCCAAACAAGCGGTCGATATGATCGTGCCAGTATTTGTGCATCAATTGTTATTAAGTACGAATCGTTATCGATATATTCAACGTAAATTAGAGCAAATAGTGGCATCCACCCTTTTTGCACTTAGCAAACATTCTAAAGTATCGACTTTTGTGCCAATCGCAATTGAAGCGGGTTTTGGTCCAGGAGAAGATTTACCCGCATTAGAAATACCGTTAAAACGTGGTCGTAAAATGCAATTACGTGGGCGAATCGACCGAGTAGATGCGTCCAATGTAAATGGTAATCTGTTTGTTCGGATTGTGGATTATAAATCATCTCGTAAAGGGATTGATTTGAACGAAGTGTATTATGGACTATCGCTTCAAATGCTCACTTATTTAGACGTTGCGATTGAAAACGCGGATATTTGGTTGCATGAAAATGCAGAACCAGCAGGTGTATTATATGTGCATATGCATAATCCTTTTATTAAAACGCAAAAGGAAATGAATGATGCGGAATTACAAGAAGAGATTTATAAATCGTATAAGATGAACGGATTACTACTTGATGATCCAGCAGTAGTCATGGAAATGGATGAGCAAATCGAAGGATTTTCTAAAATCATTCCAGTGCGTATGAATAAAGACGGAAACTTGTCGAAATCGTCTTCAAAAGTAGTAGAGCCAGAGCAGATGAAACTCCTTCAATCGTTTGTACGTAAAAGACATGAACAAGCCGGTAATGGAATGAATGCAGGAGATACGCGTGTTTATCCGTATCGTATAAAAGATAAAATGCCTTGTACGTATTGTGCATACCAAAGTGTTTGTCAATTTGACCCACAAGACCCAAGTCAACCTGTACGAAATTTAAAAGTAGAGCAACCTGATATCGTCACTGAAAAAATTCGAAAGGAGATGAGTACAGATGAACATTCCTGAAATGCCATCAGAGTTAACATGGACACCTGCCCAGTGGAAAGCGATATGGGCAACCGATTCTGACGTCCTCGTATCCGCAGCAGCGGGTTCTGGGAAAACGGCTGTCCTCATCGACCGGCTCATCCAAAAAGTAATTGCGAAAGAAAATCCGATTAACGTGGATGAGTTATTAGTCGTAACTTTCACTAATGCTTCTGCAGCGGAAATGCGCCACCGAATGGGAGAAGCACTTGAAAAAGCAATCGCACTGGATCCAACATCTACACATTTGCGCAAGCAGTTAAGCCTTTTAAGTAAAGCGCAAATATCAACGCTACATTCTTTTTGCTTAAATATTGTTAAACAATATTCGTATATGCTAACAATCGATCCTGGATTCCGTATTGCAAATGAAGCAGAAGCAGCGCTTATCCGGGATGATATTTTAGCGGAAGTGTTAGAAGAAGCATACCAAATGGAAAATCCAGAAGCGATGTATAGACTGTCAGACAGTTTCACATCGGATAGGGACGATCAATCGATTGAGACGATGATTGAAAAACTATATACATATGCCCGTGTACATCCGGAACCAAAAAAATGGTTACTTGCGATACCTGAAGCCTATACATTACGAGAAGATATGACGATAGATGAACTTTCTTTTATCGAACCGTTGAAACTCGCTATCATTCACCATTTAGAAGAAGCAATTGCAGTAGCCGAAGAAATTCGCAGTCTAGCGAATATGCCTAATGGTCCCGCTCCACTTGCGGAAACTGCGCTAAAAGATCAAGAAGTGATTAGGGAAGCCATTCGCCTGATGAAAATGAGTACTTGGCAAGATGCATTTCATTTTTTTAGTAGCATTTCATGGGCTAAAGCAGCATCAATCAAAAAAGACTCCTGTGATGAAGCATTAAAAAAACAAGCAACAGCTAAACGAACGAAAGTGAAAAAAATAGTAAATGATTTAAAAGACAATTATTTCACTAGAACACCCGCACGTTTACTAGAAGAAATGCGACTGATGGCCCCGCAACTACAAACATTAGTTGAACTCGCCATTACGTATGGGGAACGATATACCGCTGCAAAAAATGATAAAGGGTTAGTCGATTTTTCTGATTTAGAGCATTACGCGCTCGATATATTAACGGAACATGATGAAAATGGGCAACTAGTACCGTCTGAAATCGCAAAAGAATATCAGGCACGTTTCAAAGAAGTGTTGACCGATGAGTACCAAGATGTCAATTTACTACAAGAAACGATTTTGCAATTAGTGAAAAGTGGCGACGAACGTACAGGTAATATGTTCATGGTGGGCGATGTGAAGCAATCCATTTACCGTTTCCGCTTAGCAGAGCCGATGCTTTTTTTAGGCAAGTATCTTGCTTTTAACGACATACCTAAAGATTCAGGTGTGAAAATCGATTTAAATGCAAACTTCCGAAGTCGAAAAGAAGTACTGCAAGCTACAAACTATATTTTCCAGCAAATTATGGGAGAAAAAGTAGGGGAAATAAATTATGACGAAGACGCTTCTTTAAAGCCGCAAGCCCCATACGACGAAATTGATGCACCGGTGGAGCTAGCACTTTTATATGAAGTAGAAGATGGAAGCGTAGAATCACCAGAAGAAGATGACACGGTAAATGCAGAGGAAGAGCTAAAGAAATCGCAAGCCGAGGCTCGTTATATTATTTCCAAAATAAAAGAAATGATCGAGTCAGGAGCAACTGTATATGACCCTTGGAAAAAAACAAGTCGCCCTGTCGAGTATAGCGATATCGTTATTTTAATGCGTTCGATGACGTGGTCACAAGAAGTAACGGACCAATTTAAAGAAGCGGGTATTCCGTTATATGCGGAGCTTTCGAAAGGTTATTTTGAAGCTATTGAAGTGCTTATTATGCTCCACACCCTTCGAACAATCGATAATCCGTATCAAGACATATCGCTCGCATCGGTTCTTCGTGCGCCTTTTGTCGGACTGACAGAATCCGAACTTGCTACGATTCGACTTGCCGCACCAAAAGAGCCTTTTTATGAAGCATTGAAAGTTTTTGTAGCTAGTGGGGCTGCGGGGATTTCAGCAGACACTGGTGAAAAGCTACAACGATTTTTGTTGCAATTTGAAGACTGGCGGAATATGAGTAGAAGGGGTTCTCTTGCAGATTTAATTTGGCGAATTTATTTAGATACCCATTATTACGAAATGGTTGGTTCTATGCCAAATGGAATGCAAAAGCAAGCGAATTTACGTATTTTACATGACCGTGCAGTCGAATATGAAAAAACATCTTTCCGTGGATTATTCCGATTTTTGCGCTTTATCGAACGTATGCGAAGACGGGGAGATGATTTGGGAGCCGCGCGTGCGATGAGTGAAAAAGAAAATGTCGTACGACTCATGACGATTCACGCTTCGAAAGGATTGGAATTTCCTGTTGTATTTTTAGCAGGAATGGGAAGGCCTTTTAACCAAATGGACTTTAATGAACCATACTTATTTGATCAATCATTTGGACTCGCGGTAAAAGCAATTGATCCAGAAAAGCGCATTTCGTATACCTCATTGCCGTTTTTATCAATGAAAGAGAAGAAACAAATGGAGTTAAAAGCGGAAGAAATGCGGGTATTATATGTAGCGATGACGAGAGCAAAAGAGTACTTATATCTCACTGCGTCTATTAAAGATTTGGCGAAGACGCTAGTAAATTGGAAAGATGCACAAGCTCTGTTACCGGACGAAATGCTCCCGGAATATATTCGTGCAAAAGCAAAAGGCTATTTGGACTGGATAGGACCAGCTATTGCAAGGCATACGGATTATGAGCAGCTTTCAGATGTAAGCGAAGCAAATATTGTCGAAAGCGAATCAAAATGGCGGATTGTTGCAAAATGTGTTGATGACCTAAAACTGCCGACAGAAACAGAAGCGAAAGAAAAGCGTTCAATCGACCAACTGATTGACCGAGAAAAAACGACTGTTTTGCCACAAGTGAAAGCACGGTTTGACACGGTATATCCATTTGAACTTTCTACACAGAAGCGATCGAAACAAACCGTTAGTGAAATGAAAAAAATACAACTACTTATGTCTAGAGAAGACGATGCTTATTTTGAACCAACATTGACCACTAACAGTCCATCAAAAGTGGCGAAGCGTCCATTCTTTTTACAACAAGAAGAAAAACTAACAGGAGCAGAAGTCGGAACAGCAGTCCATGCATTTATGCAAAACGTCGATTTGAAGGAAGCAAAAACAACCGAACAAGTACAGGCATTTGCAAGTGAGCTTTACGATCGTGAAATTCTAACAAAAGCAGAACAAGCAGCGATTAATCCAGAAAAAATGGTGCCATTTTTCCATTCTACTATTGCCGAAAGATTACGATCGGCAAAAGAAGTTATGCGAGAATTCCCATTTACGTATGCAATGGAAGATCAAGGTGGCGATAAACAAATTATTCAAGGGGTCGTTGATTGCTTATTTTTAGAGGAGGACGGCCGCTTTGTTTTATTAGATTATAAAACGGATCGTGTAGGGCATTTAGTAAACAATGAAACATTGTTGCAACAAGAAATGAATAATCGGTATGCTATTCAATTGTCCATTTATGCACAAGCAATTGAATCTATTATGCAAGTGGAGATAAAAGAAAAGATGCTTTATTTATTTGATATAAACAAAACGGTTTTGATATAGGAGGAAATAGGTTGTTAATTCGTCCAGTGGGGGAGAAAGAAAGAGTTATTTCAATTGACGTAATGAGAGGATTTGCGCTACTTGGCATTTTTGTCGTCAATATGCTGTTTTTTCATAGTCCATATATTTATATAAATCCATATACTTGGTTTCAAGTTCCGGGAGATTATGAAACGCATAAGTGGATTGACATTTTTGTGCAAGGTAGCGTATATCCGCTGTTTTCGATGCTTTTTGGTTATGGACTTGCGATGCAGTTTATGAAGTCCCAAGAAAAAGGGACATCTTTTCGAAAGTTAGCCGTTCGTAGACTATCCGTTCTACTATTGATCGGCTGTATCCATGCATTTCTTATATGGTCAGGTGATATATTAATCACGTATGCGATCGCGGGATTTGTTTTATTATTAGTGATTCGATTAAAGCCAATTTGGTTAGTATTAATAAGTGCACTATTATTTTTACTACCTAACGGTCTATTAAATGGATTATTGTACTTACTTGGAAAAATGGAGCCGGAAAGTTTAATTATTTATACTGCTATTCAAAAGATTGAGGCATCCGTTCTTGCTTATTCACTTGGTTCTTGGGGCGATATTTTCAAGCAACGACTAGATGACTGGATCTATATGAGTGGCTATGGATTAGTACTTGTCATGATTTTATTCACCATTGTGCCGTTTTTAATGCTTGGAGCAGCAGCAGCAAAAGTAAAATTAATCGAACGAGCTCGTGAATTGAAAGTCTTTTGGATTATCGCCATTATAGTAGGGCTTGGAGCTGGAACAGCTATTAAGTGGCTACCTTATCTAACAGTGCCGAACACTCTTACGATGTCTGTACAAGATACATTTGGGGGGCCACTTCAAGCAATCGCTTATGCAGGCATACTAGCGCTTGTTTGTACAATCCCGTTCATGCAAAAATTGCTTTCGCCAGTTGCAAAAGCTGGGCGCATGTCGATGACCATCTATTTGATGCAATCGATTATTGCAACGACTATTTTCTATGCGTATGGTTTTGGCTTGTATGGCAAAGTCGATATTACTACAGGAACATGGATGGCAGTAGGGATATATGTGCTACAGCTGATATTTGCTGAAGCTTGGTTTATGAAATTTAAACAGGGACCAATAGAGGCACTGTGGAGAAAACTGACTTATCGAAATGATTTGTCTGAAAAAGATGAAAACAAAGTCAATTTGTAATAGACTAGGAGTATGCTATTAAACTACTTGAAGGGGAGTCAAAACGATGAAACTATTATCATATCGATTAAATGATAAAATTTACTTCGGACCAAAAGTTAAAAAAGAAGAGGCTGTATGGGATGTATTAAGCATTCAAGAGACACTCCAGGTATTACCTAATTTTCCTACTACCATAGTAGAAGGTATTGGATTAGGAATGGATTTTAACGAACAAATCCGCCAACTAGTGGAAGCAGCATCCGAAGATGAACATGCAGATACTTTTAAAAGACAATTCACAGAAATAGAATGGTTATCCCCAATACCTCGTACACCGAAAAATATAATGGCCATCGGAAAAAATTACGCGGATCATGCAAAAGAAATGGGCGGTGTAGCGAATGACTTTGTCGTTTTTACGAAGTCCCCAACTTCCATCGCAGCAGATGAACAAACACTTTCTATTCATGCAGATAAAACAAATGCGTATGACTATGAAGGGGAACTAGCGATCGTAATCGGGAAAAAGGGAAAAGACATTCCCTCTAAACTTGCATACGATTACGTTTTTGGATATACGATAGCAAATGATTTAACTGCACGCGATTTACAATCAAAACATCAACAATATTTCTTAGGAAAAAGCTTAGAAGGTTCTTGTCCAATGGGTCCTTATGTTGTCACAAAGGATGAACTACCTCATCCACAAGAACTTACTGTCGTGACAAAAGTAAACGATGAAATTCGTCAAAATGGTCAAACTTCTGATATGGTTTATTCCGTGGAGCAAATAATTGCGGAAATTTCTAAATCGGTTACATTAGAACCTGGAGATATCATCCTTACCGGAACCCCTGCTGGCGTTGGAAAAGGATTTAATCCTCCAAAGTTTATAAAATCAGGCGATATTGTGAAAGTTTCCATTGAAGGAATTGGCACATTAGTGAACAAATTCGAGTAAAATATTTCATTTAATGGTAAGATATATACGTGAATAAACTGTCGAGGTGAAAAAATGGAATTTTTAGCATCAACATATTTACACATTACAACTTGGGTAATTGCGATCATCTTGTTCTTAGTAGCATTAGCAATGACAAATCCAAAAGTAGTGCATATGATTTTACGCTTATTTTATATTTTAATTATTATTACGGGTATTGCGTTATTTATGAAGGGCATGGACTACGGTCAAGGAATGCTTTACGGATTGAAGTTTTTAGCAGGTATTTTAGTCATTGGGATGATGGAAATGTCTTTAGTGAAAAAGAAAAAAGGAAAACCATTTACGACGTTTGTTGTATTATTTTTCATTTTCTTCTTGATCACACTTTTCCTAGGCTTCAAATTACCAATGGGCATTAACTTTTTAGCGTAAGCAAATGATGGGAATATCGTTACTAATTTTTGTCGTTGTATTGATGATTATATTTGTTGTTACTTCCTTTATGATTTCCCGTGTACAAGCGGGTGAAGCGGAATCATTGGATGAAGAAGCGTTACATCATCATATTCTCCATAACACAAAACCACCAAAATGATTGGTGGTTTTTGTTTTTCGCTTAGGAAATTAGGAGAATAATGTTATGTTAATAGATTTCCCCCAACAATTTAAAGTAAGCCACTTTTTATACTAAGCACACTATTGGTATAGTGCGTCTTAACAAGTTGAATAAAGTGTCCGCAATGATTTTCGCTACAGTGCGGACGCTTTCCGTGGGGTGAGCGATGAGCCATTCCCGCCGCTTACGCGTACGTTGGAATGGCTCATTTTGCTCCCTCATCCGGCTGGAGTCGCCGCCTGCAGCGAAAATCAATGGTGTTTGCTAACTTATCAGTGACTATTATTAACAAAAAATATTTGATGAGACAATATCCACTATTAACGCGACAATCTCGCCTTCGAATTAGACAATTTCTTACAGTAAGACTTAACTCGTAATGAGATGGTAATTTCTAAATTGGTTTTATATAAATGCGCGAACGGATGCTAATTGGATACCTTTTCATTAGAATTGATTCCTTTCAATTTTGTTTCTAGCGAGTTGGTACTGATAAATAAGCAATTCCTTTTTGGATTGGAGTGGAAGGGCGGCGACTCCAACGGGATTAAGTGAGCTTGATGAGACTTCGCAACGTACGCGTAGCGGCGGTGAAGGCTCATCGCTCACCCCGTGGAAAGCGTCCGCCCTGAAGCGCAAATCCCAGCGGTCACTAAGACGCATTATCCCTATATTATGAAGCTACCATATGCAAGGGTAATTTTTGGTATGTCACAGTTTGGACGAATAATCGGCTATTTTTGGGGCTTTCGTTCCGAAACGATAGCGATTACGAAAGAGCTTTGATAAAATAACTGTGACATGTTTTTATTAATTATCTAGCATATGCTCTTTCCTAGATAGAGGAGGATTTATCTTGAAATTTAACAAGTGGCTAATGACCGGGTTACTCATAAGTGGTCTATGGATCACATCGACACAACCAATAAATGCCGAAGCAAACGCTTCTATACATAATGAAAGTATTTACGATTTGTATGTAGATCGTTATTTCAATAAAGTGATTACTAATGACTATGATGTAAATGCAAAAGATCCAAATGCCTTTGCAGGTGGTGACTTTTTAGGAATTATAGAAAAAATGAACCATATTAAAGATATGGGATTTACAACGATTTCCATTGGGCCTGTATTTGCAACAGAAACCTATGATGGTAAACGAGTATTAGATTTTAATACACTAGAAAAACGCTTCGGGACACCGGAAGAATTTCAACAACTGATAAGTGAAGCACATAAACATAATGTAAAGATTATGATTGAATTTCCGCTAAACAATTACAGTGTGAATCATGTTTGGAACTCGCAAACAGGGTGGATACAAAGTAAGGAAAATGATGTATTAACATTAGATTTAACCAAAGTGGAAGTACAACAGGCGCTTAAAGATACATTGGTCGAATTTGCGAAAACATATGAGATTGATGGCGTAAAATTGTCCGAATTAAACGGAGCCCCAACCTCATTCATCAACGAAATGATTTCAAGTGTAAAAGAAGTACGCAATCCAATGTACGTAATTGCACTAGAAGAATCGGATGCAAATTTCGACGTCAAGTATTCCGATGATTTACAGGTGAATTTTAGAGAGGCATTCAAAAATACAGATTTACCAACAGAAGGTATTGTGTCAACCGACTATAACGAGTTACTACTATTTGATCATTTAAATACAGAGAGATTTACTTACTATAGTGCGCTAGAAAATATGTTCCCACCAACTCGTATTAAGACTGCACTCGGCGCAATGTTTACCATGCCTGGTGTGCCATATATGACATACGGTACGGAAATTGCGATGAACGGACAACATGCGCAAGAAAGTCACCAGGTCATGAATTTCCGGGTAGATGAAGAGTTAATCGACTATATTAAAGACATTAACAATGTTCGCAATAAATCCGAAACAATGCGTACTGGTAAGCTAGAACTGTTAAAAAATGAGGATGGTTATATCGTTTTTAAACGTTATTCAGCGGACGAAGAATTCATTGTTGTGATTAATAACACAAGCGAAACGAAGCGAATTGATTTAACAAGTAACATCGTTGGTGAGAATAAGGAGTTACATGGATTGTTCGAATCCGATATTGTTCGACCGGATGATAACGGAGAGTATAGATTAGTAGTTGATCGGGAAATAGTGGAAGTCTATCAAGTAACGGATCTTCAAGGGTTAAATAAATCATATATTTTTGCAATGGCATTATCGTATGTATTGTTCCTTGGCTTTTTAGTAATCGTATGGAAAAAAGGAAAGCAAAGAAGAAACGAACAAAATAAAAAATAATAAATATGCAATAACCTCCTACCTGTTTATGGGTAGGAGGTTATTTGTTATAAAAATTAATATTTCTTCTCAGTGTATACTTTCTATATCACTAAATCGTTGTATAAGTATAGGGAGGACAAATGATGAAAAAAGAAAATATACTAGCCTCCTATCTTATCAATCTAGGGGAGGAAGTATTCTATCTATTATTAGCGAAAGGAGCCAAAAAAGAAGATGCGGAAGATATAATTCAAAACACTTTCTACAAAGTATACACGCTGTTGGATGATTTAACAGAGAGCAATATACGTCCATGGTTTTTTAGAGTGGCACTGAATGAATATATTGACTTCAAAAGAAAAAAGGAGCAGCAGAACATCTATTTAACCGAGGAAATTTATCCAAAGCTACAACATACAGACCTCGAATTTGATGCTATTTTAAATAAGAATGAGATTTTCTATTTATTAAAAGACATTAAAAAAGAATACAAAGAAATTTTCTTTTTAAAGTATTACTATGATTTTTCATATGAAGAAATTGCGACTATTTTAGACATTAAAGTAAATAGTGTAAAGCAAAAATTATATCGTGCACGTCAATTTATTCATACAAAAATAGGAGGAAAACATTAAATGGACAATTCGTTAAAAGATGCTTTAAGAAAAGCGAAACGAAAACAATTACTAATAATAGTCATAACTTCAATTATCGTAGTACTTATTCTATTACCAATCCTTTATAAAACAGGCAATTACTTTGCAGCGAAAAGTTCTAAAAGACTTCACGAACAGCTCTTTTTACATAATGAAATTGCCGAACCTAATATTCAAATCAACTCTCAAGTTACGAGTAGTTCTTCCATGTTCGGTGGCAACATTGTGACGAATCGTTCCAAAAATATTAATGGATATGTAGTTCAATGGAGCACACTTACAAGTTCGTATGATTGGCTTCGCATCAAAATTGATAGCAACGAGTTAATACCGGGATTTTATTGGTCTGATAAGGAGTTCTATGAGTTTGATAAACAAACTAAGAATAAGTTTGCGACATTTTATCATCCATCTATTCAAAATTACTTTGATGTGCAAAATGAATTATGGGAAATTTCACAAATGGAAAATTACGTTGCGGAAGTTGCGATTTCTTTTGATCAGCCATATACATTACAAGAAATTCAAACAAAAATTCCCGATAATTTAAACATCGTATGGTTGTATATGACATCACAAATTGCCGATGAAAGTAAAGGGCCTGCTGGGGTACAGGTTTATGGATTTAATCCATGTGATTCACCGAAAGAGGAATACACTAGCTTTATTAAAGCACTCGAAAAATATGTTGAAAATGGTGGTATCGAAAATATCCAGGAGTTTTTAAAGTTAAATAAAAATAAACAGTTTGATGAAGTAAAAATATTAGGGGTAATGCTGACTGGTCAAACTCAAAATTTTAAAGCCCTAGAAAATCAAGATTTTATTCGTGGTGCCTCAGTAGGGGCTACTGCACCAATCGTCCCTTATATTAAACCGGAGAAATAATAATTTAAGTAGTTTAGTTTTGGTGGCAAAACAATTGCCCAAGTTAGGTATTATAGACAAAATATTTGAATTGAAGGACCTTAGGTAGAATTCGCTTAATTCTTGTAGAACTATTACTAGTAAAAAAAGAGAGTGGAACATATGATCTTTAAAGTATAAAAATAAGAAGTGGTGTTATATTAAACATAAAAACGCTCGGAAATTTTTCCAAGCGTTTTTATGCCATTTGTATTGTTTTAATGTTAATCTAATTTATTTAAAAAGAATAAGGCCAACGTTCCTGGACCCGTATGCGCAGCAATCGTAGATCCTATCATATAAATTTCTATATCTTTCGGTGATATTTTTTCTTCGATCATTTGTTTTAAGACAAGCGCTGTTTCTTCATCGTCTCCGTGACTAATCGCAATTACTTGTTCTTCTAAACGTTCACCGCGTTCTTCCATCAATTCAATCATACGCTTGATCACTTTTTTACGACCACGAATTTTTTCGATTGGGACTAGTTTGCCGTCCTCTACATGCAAAAGAGGCTTTATATTAAGCAATCCACCGATAAAAGCACTTGCTTTGGAAACTCTACCGCCTTGTGCTAAATAATCTAAATCTTCCACGGTGAAAAGATGTTCCATATGCTCGGCTTGAAATCTAGTTTTTTCTTCAATAGTTTGTAATTCAAGACCTTGATCTTTTAAACGGACAGCCTCTTTTACGAGCAGTCCATAACCAAGTGAAGCACATTTAGAATCAATAATCGTTAACTTTAAATCGGGATATGTTTCCATTACTTGTTCACGCATCATCACCGCTGTACTATATGTTCCGGAAAGTGAGGATGAAAAGGCAATATACAATCCTTCCTCTCCGGATTTCGCTAAATCCTCAAACACACGCAAAAAGTTTTCTGGTGAGGCTTGAGAAGTTTTGGGATGTGCTCCTTTTCGAATCTCTTCATATACTTGTTTCGCATCAATTCCAATTACGTCTTCGTATTCCTGCTCCCCAATATGCACTCGCAGCGGGAACAATTCTACTTGACGTGATTCATAAAAAGATTTAGGTAAATCACTAGCACTGTCTGCATATAATTTCATCTTTTATCCCCCTAAAATGCTATTTGCTTTAATTTTAATCTCTCTATTAAGAAATCTGCTATTCCATCTTCATTGTTTGTGTTCGTTATTTCGTTTGCGATATTTTGCAATGGTTTGATTGCATTCCCCATTGCAACCCCAACTCCTGCATACTCAATCATTTCCAAATCATTGTCTTCATCTCCAAAAGCAATAATTCGTTCTTGAGGTATGCCTAAATAAGAGGAGACATGAGATAAGCCAACCGCTTTGTTTAACCCGTGGCGAACAATTTCGATCACATCCCACGGCGCACCCCATCTACGGTGATCAATTACTTCTGCGTGGACATCGCGTAAATGTTTACGGACTAAATCGACCGAATCTTCCTCCGCATGAATAAGTAAACTCGTAGGATCTTTTTGTAAAAAAGTACGTAAATCACCGGTCGTAATGTTAGGATTCCCTAATGCAAATGCAGACATCATTTGTTCATCATGATAATGTAAGTAGACGTCATCTAGCACTTCTGCAAGCATATTCTTAATGGAGTAGCTTTCTACAGCCTCGACTACTTCCTTTACGACTTTCAATTCGATTGGTTTATGTACAGTTTGCCATGATTTATTCATAGGGTGGTGTACAAATGCTCCATTAAAATTGACAATTGGTGTTGTTAAACCAAGCTCTTTATAATACATTTCACTCGATCTATACGGTCTTCCAGTTGCAATCATTACTTCATGGCCTTCTTCTTTTGCTTGAAGAAGTGTGTTTTTCGTTTTGTTCGAAATAACCTTTTCATCTGTTAATAAAGTTCCATCTAGATCTAATACTATTAAATGACGTTGCAATTGAAAAACTCCCTTCTATTCTTATATAAAGTGTATCGTGTTCATATAAGAAGGTCAAAATGTATAGTTTATGCTTTTTGTAAATTTTGAATTGCTTTGTTAAAATAATAATATATACAAAAAGGTGGGGGAAGTAAAATGATTGTACAACAAGAATCCTGGCGGAATATTCCTTTATTACATATTTATCATGAAGAAACGCAAAATAATGCACCAATCGTTCTTTTTCTACACGGTTTTGAAAGCGCAAAAGAACATAATCTCCATTATGCTTATCAATTAGTCCACGATGGATGTCGTGTCATTTTACCAGATGCCCACTTACACGGAGAACGAGATGAACAATTAGATCAAGTCGAGTTAAGCCTACGTTTTTGGGAAACGGTATTAACTTCGATAGAAGAAGTGGGCATTTTAAGAGAAGAACTACAAAAACGTGGCTATATAACCAATCAGAAAATTGGGATTGCTGGTACTTCCATGGGTGGTATTACAACGCTTGGTTGCTTAACTTCCTATCCTTGGATAGATGCAGCGGTCATCTTGATGGGAACTCCAGGTTATGTGGAGCTTGCGAAAGCACAGATGGAACAAGTGGAGCAAAAAGGCTTTCAAATACCATTAAATGCGGAAGAACGAAAAAATATGCTTGATACTCTAGCTACGTTCGACGCAACAAACCAAATGGAAAAACTAAAAGGCAAGCCGCTGTTTTTCTGGCACGGGGAAAAGGATTCAGTTGTACCTTTTGCACCTACCGCTCAGTTTATTAAAATATTGGAAGAAGAATTTGGAAATCACTCGATCGAATTTATGAAAGAAAAATCAGCAGGACATGCCGTATCACGTAAAGGGATGTTAGCAGCAACGAAATGGTTTGCAAACAGTTTGGCATAAATACACTAGTTTGTTATGATGAATGAAAGTGATAAAGGAGGATTTCAAATGAATCAAGATATGAAAGACAGCATGATGGCTGCACTTGAAAATGTTATTGACCCTGAGTTAGGCATTGATATTGTCAATTTAGGTTTAGTATATGATGTAGATTTGACGGAAGAAGGTACGGCAAACGTTACAATGACACTAACATCTATCGGTTGTCCAATGGGACCGATGATTGTGGATCAAGTAAAAACTGCCCTAGGTGAATTACCAGAAGTAAAAGAAACAGAAGTAAACATCGTCTTCAATCCACCATGGTCAAAAGAAAATATGTCAAGATACGCAAAAATCGCTCTTGGTATTAGATAAATAGAAAAAGCGCAAGGCATCTCTTAGATCGCCTTGCGCTTTTTTACGGGAAGAACTGCTTCGTTTTAGGAACTAAATGGTAAAGAGCAACCAAACAAAAATCAAAAAGCACTCATCATAAGCGAAAGCATGAAAAGTGCGTTAATTAATCAATCCGGCAAATATGTAATGGGCAATTGTCGCATTCTACTTCGGTTCGTAGAAAATGCAAATCATGTATGGTAATAATCCCTTTAACAAACGTAATGATGCCAAGCTTTTTTAAATCATTTAGCATTCGATTAACTACTTCTCGGCTCGTAGCACAAAAGTTTGCTAATTCTTGATTTGTTAAGGCATAGTCGATTATCACGCTACCATCCATTTGTTCTACACCATATGTGTTAGTAATACGAATTAGCGTAGAATAGAGCGCCCCTTTTTTGCCATGCAACAATAAGTCTCTAAAGCGAGTTTCATTTTTTAAGTTATGTGTTTGAATAACTTTCATCCATTCTATTATTAGCAAGGAAGAGGAAGATAAGAGTTTTTCGAGCTGATCACGGGGTATTACTAGTAAATGAGTGGGTTCATTCGTGTGTGCTGAAACGGAATGATAAATAACTTCGCAAAAAACAGAAGTTTCCCCGATAAAAGCATTTGGACCTGCAATGCGAATAGTTAACACTTGGCCACTTTCTGTATCTTTCGTTATTCGGACAGAGCCTGACTGGATAAGATAGACATCTTCCTAACGTTCTCCTTCAAGGAAAACAGGGCGATTTTTTTCTATTTTATGAATGGAACCAAATTGTTCAAATAATGAATAAATACCTTGGGGTGTTGAAGTATTATCGTCCATATAAAATCACAACCTTTCCATTGCTAGGATAATAATAGCATATTCACTATATGTATCGAGTTAAGATCACATTTCTTTACAAATTTCACAAAAGGATATTATAATTGAATTAGTCAAAGAAGGTCAAACAATTTCAAAAAGGAGATGTTTGGTTATGCAAATGAAACAACAGGATGAAAAAAGCCCTTTAGAAACGTACGGACGTAATTTAGTTACGGCTGTTAAAGAAGGGAAAATGGATCCAGTTATTGGTCGAGACCAAGAAATTAGAGATGTTATACGAATATTATCAAGAAAAACAAAAAATAACCCAGTGTTAATAGGAGAACCAGGTGTTGGGAAAACGGCTATTGTCGAAGGATTAGCACAACGAATCGTTCGAAAAGACGTACCAGAAGGATTAAAAGAAAAAGAAATTTTCGAGCTTGATATGAGCTCCCTTATAGCTGGTGCGAAATATCGAGGAGAATTTGAAGAGCGTTTGCAAGCTGTCTTAAAACAAGTGAAAGATAGCGAAGGGCAAATTATTTTATTTATCGATGAAATTCATACAATAGTAGGCGCTGGTAAAACGGATGGTGCGATGGATGCAGGCAATATGTTAAAACCGATGCTGGCACGCGGTGAACTGCATTGTATCGGTGCTACGACATTAGATGAATATCGCATGTATATAGAAAAAGATCCTGCACTTGAAAGACGATTCCAACAAGTATTAGTGCGAGAACCATCCGTAGAAGATACCGTATCTATTTTGCGCGGATTAAAAGAACGTTTTGAGCTACATCACGGTGTCCGCATTCATGACCGTGCGATTGTGGCGGCAGCGGAACTTTCGAATCGATATATCACAGAACGATTTTTACCCGATAAAGCAATTGACCTTGTAGACGAAGCGTGCGCGATGATTCGAACAGAAATAGATTCGATGCCACAAGAGCTCGATGAAGTAACAAGAAAAATGATGCAATTGCAAATTGAAGAACAAGCATTAATGAAAGAAAAAGATGCTGCAAGTCAAAAACGCCTAGAAAATTTACGTGAAGACTTAAAAGAATTGGAGCAATCCTCTAGTGAGATGCGCAATAAATGGACAGAAGAAAAAGAATCCATTCAAGTAATTCAACAAAAACGAGAAGAATTAGACCGATATCGTAGAGAATTAGAAGATGCGGAAAATAAATACGATTTAAACAAAGCAGCAGAACTGCGTCATGGGAAAATTCCGACATTAGAAAAAGAATTACATGCTTACGAGGAACAAGTTAACGAAGACGCAAGTAATAGATTATTGCGAGAAGAAGTAACCGCAGAAGAAATTGCTTCTATCGTTTCTAGATGGACAGGAATTCCAGTGACGAAACTGGTAGAAGGAGAACGCGAAAAATTGCTCCGTCTAAAGGAGACGCTCGGAGAAAGAGTAGTCGGTCAAGACAAAGCAGTTCAATTAGTAACAGAAGCGGTTTGGCGTGCAAGAGCAGGTATTAAAGATCCGCATAAACCAATTGGTTCTTTCTTATTTTTAGGTCCTACTGGTGTTGGGAAAACGGAACTTGCTAAATCACTTGCTGCGAATTTATTTGATTCAGAAGAGCATTTTATTCGAATCGATATGTCCGAGTATATGGAAAAACATAGTGTTTCTAGATTAGTTGGTGCACCTCCAGGATATATTGGTTATGAAGAAGGCGGTCAATTAACTGAAGCAGTGCGTAGAAATCCATATTCGGTTGTCCTACTGGATGAGATTGAAAAAGCGCATCCAGACGTTGCGAATATTTTATTGCAATTAATGGATGACGGAAGAATCACGGATAGTCAAGGACGAATCGTTAATTTCACAAATACAATTGTTATTTTAACTTCCAATATAGGTTCTCAATATTTAGCAAGTACAACAGGTGTTGTTGGTGAAGAGGAAGAGGCATTAGTAATGGCCGCTCTACGTGAACATTTCAAACCCGAGCTATTAAATCGTATGGACGACATTATTATGTTCCATTCACTCACTACCTATCATTTTGAAAAAATTGCAGAGAAATATGTGAAACAGCTACAAAATCGTTTGCTTGAACAAGAAATCACATTGCAAGTGGAAGATTCGGTTATTAAATGGATTGTAGATGAAGGCACGGATGCGGCGTTTGGTGCAAGACCATTGAAAAGATTCATTCAACGACATTTAGAAACAGCGGTAGCTAAATTATTAATCGGAGGCACGGTACTTCCGGGTGGAACAGTAATTGCCTCAACTGAAGATGGGGAACTAATTATTAAGTAATCGCAAGATACACACTTCGAATCGCAAGATACCTGCTCACCAGTGGTTCTTTTATTTCCAAAAGCAAAAATAAAACAGCTCCCAATTTCGGGGAGCTGTTTTTTAGTGTTGTTCTTTTGGAAGTGGATCGTTTGGAATAATTGCAGCAATGATAAAAATCATAATTGCAACAGGTACAGACATGATAAGTCCATTTTCAAATACAAATGGTACTGCTTGTACAGAACTTACTACATAATTTAACATAGAAACTAAAATTGCTGACCAAACAAATGTCATAATATATTGCATGAAATTTCACCTCGAAGCGCTAATTTTTACTATATGTATCATACCATAACAAAGAATTTTACAAAAGAATATTTAAAGAAGGAAACTCCGTTGTTGAAAAATGTACATAAATTCGTTATTATTATTACCAGGTACTAATAATAGATTATAAGAAAAGGGGAACTTTCATGAATGCAGGAATTATTGGGTTAGGAACATACTCACCTGAAAAAGTATTGACAAATGAAGACCTTGAAAAAATGGTAGATACCTCAGATGAATGGATTCGAACAAGAACTGGAATAGAAGAAAGAAGAATAGCAGGCGATGATCAAAATACATCGCATTTAGCATTTGAAGCAGCAAAAGAAGCAATTAAAGATGCAGGAATTTCACCTGAACAAATTGGACTTATTCTAGTAGCGACTGTTACACCAGATTATCCGTTTCCAAGTGTTTCCTCCATGCTACAAGATCAATTAGGTGCAACCAATGCTGCGGCAATGGATATTTCGGCAGCTTGTGCTGGTTTTATGTATGGTTTAGTTACTGCAAAACAATTTGTAGAATCTGATACGTATTCACATGTACTTGTAGTAGGTGTAGAAAAGCTTTCTAAAATTACGAATTGGGAAGATCGTAATACTGCAGTATTATTCGGAGATGGAGCAGGAGCGGCAGTAGTTAGTAAAGTTTCAGAAGGTCGTGGAATTTTATCATTCGAGCTAGGCGCTGCTGGAAGCGGTGGAAAACATTTATTCCAAGATGGTCCATATTTATCTATGAATGGACGCGAAGTGTTCAAATTTGCTGTTAGACAAATGGGTGAATCTGCGGTTAATGTGATAGAGAAAGCGGGACTTTCCAAAGAAGATATTGATATGTTAATCCCTCACCAAGCGAATATTCGTATAATGGAAGCATCGAGAGAAAGATTAGCATTACCAGAAGAAAAAATGTCTAAAACGATTCATAAGTATGGAAATACTTCATCGGCTTCCATTCCACTTTCTTTAAAAGAAGAAGTAGATAACGGCAAAATAAAAGACGATGATATACTCGTTATGGTCGGTTTTGGTGGCGGACTAACTTGGGGCGCCATCACGTTAAAATGGGGAAGATAAATAAATAACTGCTGAAAGGATGAATATTCATGACGAAACGTAGAGTTGTAGTAACAGGCATTGGAGCTGTTACACCGCTTGGTAACGATATAGAGACGACCTGGTCTGGTATTAAAGAAGGTAAGTCTGGCGTAGGTATGCTTACAAGACTAGATGCAAGTCAGTTCTCAGCAAAAGTTGCAGCAGAAGTAAAAGACTTTGATATAGAGAAATATATTGAAAGAAAAGAAGCACGAAAAATGGATCGTTTCACTCATTATGCACTTGCAGCTTCAATCATGGCTGTGGAAGATGCTAATTTAACGATTACAGAAGAGCTTGGCCTTCGCACTGGTGTCTGGATTGGTTCTGGTATTGGTGGAATGGAGACATATGAAAATCAGTTCCGTGTATTTTTAGAAAAAGGCGCTCGTCGTGTTAGTCCGTTTTTTGTACCGATGATGATTCCAGATATGGCTGCTGGTCAAGTATCCATTCATTTTGGTGCAAAAGCGATTAATTCATGTTCAGTAACTGCATGTGCATCGGGAACAAACTCAATTGGTGATGCATTTAAAGTAATTGAGCGTGGCGATGCAGATGTAATGATTACAGGAGGAGCTGAGTCACCAATTACGCATATGTCCGTAGCAGGATTTTGCTCAAACACTGCACTAACATTAAATACGGATCCACAAACAGCATCTAGACCATTTGATGCAAATCGTGATGGATTTGTCATTGGCGAAGGCGCAGGAATTGTTATTCTAGAAGAATATGAGCATGCAATTGCTCGTGGAGCAAAAATTTATGCAGAAATCATCGGATACGGATCTACTGGTGATGCGCATCATATTACTGCTCCAGCTCCTGGAGGAGAAGGTGCTGCTCGTGCGATGCAACAAGCAATTGATGATGCAGGTATAAGCCCAGAGCAAGTTGATTATATCAACGCACACGGAACAAGCACTCCTTACAATGACCAGTTTGAAACGATGGCCGTGAAATCTGTTTTTGCAGAACATGCATATGAACTTGCGATGAGCTCTACCAAATCGATGACTGGTCACTTATTAGGTGCAGCAGGCGGCGTAGAGGCAATTTTCACCGTGCTTGCTTTAAAAGAAGGTATTTTACCACCAACGATGAATTTAGAAACTCCCGATCCAGATTGTGATCTAGATTATATACCAAATGCTGCAAGAAAAGCAGAAATTGAGTTTGCGATGAGTAACTCGCTAGGATTTGGTGGACATAATGCAAGCATTTTATTTAAAAAATTATAAAGATAAGCCAAAAGCATTTCCAAGTTAAAATTTGGAAGTGCTTTTTTTGTATCTAATATTTTAATGGTTTGAAGCGTTAGTTTAATAGTGTTGTAGCATAATGATTGGTATTTTGTTGATATAATATGTCGAAAAATGCTATCACATTCATTATTTTTAAAAAATTTAAAATTATTTATTACAGGCTAGAACCGTTGAAAACATCGTGTTTTCACCTTACTATTAATTTTCAGAAAAGAGTAAATAAAGGGAATTGACAAAAAATAAATATTGCGATTGTAAAGATATTGTAATAGACTTTGTAATACAAGTAACAAAACTGAAAAGTGTAACAATTAAATTATTTGGAAGTGTTAAATTTTTTAGTAAAAAATAATCGATTGCATGAAAGGAGAAATAATTTGAACAGCACAGAGCAACTTTTATCGATTAATAATTTACATACTGGTTTTCGGGTAAAGGATACATATTTTGATGCAGTCGATGGCGTATCAATTTCACTCAAGAGAAACGAAATACTAGCCATAGTTGGTGAGTCTGGTTGTGGCAAGTCAACACTAGCGACATCGATTATTGGACTTCATGATCATAACAAGACGAGAGTAGAAGGAGAAATCATTTATAACGGGATAAATCTTGCGAAGCTAGATGAAGAGAAGTTTAACAAAGTACGTGGGGAAGAAATTGGTATGATTTTCCAAGACCCACTTTCTGCATTGAATCCGTTAATGCGAATTGGCGATCAAATTGAGGAAGGATTAGCCTTTCATACAAAAATGTCTAAAGAGGAACGAGATAAACGTGTTTTAGAGTTGCTAACGCAAGTTGGAATTTCTAATCCGGCGCGAATTGCGAAACAATTTCCACATCAATTGTCAGGTGGAATGCGACAACGGGTCATTATTGCAATCGCTATTTCCTGTAAACCAAATATAATCATTGCAGATGAACCAACAACCGCGCTAGATGTGACGATACAAGCACAAATTTTGGATTTATTAAAAGATTTGCAAGCAGAAACCGGAGCAGGAATTGTTTTAATAACGCATGACTTAGGAGTTGTAGCAGAAGTAGCAGACCGAGTTGCCGTTATGTATGCTGGTCAAATTATCGAAGAAGCATCGGTAGAAGAGTTATTTGCCAATCCGTTGCATCCATATACACGCTCACTATTCAACTCGATACCACAAATGAATAGCGAGAATGAGAAGTTACAAGTTATTCAAGGAATTGTTCCATCTCTAACCAATTTGCCAAGAACAGGTTGCAGATTTTCAGCACGTATTCCATGGATTTCAGAAGGAATGCATGAAGAAAATCCAACGATGCACGAAGTTTCTCCGGGTCATCTAGTCAGATGTACTTGTTGGCAACACTTTCATTTTGAAAGTGAAGAAGGAGGAATTGCACAATGAGTTTTATGCAAATAAATGACTTAAAAGTATATTATCCAATTCGTGGAGGATTTTTCAATACAGTAGTAGACCAAGTAACAGCAGTAGATGGAATTTCACTTGAATTTGAAAAAGGAAAAGCGTATGGCTTAGTTGGTGAATCAGGATGTGGAAAATCGACCACAGGTAAATCGATTATAGGGTTAGAAAAAATCACTTCTGGAAGTATTATGTACGAAGGAAAAAATGTTACACATAATCGCAGAGGGCGTAGATCATCCTACAATCGAGATATACAAATGATTTTCCAAGATGCACATTCTAGTTTAAACCCTCGTAAAAGAGTGCAAGACATCATTGCAGAGCCAATCCGAAACTTTTTGAAACTTTCACCGGATGAGGAAAAACGTAGAATAAATGAATTACTTGCAATTGTTGGGATGAACGAAGATGCAAAATTGAAATATCCACATGAGTTCTCTGGGGGGCAAAAACAACGTATTGGTATTGCTCGAGCAATTGCTTGTAATCCAAAGCTCATTATTGCGGATGAACCGGTTTCTGCATTAGATCTTTCCGTTCAAGCACAAGTATTGAATTTTATGAAAGATATTCAGCAAGAATTCGGATTGAGTTATTTATTTATCTCGCATGATTTAGGGGTAGTGAAGCATATGTGTGATTATATATCGATCATGTACAAAGGACGCTTCGTTGAATCGGGAAATCGTCAAGATATTTATACGAATCCACAACATATTTACACGAAGCGATTACTATCTGCAATTCCGGATGTAAATCCAGTAGGGCGAGAAGAGCGAAAGAAGGAACGAATCGAAGTAGAAGCAAACTATGCGGTAAACCATAAAAATTACTATGATGAAAACGGTAGAGTATATGATTTGAAAAGATTAACGGATACACATCTTGTAGCAATGAGTGCTCATGAGAAGGGGGGCATGTAATATGTGGAAATCAATCGTAAGACGTACTTTAATTATGATTCCTCAGCTACTTGTTTTAAGTTTATTAATTTTCATTATGGCTAAACAAATGCCAGGAGATCCTTTTACAGGGATGATTACTCCGGAAACAGATCCTGCGCGAATTGATGAACTTCGTGAGATAGCGGGGTTAAATGACCCTTGGTATGAACAGTACGCGCGTTGGATGATAAATGCAGTGCAAGGAGATTTCGGGAAAAGTTACACATATAAGATGAAAGTATCTAGTTTAATCGGTGAACGTGCTTTAAATACTTTTTGGCTATCTTTAGTAAGCGTCATTTTGTTATATGCAATAGCAATTCCACTTGGAATTTTAGCAGGTCGCTATCAAGACACACTAGTAGATAAAGCAGTCGTATTGTACAGCTTTGTAGTATATGCAATTCCGACATTTGTTTTATCTTTAATTTTCTTATTTCTTTTCGGTTATAAATTACATTGGTTCCCAACTGTCGGTAGCGTAGATATTAAATACGACGCTGGAACTTTCGGTTACATATGGAGCAAACTTTACCATATGTTGTTACCAGCGATAACTTATGCAGTATTAGCAACTACTGGCGTTATTCAGTACTTGCGTTCGGAAGTCATTGATTCTAAAAGCCAAGATTATGTGCGAACAGCACGAAGTAAAGGTATTCCAATAAAAAAAGTATATTCTAGACATATTTTTAGAAACTCATTACTTCCAATAGCTGCCTTCTTAGGTTTTACAATAACTGGACTATTAGGTGGATCTATTTTCATTGAAACAATCTTCGGTTATCCAGGTATGGGACAGCTATTTATTTCATCTATTGCGTCACGTGATTATAGTGTAATTACAGCACTTGTTATGTTATTTGGTTTCTTAACATTATTAGGTAGTCTACTATCCGATATTATCATGAGCATTGTTGACCCAAGAATAAGGATAGAATAGATGAATCATATGTTAAGGAGAGGTGAATAAGCATGAATACTCAAACGAATGGTAAAGAAAAAGTAGAAGTAAGCGCTCCTGTAACGGGGTTGCAAGTTGTTTTTCGAGAGTTTAAAAAAGATAAATTAGCAATGTTTTCACTTATAGCATTAATAGTTGTCATTGTAGGGGTTTTTATATGGGCTTGGCGTTTTATAGATCAAGAAACGCTCATGCGAGTTAGTTTACGAGATAAATATGCACCACCTGGCGATAAATTCTTTTTAGGAGCCGACCAAGGGGGAAAAGCTATTCTTGGCCAGCTAATAATTGGAGCGCGGAATTCAATAGCAATCGCCATTTCCATTACGATTATAACGGGAATATTCGGTATTGTTGTCGGCTTAATTTGTGGTTATTTTGGTGGGTGGATTGATAATCTTTTTATGCGAATTATCGACTTTTTCATTACAATACCATCACTGATGTTAATAATTGTATTCGTTACAATTGTACCTAAATATACGATTCCAGTGTTCATCATGATAATGAGTGTTTTCCTTTGGACACCTACCGCACGACTAGTACGTAGTAAGGCATTATCTGAAAGTCGGCGTGATTATGTTAATGCGTCAAAAACGCTTGGAACTAACGGATTCGTAATAATTTTTAAAGAGATAATGCCAAATTTAAGTTCGATACTAATTGTAGAAATGACATTAAATTTTGCTGGAAACGTCGGAATTGAAACTGGCTTATCATATCTTGGGTTTGGGTTACCACCTTCGACTCCAAGTTTAGGAACATTAATAAGCTATGCGAGTAATCCACTTGTATTACAAGAAAAGTGGTGGGTATGGTTACCTGCATCTATATTTATTTTACTTATGATGTTAGGGATCAATTATGTAGGGCAAGCATTACGCCGTTCGGCAGATGCGAAACAACGTCTTGGATAGAACCAATACGAATTTGGTATTAAACGTTTACCGTTTGATATAGAAATAATAGAGAATAAAAAGGAGGAAATAGAAATGAACAAAAAGCTTTGGACTCTACTTGCGGTACTTATAGCTTTCATGCTAGTACTTGGTGCATGTAACAAGGATAGCGAAGAACCTGCAAAAGGCACTGATGAAGTTAAAAAAGAAGAAGTTACCAAAGAAGAAGATAACAAAGATGATGAAGTTGCGGAGGAAGTAACTGATGATTCTGCATTATTCCCAAAAGAAGTTACAAATGATGGGGATGCAATTAGTGGAGGTATTTTAAAAATTGCACTTGTTAAAGATGAGCCTTTCAAAGGACTTTTCTCATATGAATTATATGAGGATGGATTTGATGCTGAGATTATGCAATATGCAAGTAACTCGCTTTTTGAAACAGATGGAGATTTCATGTTAACTGATGAAGGTATTGCCGGTATGACAGTTGATCAAGATAATAACAAAGTATCGATAAAAATTCGTGATGGTGTAAAATGGTCTGATGGAGAACCACTTACAATCGAAGATTTAATCCAATCTTATTTAATTATCGGTCACAAAGATTATACAGGTGTTCGTTATGATACAGATTTGCAAAATATTATCGGTATTGAAGAATACCATGACGGTAAAGCGGACACAATTTCGGGTCTTAAGAAAGTGAATGACACAACTTTAGAAATTTCATTTAAAGAATTATCACCTGCAATTTTTAGTGGTGGGGATGGATTATGGACTTATGCAGCACCAACTCATGTATTAAAAGATATTCCAATAGCAAAATTAGAAGAATCAGATGTGGTTCGTAAAAATCCTGTGACTTTAGGTGCGTTCAAATATGATAAAATTGTACCGGGAGAATCTGTTCAATTTGTAGCCAATGAACATTACTGGAAGGGCAAACCAAAATTAGATGGTGTTATCGTTCAAGTTGTACCATCAAGTTCTATTTCAGTAGCTATGCAACAAGGGGAATACGATATTGCTTCATACTTCCAGGCTACAAAAATGGAAGAAATCAAAAACTTTGATAATATCGATGTATTAGGCCGTCAAGAGCTTTACTATCAATACCTTGGCTTTAAATTAGGTAAGTACGATTATGAAAATGGTAAAGTTAAAATGGATCTAGAAGGTTCAAAAATGGGCGATGTAAAATTACGCCAAGCAATGGGTTATGCAATTGATGTAGAGCAAGTAGCAGAAGTTTACTACGTTGGTTTACGTGAACGTGCTAACTCATTAATTCCACCAGTGTTCGCATCTTTCTATGATGGATCTTTAGAAGGCTATACGTATGACCCAGACAAAGCAGCTGCATTATTAGATGAAGCTGGTTACAAAGACGTTGATGGTGATGGTATCCGTGAAGGTAAAGACGGAAAACCACTTGAAATCAAATTTGCTACAATGGCAAGTGATGAAATTGCAGAAGATATTACTCAGTTCTATTTACAAAACTGGAAAGACGTTGGTTTAAATGTATCATTAACAACCGGACGTACGATTGAGTTTAACAGTTTCTATGATAAAGTAAAAGCGGATGATCCGGAAATCGATATTTTCATTGCTGCATGGGGTACAGGTTCTAACCCTTCTCCAGGTGGTTTATACTCAGTAAATTCTCAATATAACTATAGCCGTTTCACTTCAGATTTCCTAGAAGAAACGTTAACAAATATTGACTCAGCAAAATCATTTGATGCTGATTACCGTGCAAAACAATTCCGTGCATGGCAAGAATATATGGCTGAAGAAGCACCAGTAATTCCCCTAATGTATCGTTACGAGTTAGTACCGGTAAACAAACGGGTGAAAAACTACAATATTGACTATGCTAATCCAACTGAACTACAAGACATTGAATTAGTTGCTGATACTGGAGTTAAATCTACAAAATAATTAATAAAAAACCGTTCCTAGACGAAAGTTTAGGAACGGTTTTTCATATGGTTTAAGAAGGATGTGATACATATGAGAATTGTATTGTTTTTAATTAGTTATGGAATTGCAGTTATTAGTTGCTCTCACTTAGTATTATTCTTAAACTTTTTATCTTTAGGTTATTCATTGAATTCTGTGTTCGTGTACATGCTTCAGTCAAAGGAATTTATTATGCTATGTGGATCATTTTTAGCTTTAACGATTATCGTCTTCTTCCGAGGCCCATTGCGGCTTCCATCTTAACTAATGTTGCATTTGCCAAAGCGTTTGCTTTTTCCGCACCATGATCTAAAATATCGTCCAACTCTGATGAATTAAGTAACTCCTCGTATCGTGTTTGTATTGGAGCTAGATGATCAATAATAACCTGAGCTACTGAAGCTTTGAAATCTCCATAGCCTTTTCCTTCGTATTTTTGTACAAGTACTTCTATTGATACGTTCGTCAAAGCTGCTTCAATAGTTAGGAGATTCGAAACGCCTGGTTTATTTTCAAGATCATATGCAACAATTCCTTCAGAATCTGTTACTGAACTTTTTATTTTCTTTTCAATTTCTTTTGGTGTATCGAGTAGGCGGATCGTCGCTTTGTTATTTGGGTCTGATTTACTCATTTTCTTCAATGGGTCTTGTAACGATTTAATACGTGCTCCGTTTTTCGGAAGTTGGATATCAGGAATCGTCAGTACTTCTCCGTATTTCTTATTAAATCTTTCCGCCAAATCACGTGTCAATTCAACATGTTGTTTTTGGTCGTCTCCGACAGGTACTATATCTGATTGGTATAAAAGGATATCTGCAGCCATTAATGGTGGATACGTTAATAATGCAGCTGAAACAGCATCTTTTCCGGTTGATTTGTCTTTAAATTGCGTCATTCTTTCTAACTCACCGATATATGAAATACATTGCATGATCCATCCAGCTTGTGCATGTGCTGGTACTTCTGACTGGATAAATAATGTCGATTTTTCTGGATCGATTCCTACTGCAATGTATAAAGCAGCAAGAGAGCGAATATGATTGCGGAGTTCTTCCGGATCTTGTGGAACGGTGATCGCATGTTGATCGACAATGCAAAAGACGCATTCATAATCGTCCTGTAAAGCGGTAAATTGTCTAAATGCACCAATGTAATTGCCGAGCGTAATAATCCCCGTTGGCTGTACGCCTGAAAAGATTTTTTTCATGTTTTTTCCTCCTAAGTTAATTTGTAAAATAAAAAAACATCATGCATCCCTAAAAAAGGGACGAATGATGTAAAATCCGTGGTACCACCCAGCTTGCTAAAAAATAATTAGCCACTCTTCTTCTTAACGTGAAGGACACGGCATATGCTACTATGGGTTCACATACACTGCTCAGAAGCCCATTCCATTTAAAGTATGTTCTGTTTGCACCAACCACAGAATCTCTTGACATACCGAGTTAAATGTACTTTTCTTCGTCAAAGCTTAATTATTTTGTTTTGCTAATTATATTATAGAAGAAACGAAAAAATCAAGCATAATAAATAACTAAAGCAATGCCCATACAAACTAAACAAGACAAACCTAAAAAGAATATTGGCTTATATGGAAATGAGAAGACCTCAGAAGGCAATCGCATTTCACTCGCGGTTTTTTTCATGTTTTTAGGTGTGAACACTTTACGTGTACTTGTCACAAAAATATCGAAAAATCCACCGGAAACTACATACGTCATTAGCCCAATAAATGTAATAGAACCACCAATATAAAAGGACATATTTGTATATGAAGTAATTGTTAGATCACCATATACAAAAAGCATAAGGATGAAAATAATAAGTTGTGCGCTAAAAAAACAAATAAATTTTTTCTTCATAATTCACCTCGACGAAATAAATTATAGAAGATTCACTTAAAATAATCAAAAATTAGATAATTCAAAATGTCAGAAATGAACAAATTAGTTGCCAATGATTCTCAAATGTTAGGTCTATGTAATGATTTTGTTACTGAATTGTAAAAAAATTAAAGAAAAACCTGTACAAGTTTCGTGGAAAATGTATAATGATTATTGTAATGAATTTTTCTGACTATTTAAAGGGGGTTATTCTTTTGAAGAATAGCAAGTTCGCTTGGCTTTTAAGCCTAATGTTAGTTGTTGCTCTTTTTCTAGCTGCATGTAGCGGTGATAAAGAAGAAGGCACAGAGACAACTACAGACAAAGAAGATACAGACGCAACAACAGAAGAAGTAGCAGTAGATGAAGAACAAGTTCTAAACCTAATCATGGGTGCTGAAATTCCATCAATGGATACTGCACTAGCATCTGACGCAGTAGGATTTGATATACTAAACAATGTAATGGAAGGTTTATACCGTTTAAATCAAGATAATGTTGCTGAACCTGCAATCTCAGCTGGTGAACCAACAGTTTCTGAAGATGGACTAGTTTATACATTCACATTACGTGATGCTAACTGGTCGGATGGATCTCCAGTAACAGCTAATGATTTTGAATTTGCTTGGAAACGTGCGATGAACCCAGATTCTGCATCTGAATATGGTCCATATATGATGTCTGGTGTTATTAAAAATGCTACAGAAATTTCAGAAGGTACAGTTGAATACACTGAATTAGGGGTTAAAGCGCTTGATGAAAAAACATTAGAAGTAACGCTTGAAAAACCAACAGCTTACTTCTTATCACTTATGTCTTTTGGAACATTCTATCCACAAAAAGAAGAATTCGTTACAGCGCAAGGTGAAAACTATGCGAAAAATTCGGAAGCATTGTTGTACAATGGACCATTCGTACTTACTGGTTGGGATGGAACAGGATTAACATGGAAGCTTGAAAAGAACGAACAATATTGGGATAAAGATTCTGTAAAACTTACTCAAATCAATTATGACGTAGTAAAAGAAACACAAACAGCAGTAAACTTATATACAAATGATGAAAAAGATCGTGCTGGTTTAACTGGTGAATATGCGATGCAATATGCTGCTGATCCAGAACTAGCACATGAAGCTGATACTTCAGTTTTCTACTTTAAATTTAACCAAGAACGTAATGGAGCAAAAACTCCACTTGCTAATGTTAATATTCGTGAAGCAATTTCAAAAGCATTCAACAAAGAAGATTTAGTTTCTGTAGTATTAGCTAATGGTTCTACAGCGGCGTACTCTTTCATTCCAAGAGATTTCGCATTTGATGAAGATGGAAACGACTTCCGCGATGTAAACGGTGATATGGCTGTTTTCAATGTAGAAGAAGCGAAAGCTGCATGGGATAAAGGTTTGTCTGAACTAGGCGTTACTGAACTTACTTTAGAAATTCTTGGAGGAGACTCTGATCTTTCTAAAAAAATGGATGAGTACTTGAAAGCACAATTAGAAGGTAACTTACCAGGTTTAAAAATTTCCCTTAAAGAAGTACCATTTAATGTACGTTTAGATCTAGATACAAGTCAAAATTATGATATTCAAGTTGCTGGATGGGGACCTGACTATCAAGATCCATTCACTTTCCTAAGCTTATGGGAAACTGGTGGCGGTAATAACCAAATGTCTTATTCAAACCCTGAATATGATCAATTATTAAAAGATATTAATGGTTCATTAGCTCTAGATCCTGAAGCACGTTGGGAAGCAATGGCTAAAGCAGAAAAAATTGCTGTTGGCCAAGATTATGCTGTTGCACCAATCTACCAACGCGGTTTAATGTTCTTAATCAAGCCATATGTTAAAGGTATTGTTAAACACCCATTCGGTGGGGACTATAGCTACAAATGGGCTTATATCGAAGGTAAAAACTAATTTAGTGAATTTGTAAAATCAAATAGTTTGAGAGTATATGGTATCCGTTTTGGACCATATACTCTCTTTTTAAATGAATCTGAATTCACCAAATATTTTATTTTTTAAATATAGCTTTGACAATAACAGAGTTTATCTGATTATATATATTAGTAGAGTTTTAAAAAATATAGGAAAATATTATTTAGGAGGTGCAAAGATGGCAAAATATATTATTCGTCGTGTATTTTATATGTTTATTACGTTTTTCCTGATTGCGACAGCAACGTTTTTTTTAATGAAGGCGCTTCCAGGATCCCCGATTAGCTCTGCTTCAAAACTATCCCCTTCTCAACTACAGATAGTAGAAGCGAAATATGGATTAAATGAACCTGTCCCAGTTCAATATGGTAAGTATATGTTGAATTTAGCAAAAGGTGATTTAGGAAACTCATTCCAATTCAAAAATGCAAGTGTCACAGAATTGATTATCAATCGCTTAGGTCCATCTTTTCTTCTAGGAACCCAAGGCTTGATACTTGGCGTACTAATAGGTATTGTTTTAGGGATGATTGCCGCATTGCGACAAAATTCTATATGGGATTATGGTAGTACATTTATCGCTATCATAGGTATATCTATTCCATCTTTCGTTTTTGCAACATTTCTTCAGTATTGGTTAGCTGTTGAATGGAAATTATTCCCGGTGGGTTTATGGAAAGATGGCTGGATGTCCAGCGTTTTACCTTCTATCGCATTAGCAATGGGTCCACTTGCAACCGCTTCTCGTTTTATTCGTACTGAAATGATCGAAGTATTAAGTTCAGATTACATTACTTTAGCTAAATCTAAAGGAGCTAGCGGATTCGAAATTGCATTTAAACATGCATTACGTAATGCTTTAATCCCACTTGTAACGGTTTTAGGCCCACTTGCTGCAGGATTGCTTACAGGTTCACTTGTAATAGAACAGATTTTTGCAATTCCGGGAATCGGGGAACAATTCGTTAAGTCTATTATGTCTAATGACTTCTCAATCATTATGGGTACAACGTTATTTTTCTCTGCTTTCTTAATTGTTGTAATATTCGTAGTAGATATTCTTTATGGTATTATCGATCCGCGTATTCGTTTGTCAGGAGGTAGTAATTAATGAGTGAAGATATAAAAAAATTACCTGCTGAGTCGTTTGAAAAAGTTCATATCGATAGCAGCCATTCCGAAAGAATTACGAAACCTAGTTTAAGTTTTTGGCAAGATGCTTGGCTCCGAATTCGTAAAAATAAAGCTGCGATTGTTAGCATGTTCGTTTTAGTATTTATCTTAGTGATGTCGATTGTTGGACCGATGATTAGTCCTCATGATGGAGAAACACAAACGCTTACACATGCGAACTTGCCTCCAAAAGTTCCGGGGTTAGAAAAGCTGGGAATATTCGATGGTGTTGGTAAAATGGCTGGTAAAGAAGTAGATTTGTATGAGTTAAAAAAAGTCGATACGTATTATTGGTTTGGTACGGACGGTTTAGGTCGTGATATGTTCTCACGTGTTTGGGAAGGTACGCAAATCTCTTTATTTATCGCTTTTATGGCAGCATTAATTGATATGGTTATTGGTGTTGCATTTGGTGGTATTTCTGGATACTACGGTGGTCGTGTCGACGATATTATGCAGCGAATTGTAGAAATCTTATATGGTATTCCAACATTAGTAATTGTAATTCTCATGCTCCTCTTTATGAAGCCGGGGCTTACAGCGATAATAATCGCCATTACTCTTACTGGATGGATTGGTATGTCACGGATTGTTCGTGGACAAGTATTGAAATTTAAAAACCAAGAATTTGTATTGGCATCTAGAACTTTAGGTGCAACGAATGGTCGTATTATTTCTAAACATATTTTACCTAATATTTTAGGAATAATCATTATTAACACAATGTTTACGATTCCAGGTGCGATTTTCTTTGAGGCCTTTTTAAGCTTTATTGGATTAGGGTTACAACCGCCAAATGCATCACTAGGAACTCTTATTAATGATGGTTATAAGCTGATTCAATTCCAACCGCATATTTTATTGTATCCATCCATTATTATAAGTTTACTTATGATTGCATTTAACTTACTTGGTGACGGATTACGTGATGCATTTGATCCGAAGATGAAAGACTAAAGGAGGAAAGCGACAATGGAAAAAATATTAGAAGTAAAAGACCTAGAGCTTTCCTTCCACACTTTTGCAGGTGAAGTTAAAGCAATTCGTGGCGTTAACTTTGACTTATTAAAAGGAGAAACACTTGCAATAGTTGGAGAGTCTGGTTCTGGTAAGTCAGTAACGACAAAGTCCATTATGCGTTTATTGCCTGAACATAGCTCTGAATTTAAAAATGGTCATATTTTATTTAACGGTAAAGATTTAACGAAACTAACAGACAAAGAAATGCAAAAGATTCGTGGAAAAGACATTTCAATGATTTTCCAAGATCCAATGACTTCTTTGAATCCTACAATGCCTATAGGAAAACAAATTATGGAGCCTATATTGAAGCACCGTAATGTAAGTAAATCAGTAGCACTTAAAGAAGCAGTAGATTTACTTCGTCTAGTAGGTATGCCAAAACCAGAAGCTCGTATGAAGCAATACCCACATCAATTTTCTGGTGGGCAACGTCAACGTATCGTTATTGCTATTGCACTAGCGTGTAATCCGCAAATTCTTATTGCAGATGAACCGACAACTGCACTGGACGTAACGATCCAAGCACAAATTTTAGAACTAATGAAAGATTTACAAAAGAAGATTAATACATCGATCATCTTTATCACACATGACCTTGGGGTTGTAGCGAATGTGGCAGATAGAGTAGCTGTTATGTATGGTGGGAAAATTGTAGAAATTGGAACAGTAGATGAAATCTTCTATAACCCACAACACCCGTATACATGGGGATTACTAAGTTCGATGCCGTCACTAGATACAGCGGAAGAGAAACTATATGCAATCCCAGGAACACCACCGGATTTATTGTCACCTCCAGTAGGAGATGCATTTGCTCTTCGTAGTGATTATGCGATGAAAATCGACCTTGAGGAAACACCTCCGTTTTTTAAAGTGAGTGATACACACTACGCGGCAACTTGGTTATTACACCCAGATGCTCCGCAAGTAGATCCACCTGTAGCAATTATGGAGCGTATGAAAAAATATCCGGGAAGTCGCTACTATAAAGGAACGGAAGGAGGTACTTACTAATGGCTGAAAAATTACTAGAAATCAAAAACTTAAAGCAATATTTCAATCAAGGTAAGCCAAATGAAGTTCGTGCGATAGATGACATCAGCTTCGACATATATAAAGGGGAGACATTAGGGCTTGTTGGTGAGTCAGGTTGTGGTAAATCGACAACTGGACGCACAATTATCCGTCTTTATGATGCAACAGAAGGTGAAGTAATCTATGATGGTGTAAACGTTCATGATAAAAAGTCGAAAAAAGATTTAAAAGAATTCAATCGTAAAATGCAAATGATTTTCCAAGATCCATATGCATCGTTAAATCCACGTATGAAAGTACTGGATATTATAGCAGAAGGATTAGATATTCATGGACTTGTGAAAAATCCAAAAGAACGTAAAGAGCGTGTTATAGAGCTTTTAGAAACGGTCGGGTTAAACCGTGAACACGCGGATCGTTATCCTCATGAATTTTCAGGAGGACAACGCCAACGTCTTGGAATTGCAAGAGCGCTTGCTGTAAATCCCGAATTCATCATTGCGGATGAGCCAATCTCTGCACTTGACGTATCGATTCAAGCACAAGTTGTAAACCTATTAAAAGAATTGCAAGAAGAAAATGGGTTAACTTATCTATTCATTGCACATGATTTATCAATGGTAAAATACATCTCTGATCGTATCGGGGTAATGTATTTTGGTAAACTTGTGGAGCTAGCGACTGCAGAAGAATTATATGCGAATCCATTGCATCCGTATACACAATCTCTTTTGTCAGCTATTCCACTTCCAGACCCAGATTATGAGCGCACTCGTGTACGTAAGTCATATGACCCTGCAAGTCATAATTATCAAGACGGAGAAGAAATTGCGATGCGAGAAGTAACGCCTGGACATTTTGTATATTGTTCTGAAAAAGAACTGGAATCGTTAAAAGCAATTTCAAACTCAAAACAATAAAAACATCGGTCATTCTTATGTGAATGACCGATTTTTTTTATTTGTTTAGTAAGCTTCTCAATGGGTATATTATTCTTTAGGGATAATGCGTCTTAGCAAGTTGAAAAAAATGTCCGCAATGATTTTTGCTACAGGGCGGACGCTTTCCGTGGGGTGAGCGATGAACCTTCACCGACGCTACGCGTGCGCTGTGAAGTTTCATCTGTCTCACTTCATCCCACT